>JARGFS010000002.1 GCA_029211095.1 bacterium | reverse complement strand
GTTGAAGAAATCAATCGAGCGGCGGCCAAACTGTCACCCAAATCAATTATCGTTGCAGCATGGTGGCAACCACAGATCCAAGTGACTGCGGCGAACTCAGAAGAGAGTCCATTATGTGTCTATTTACTGGACAGCACAATGCTCAAGCAAGCCAAGGCTGACTCAATCACAGTTTACTATCTTCCTGAGGTTTTGGGATTCAACCAACAAATACATGGTATTGACCTCTCAGAAGAAGGACTTGTTCCCCTATTATAGCATCTGCGGTATATAAATGACCTACAATATCCAACGGCTTCTGGTCTGCACATTTTACTTGATAATTGGTAGAGTGGACCTATCTTGGTAAATTAGAGTTTTCATAAACGGCTATGGCCAGAATCTGATTGGGAAAAATATGCCACTAACTCCGGGCGCGAAACTTGGACCGTATGAGATAATTGAACAGGCCGGTGCCGGCGGAATGGGCGAAGTTTTCAAAGCCAAAGACACCCGTCTGGACCGTACGGTCGCTATCAAAGTCCTCCCCCCCACTTTTGCGGCCAATCCCGATCTCAAACAGCGTTTTGAACGCGAAGCCAAGACTATCTCCAGCCTCAATCACCCCAATATCTGCACTCTCCATGATATCGGGAACGAGGAGGGGCACAACTATCTGGTGATGGAATATATTGAGGGAGAGACGCTCTCAGAACGTGTCAAGCGCGGCCCGATGCCACTGAATGAAATGCTCCAGATTGCCGGTCAGATTGCCGACGCCCTGGACAAGGCTCATGGGCAGGGGTTGGTCCACCGTGACCTCAAACCGGCCAATGTCATGCTGACCAGTACCGGCGCCAAGCTGCTCGATTTTGGACTGGCCAAAGTGCAGATTTCCGATGGCCGTGTTGACGGTCTTTCCGCTATCACACAGACTACGCCGCTGACCGGAACCGGGACCATCCTCGGCACAATTCAGTATATGTCACCGGAGCAGCTTGAAGGAAAAGAGGCTGATTCCCGATCAGACATTTTCGCATTTGGCGCCCTGCTCTACGAAATGGCCACCGGCAAAAAAGCTTTTGAAGGGCAGAGCCAGGCCAGCATGATTGCCGGAATTATTGAGCGTGAACCGACTTCGGTTTCAACCGTTAACTCTATGATCCCCCCCGCTTTTGACCGCATTGTGACCAAGTGTCTCAACAAGAACCCGGAAGCTCGCTGGCAGTCGGCCCGCGATCTCGCCGATGAACTTCGCTGGATCGCCCAGGCCGGTTCAATAGTTGGCATGCCGGCCAAGGTGGCGGCCCGGAGGAAATTTGAGTTTAAGCTCGCTCGTGTGCTCGGGTTGCTGACCGGACTGGCCGCGGTTTTCTTTGCCTATCTCTGGTATACTTATGAAGTCCCGGACCAGAACCTCATTCGCTTCAAAATCAAGACCCAGACCGACATTTCGCAAGTGAGCTGGCCCTGCGTATCTCCCAATGGTGAGTATCTGGCTTTCAAGGCAATCGATGCCGAAGGGAAAGGTATGGTCTGGATACGACCGCTGAACTCGCTTGAGTCCTATCCGTTGCTCGGGACCGAAGGAGCCAATCGACCCTTCTGGTCCCCCGACAGCAAGCAGATCGCCTTTATTGTCGGGCGCAGCCAGTTGAAAAAAGTGCCCGTTGCCGGGGGACCGGCCCAACTGATTTGTGAAACCACCCAGGGAGCAGACGGCTCCTGGGGATCGGGCGGCTATATTATTTACGATGCCGGACCGGGTGACTCCCTGTACATGGTGGCTGCCTCCGGCGGGACACCAACTCAACTGCTCGGTATTGATCGCGAGGCTGGCGAGACCACCCACTCCTGGCCTTGGTTTTTGCCGGACGGGAAGAATTATCTATATCTTGCCCAAATGAGTGACAAGGCCGATATCGGCGGAAATTACCTGCTCCGCGTCGGAAATATTGAAACTCGTGAAGCTGTCACTCTCTTTCCGGTCGATGCCCGAGTACAATACTGTGATCCCGGTTTCCTGGTCTATTTCAAGAATGGGATACTTCTCGCACAGAAGTTTGACCCGGGAACGCTCGAAGTTATCGGAGAAGCAAAACCGTTGACGGATGAGGTTGGAGTTGGTGAAGCTGACCGGGCCGAGTTTGGTCTTTCCAATCAGGGAACGCTGGCCTTTCAAACCAATTCATCCATCTCGTTCAATAAAATTATCAGGGTAGATCGATCCGGTAAAGAGCTTGGCCAGATTGGCGAACCGGGGTCGTTTGACGATATTTTTCTCTCTCCTGATGAATCCAAGCTCTCTATGAGCGTCTATGACGGCGATCAGTCAGATATCTGGGTTTATGATTTGGAGCGGGACGTAGGAACAAGAATCACATTTAGTGAGGCGGCAGATATCACGCCACTATGGAGTGGAGACGGGAAGTACATTCATTATTCCAATAATAAGTCCGGACTGTTTAAGATGTTTAAGAAGGCGGTCAATGGTCTGGGAGAAGCAACTCTGGTCCATTCAGATGATACTCTTCACGTAGCAGCAATTTCAAGATCGGCCGACGGTCGCTGGCTTTACGGTCCAATGGTCCAGAGTGATTGGAACATTGCCAAGTTTGACACTCAAGACAGCAGCTTCAGCGAAATTGTTGTCAAGACACCGTA
The DNA here is from genome assembly GCA_029211095.1 of bacterium. GTDB lineage: Bacteria > Zixibacteria > MSB-5A5 > GN15 > FEB-12 > JARGFS01. The sequence continues at coordinate 49,518 of JARGFS010000002.1, read as the reverse complement.
TTCAGAGCGATCCCCCGATATATCACCTGATGGAAAGTACATGGCGTACTATGGAAACGAGTCTGGTCAATCGGAAGTTTACGTGTTGGAGCTTGTTGACGGAGGGGGGCGCTGGCAGATATCATCGGGAGGCGGAAGATATCCGCAGTGGAGTGCCGACGGAAAAGAGCTTTACTATTTTGCGCCAAACTGGGATTTCATTGCCACTCCCATTAGCTACTCGGGAAAACTGACTATCGGCAAGCCGGACACACTTTTTAATAAGAGACTCACCAGCAGTGGATTTGGGAAGCATCGCTATTGTGTCACCAGCGATCGAAACGAGTTTATCCTGGCCACGCCCATGGTTTCTGCCGGAGGCGGAGAGTTCACGGTGGTTGTCAACTGGCTAAAAGAGCTGGAGAACAGATGAATCTGAACCCTGACCGTAGCAGGTGAAACGCTTTTTAACCTGCATTTGATTGTATTCGGATTCTGTTCTCGGCTCCAGCCCACCCCTTATGAGGCCAGTTTGATACCCAAGAAATTGGCCGTTGCAATTTCCGCTCAATAATCGTAATTTATTGGACTGTTCTGCGAGAGTGGCGGAATTGGTAGACGCGCTGGATTTAGGATCCAGTTCCTCAACCGGAGTGGGGGTTCGAGTCCCCCCTTTCGCACTTGTAACTGACTGTCGAAAACAAACTTAAAGGACCTGGACAAGCTGATGAATCTGAAAAACGTTGATGTTAAAGAAGTCGATCAGATTAACCGAGAGGTGTCGATTGAAGTCCCTGCCGAAAAATATAACGAGCTTTTTGAAAGCAAAATTGCCGAAGCGCGCAAGGATGCTCAGATAAAAGGGTTCAGGAAAGGTAAGGCACCCAAAAACATCATCCTTTCCAATTTCGGCGAACAGGTAAAAAGCGATGTTATCGATGAACTAATCAAGCAGAGCTATTCCCAGGCCGTGCGAGAGAAAGAACTGGCCGTGGCCTCCTACCCTACTCTGACTTCGGCTGAGCTAGCCGATGACGGCGTACTGAGCTATACCGTTAAGGTTGAGGTCTTTCCCAAGATTGAGAAGATCGACACCGAGGGGCTCGAAATCCACACCCTTGACACTGAAGCTACCGATGCAGAAGTCGAAGAACAGACCCAGGTCATGCTTCGACAGCATGCTGAACTTCGCAAAGTCGAGCGTCCGGTCGCCGAGGGAGATACTGTTGTTGTTAATCTGACCAAGATTCTGGACAGCAAGATGGTGCTGGCTGACACGGAATTTCCGGCGTCGGTGATTGATCTGGGCAACCAGATGGCCATGAAAGAGTTCCGGGACTCAATTCCCGGCATGAAAATTGGTGACAAAAAAGAGATCGAAATCAACTACCCGGAAGATTACACGGATAAAAAATTCGCCGGCGCTCAGATAAAGTATAGTTGCGAGCTCAAGGAGATAAATGAGCGGATTATTCCTGAGTTGGATGATGCTTTTGCGGAACGGACCGGAATGGCCAAAACCGCACTGGAGTTAAAAATCAAGGTTCGGGAAGATATTAAGACCTACAAAGAGGATCAGATCCGAAGGCAACAGAAAAACATGATAATCGGCCAGATGTGCCAGAAAAATGAGCTGCCCGTGCCAAAAGCATCGGTTGAAGAATATCTTGCCAGCGTTATCGAAGAGCAGAAAAAAGAGAACCCGGAGCTTGACGAGGAATCTGTCCGGACCCAATACCGCCCAATCGGTGAGAATACTTTCCGGTGGGGTATGATCTTTCATAAGCTGGCCGAGATGGAAAACCTCAAAGTTTTACCCGAGGATACCGAGAATCTGATTAAGAAGTTTGCTGACAACTACAAGATTTCAGTTGAGCAGGCCAAGCAGGCCTTACAGCAATCGGGCCGGATCGCCAACCTGGGCGAATCGATCCTGGAAGAAAAAGTACTGGACTTCCTTATTGCCAAGGCGAAGGTGGTCGAGGTTAAAAAATAGAGAAAAGGACTCAGACGGAAATGAAAGATGTAATGGACGACACAATCAGAGCCAACCACCTGGTCCCAATGGTGGTCGAACAGACCGGTCGCGGGGAACGGGCCTATGACATTTTTTCCCGGCTTCTCAAAGACAGAATCATCTTTATCGGCTCTCCGATAGATGACAATATTGCCAATCTCGTCATTGCCCAGATGCTCTTCCTTGAAGCTGAAGATCCTGATAAGGATATTTATATCTACATCAATTCTCCGGGTGGGTCGGTAACGGCCGGAATGGCTATTTATGATACTATGCAGTTTATCAAGCCTCCCATTGCAACCACCTGTATGGGAATCGCCGCCTCTATGGGCGCTTTCCTTCTGGCCGCCGGGACCAATGGCAAGAGAGCCGCATTGCCCAACAGCCGGATTATGATCCATCAGCCATTGGCCGGAACCCAGGGTCAGGTCTCCGATATTGTTATTATGACCGAAGAGTTCACCAAGACCAAGAAACGACTCAATGATTTGCTGGTGCACCATACCGGACAGACGCTTGATAAGATTGAAGTGGACACGGACCGGAATTTCTTTATGTCGGCCGAAGAAGCGACCGAGTACGGAATTATTGACAAGGTCTACGGCGCCGGAGAACGGTAAGCTATCGGTCCTGTTGATTGGATTAGCAGGACCACAAACCAAAATAGGATAAAATGACTGACGATCCAAAGTACCCTAAACTGCCGCAACGCTGCTCGTTCTGCGGGAAACCGGCCGGACAGGTTCAGCGCCTGTTTTCCGGACATGAGTCATTCATCTGCAACGAATGCGTGGAGCTCTGCGGTGATCTGCTGCACAACGCCCCCGATCAGGAACAGGCCTCGGAAATTCAAGACCTCCCTTCTCCGGTGGAAATCAAGAACTTCCTTGACCAGTATGTGATTGGACAGGAACAGGCCAAGAAGACTGTCGCGGTAGCAGTTTATAATCACTACAAGCGGATCAACTCACAGGTTCAGGCCAAGTTTGGCGGGCCGGGCAAAAAAGAGAAATCCGATGTTGAGCTTGAAAAAGCGAACATCATGCTGATCGGCCCAACCGGTACCGGTAAAACTTTGATTGCCAGATCGCTGGCAAGGTTTTTGCGCGTGCCATTCACAATTGCCGATGCGACCGTTCTGACCGAAGCCGGTTATGTGGGCGAAGATGTCGAGAATATTCTGGTCCGTTTGTACCAGGCCTCTGATTTTAACCAGCAGAAGACCGAACGCGGGATTATCTATATAGACGAGATCGACAAAATCTCCCGCAAAGATGGGAACGCATCGATCACCCGTGATGTTTCCGGCGAAGGAGTCCAGCAGGGATTGTTGAAAATTCTTGAAGGCACGATTGCCAATATCCCTCCCAAAGGAGGGCGCAAGCATCCGGAACAGTCGTTCGTGCATATTAACACCTCGAACATCCTGTTCATCTGCGGCGGCGCTTTTGACGGTCTTGATAAGATTGTCGCTCGGCGGGTTGGGAAGAAGACGGTCGGATTTGATGCCCAGCAGATCAAGATTGATCATAACTCCCCGGACATTTTTGAAAAGGTGGTCCCGACAGACCTGATCGAATACGGCCTTATCCCGGAAATGGTTGGCCGCCTTCCAGTCAACGCGGCTCTTCGCCCCCTTGACAAAGAAGCGCTACTGAATATCCTGACCGAACCAAAGAACGCTATCACTCGCCAGTATCAGAAGATGCTGGAGATGGAGAATGTCCGCCTGACGTTTGAACAGGAAGCTTTGGAAGCGGCGGTTGTGATTGCCGAAGAACGCAAGACCGGTGCTCGTGCGTTGAGGTCAATATTCGAGAGCGCGATGCTTGAGATAATGTACGAGATTCCTTCGGACAAAGAGATTGCCGAAGTTGTGATAACCAAAGAGGTCATTGCCGAGGGTGCACGTCCGACAGTCATCAAGCGTTCTGAGGATAGCAAGCGCGCGAGTTAGACTTAGAATCGCACGAAAGACTCCTTCGCAGGTCAGGAGGCCTGCTTGTCCTGAGCTTGCCGAAGGGCCCTCCTGACAATTCATTCCCCACTTTTAGAATCTTCATGTGATTACAATCCGGGGCAAAGCAAGTTTGACCCGGTCACCTACGCCAGCACCACGCCCCGGAAGTTGTGTTGGGTCTTACGGGCAACTTCTGTTGACCGTGTGACCCGACACCTGACTGTGGTAAGAATGGCAGGTCACAATCCGCTCATCGCGAATCAAGACCTGCCACAACACAGCAAGTGGACCGCAGTCGTCCTCGTCTGCCCCTCCCGTGCTCAGAACAGGCAGAATCTCTAGCCCTTGCGCAGGAACAATTCAGAAGCTGATGCGTTTCGTGATTTATACAAATACGAAACCCTTGTGGGCGGCAGACGCCCTCGTCTGCCCCTCTCTCCTTCGGGACGGGCAGACCGGGGGGGGCTGCCGCACACAGTTTTACAAGTAATGCTACCAGACCGGAGGAATCATGATTGAACGGATGCGCGGTACCCAGCTGGCCCTGAAAACAGGAACCATGTTTGTCGCAAGATCTCTTGCAGAAGTTAGCGAAGAGGATTTTGTCAGGAGAATGGGTGAAAATTCAAATTCACTGCAGTGGGTCATGGGACATCTGATTAGTTCCCGCTCTTTTATGCTTCAACAACTGGGACTTGATGAGCCAATCTACTGTGAAGGTCTTTTCCGGAGAGGTCAGGCGGCCCAGGAGAGTTCGAATTATCCGAGCAAAGAAAAGATGCTCTCTGATTGGGATGATATCTCCAAAAGACTGCTGGATGCCATTGAGTCGGCCGATGAGGAGACACTTACGGGTAAAGCAGAATACACTTACCCTATTGAAGATGAGACCGTCTACGGCGGAACCGTCTTCCTCGGTTTCCACGAGGCTTACCATATCGGACAAATTGCCTACATCCAGAAGATGCTGGGGATGAAAACGCTGGCCGGATAACCCAAGCTAAGCGGCAGACCCTGGCATTGGCGGCATGATAATCCAGGCTACGATATAGGCAAGAACGCCGGTACCGCCAAGAAGTACGCAGGCAACGGCAAGCAGACGCACCAGCGTGGGATCGATCTCAAAGTAGTCGGCCAAACCGGAACAGACGCCGCCGAGCATCTTGTTGTTCGTATTCCTGTAAAGTTTTTTCGAGCTCATATGTGCCTTTCTTGAACAGCTTCAGATTTCACAATAAGTGAAAACTTTCTGGTTGGCAAGATTCTAATAAGTCACTGTTCTAAACTGATTACTCTCAATTTCTCTCCATATTCAGCCCGAAACCGGGCTATTTCCTGATTTTCTGAAAATAGTCTCACAGGCGGCACCCCCCTTGCATTGAGAGGGGCATGATGAGAATCTCCGAACTTAAATGTATGGTATTCATTGCGTTAATTGCGTTAATCGGGTTGATTGGCTGCAACGAGAGCACTATTACGCAGTCGGTTCAGACTGACCTGGTGGATAGCCTGGAAGTATCGTTCGAGCAGGTCCGTCTGGCCCTGGAAGAGAATCATCCTGATCAGTTTCTGTCGCTCATTGATCCGGTCGAAGCTGCCCAGATCAAGGCGATGGCGGTCGAAGATGGCTACAAATCTCTTCAACGCTTTATTCTGCGAAGAATGAGCGGCTGCCCCGACATTGATACCCTTCAATTGCGTCAGTTCAAACAATCCGGCCACTGGTCCCGCCTGGCTTATGTCTCTTTCCCCCCGGCGTCCAAACAAAGGCACAAATCAGTCCGGTATACTTTTCTGCTGTTCAGAAAACAGGGGGATGACTGGAAACTGAATGCGGTTAATTCGCTTGAGCAGGATCGATTTGATTCCATGGGACAGGAACGATCATTCCATGAGACCGAACTACCGGTGAAACTCCGCTTCCCCAGACTCTAAGCTGACCTACCCAAAATCAATTCTCCATTTTTGTTGTTGAGCCCAACTGATCTCGCACTTACCCTGAATCAGGTAAGTCATCATGGAATTATTAGAAGCAAATGTAGCCTTGACAATAGCGCTGGCACTGGTGGGCGGTGTCTCAGCCCAGATACTCGCCCGGCATCTCCGTATCCCCGGCATTGTCCTCCTTCTCGGCATGGGTGCCCTGATGGGTCCGGATCTGCTTGGCGTAATTGACCCCTCAGTACTGGGCGGCGCCCTGCAGACACTGGTTGGGTTTGCTGTCGCCGTGATTCTATTTGAGGGGGCTCTCAACCTTGAAATAAAAAGACTGCGCAGAGAATCCCAAACTCTGAGGCAATTGGTTATCTGGGGAGCTATAGTCACCGCTGTTGGCGCGGCTCTGGCGGCCCACTTTGTGATGGACTGGGATTGGAATCAGGCAATTCTTTTTGGTACTCTCGTCATTGTCACCGGACCAACAGTGATTACGCCTATAGTTCGTCGGGTACGGTTGAAGCATTCGGTGGGAACGATTCTCGAAGCGGAAGGGGTCCTGATCGATCCGATTGGGGCTATTATCGCAATCGTTGCTCTTGATATTGTTATCCATCCTTCGAGCGCATCGTTTTTTGTCGGCCTGCTAAGTATCATCCTGCGGCTGGGTGCCGGGGCGCTGATCGGACTGGCGAGCGGATTTGCGCTGGCCCTGATGCTGCGCCCGAAAAAACTGATCCCCGAAGGGCTCGGGAATATTTTTGTGCTGGCCTCGGTCTGGGCCATTTTTCATATCTCAAATGCGCTGATGCATGAGTCCGGGATCATGGCTGTCACGGCGGCCGGACTTGTTGTTGGGAATACACACGCAAGAATATCCCGCGACCTGGCCGAGTTCAAAGAACAGTTGACCGTTATGCTGATCGCGATGCTTTTTGTCCTGCTGGCCGCCGATATCCGGTTTGATGACATTCGTGCCCTTGGAGTAGAGGGACTAATCACAGTTGCGATTCTGATTTTTGTCGTCCGACCTCTTAATATTGCGGTCGGCACGGCTGGCTCCGGATTGAAACTTAACGAACGCGCTTTTCTGGCCTGGATGGCTCCGCGTGGTATTGTTGCTGCTGCTGTCGCCTCTTTCTTTGCCATTGAACTCAGCGCCGCCGGGATTGATGGCGGCACTCAGCTCCGGGCGATGGTATTTTTGGTCATTGCCGTGACGGTTCTGCTCAGCGGTCTCAGTTCCGGACCGGTGGCCGGACTGCTTGGAGTGCGAAGAAAATCTGATCAAGGTTATGCCATCCTCGGGTCGACAGAGCTCGGGTTGACCCTGGCCAAGGCTCTCAAGGATGGAGGGAAAGAAGTTACAATAATAGACTCCAACGCGGATGCAATTCACCAGGCCCAAGAGATGGGGTTAAACGTTGTCTTTGGGAATGCCCTGGAAGAGCGGACGCTTTACCGGGCACGACTTGATGAACTGAGCGGGTGTATTGGACTGACACCAAACGAAGAAGTTAATCTGCTCTTTGCCACCAAAGCTAAAGAGGAGTTCAAGGTCGGCAAACTGCTGGTAGCTACTCATCTCAAAGACGGGCATGTGGAGCCGGAGATGATTCATGACGCGGGCGCATCGCATCTGTTTGGTCGGGCCCAGGATATTAACCTCTGGTCGCTGCGTATCAAGAGAAAACTGACCCGGATTGAAACCTGGCGCCACACTAAGAAAAGCGAAGAGAATGAAGAGGGCCGTCCCTGGATGATTGAGTCTATTGAACGGACCCTCTTTGCTCTGGTTATCAGCCGATCCGGGCGGGCATACCCGATAGATGAAGAGACAAAACTAAAGCAGGGGGACCTGGTCACTTTCTTACTGTTTGAAGAAGAGCGTGAGAAAGCAACCGCCTGGTTCTCCGGTCAGGGCTGGGTGTATGAAAGAATTGAGGAAATAGAATCGAACCAGGAGTTGTCCTGAGGGTATCATAGATATGGTTGGCCATGTAAAGGACAGGTCAGGGGGATGGAAAAAATCAATCTGGTGGCTGCTCCCTTTCGTCTACCTAATCTACTATCTGACCGCCTACCGATCAATTACCTGGTGGGACAGCGCTGAATATTCACTGGCCGCCGCCACCCTGGGTGTGGCTCATCCGCCCGGCTCTCTCTTGCTGACCCTGATGGGCTATCCTCTGAGCTGGGTAATCCCGGTTGACTCAATCGCCTTTGCGTACAATCTGCTGGCTGCAGTTCTGGCCGTGCTGACACTTGCTCTGACGGCCGGACTGATCCGGATAGCAACGACGGCGGATGCTGACTATAAACAGTGGCCGTTGCTGGTAGCTTCGGCCAGCGCCATTCTTACCCTTGGATTTGGCCTGACTCTCTGGCGGTATGCGATCAAATTCACACCCTATGTTTTGACGCCTTTATTCACGGTGTTGATTGTGCTGGCTCTGCTCCGGGTGGTGCGGGAGAATCAGGTCGACCGATCAATATTCCGCTTTCTGTTTCTGACCGGGTTACTTCTTGGACTGGATATCTCCGTCCACCGCACCAACCTCCTTTTGGCTCCGGCCGTCCTGGTGGCAATTCTCCTGCTTCAGAAGAGATTAAGGTATCGATGGCGCACCTGGCTATCTCCCATTCTGGGCGGCTGTCTGGGACTGTCATTGCATTTTCTTATCATGTTGATGGCTTCGGCCCGACCTTTTCTCAATGCCAGCAATCCCACCACTCTCTCAAGATTCTGGAATTATGTATCACTCAAGCAATATGGGGGTGGATTGCTGGTGAATCTCTGGCCGCGCAAGGATGAATTTTTCTCCGGTCAGGTGATGGACTATATCAATGATTTTGCAGACACGTTTCTCTACAATGCCGGTCCACTCTCTTTCATTAGAGAGGCTGCCCTACTGGTGGGACTGTTTGGCGCTGTTATTCTCTGGAAGCGGAAACGAAAGATAGCAGTCCTATTGACCAGTCTGTTTCTGCTCAGTTCAGCCGGAGCAATTCTGTATTTTAATGTTCCGGAGAATTTCTTTCGTTCAATGGACAGGCACTATCTTCCTTCGTTTGTAATCTTTGCCGTCTTTCTGGGAGTCGGTTCGCATCAGTTGCTGGTCTGGGCCGGTTCAAAACGACACAGCCTGGCCGGGACCGCCGCCGTATCTATTTTAATTACATTGTTGCTGGCGCTTCCGGTAAGCCAACTCTGGGCCCGGTTTGATCAGGTCAATGCCTCGAATCGTAATTTCTGCCGCCAGTTTGCGGTCGATATTCTTGAACAGATGCAGCCAAACGCAATCATACTGACTGGCGGAGATACCGATACTTATCCGCTCTGGTATATGCAACAGGTGGAAAAGGTCCGCCCCGATATTACAATCCTGAATGTCCCTTTGCTCAACACAGACTGGTATCGCGACAATCTGCTCCAGCGCGAACCCGGTTTCCCGATTGAGTTTGGCGTGAATGAAATGGATTCACTCCAACCAATCTCCTGGTCAGATACGACCGTAAGCTTTCCGGTCGATCCACCGAACTATGACCCGATGCTGCCGGACGATGCGACCTGGCCGAGCAAAATTGCTATGGAAGTTCCCCCGACTATTGAGGCCGGATACCTGCTGGTCTCGGATCAGTTTATCCTGAATTTGATCAAGAATAATCAATGGAGGCGTCCTATTTACGTAGCCTCTTCGGCAACCGGTTCGAACCTCCGCTATCTATCCAACTACCTTCGGGTCGAGGGTTTTACCCAACTGCTTCTACCTCTTCCCGTCTCCGAGGCCGGGCTTGGTCCGCTGAAAGAGAATCTGTTTGAAAAGTATGACTTCGCCGGTATCGATGATCCCAACGTTTTGATTGAAACACCCACCAGATGGGCTTATCACAATTTGTATCCCGCCTTTGCCCAACTGGTTCTTTCAGAATATGATTCCGGGGAAGTTGATTCGGCTCTGGTATCTTTGGACCGGATGAACAGTGTGCTTCCGATTGAGCGGCTTCAACCGTCAGAAAGCATGACGTCAAATCTCAAGCAACTGGAATCAGCTCTGCGCGAAGAACAGCTCCGGTAGTTGATTGGTTTCTAAACTAACTTAAGGTATGGAATGGCGTTGGCCGTCAGTTCACTCGGACCATCATTCTTGAATTGATAATATCCGGCTGCCGCAATCATTGCGGCATTGTCTGTGCACAACGGCAGCGATGGATAAAAGAGGCGCCGATTTGCCTGGTCGCATTTCCGCTGCATGACCTCCCTCAGTCTGCTGTTGGCAGCCACCCCACCTGAGATGGTCAGGTCCCTGGTTTTTTTCATCCGGGCCGCCCGGATCGTCTTCTCCACCAGTACGTCAACGGCCGCCTCCTGAAAAGAGGCCGCAATGTCGGCCCTGTGTTGTTCAAATTCACCGGCTGTCATCTTTTTTATCTGCATCATCACCGCGGTCTTTAATCCGGAGTAGGAGAATTGGAAGGAATCATCCCTGATCATAGGTCGGGGTAGTTTGAGAAACTTAGGGTCCCCTTCACGGGCCAGTCGGTCAATCTGGACGCCCCCCGGATAACCGAGCCCCATAATCTTGGCTACCTTGTCAAACGCCTCACCGGCAGCATCATCTTTGGTCTGGCCCAGCAACTCGTATTCTCCGAATTTCTTGACCTCGACCAACATGGTATGCCCCCCGGAGACAATCAGGGTAAGGTGGTTTTCCTCCAGTTCCGGATGTTCCAGGATGTTAGCCGCCAGGTGACCTTCCATATGGTTTACCGCGACAAACGGAATGGATCGGGAATAGGCCAGCCCCTTGGCAAAAGTTAATCCCACCAATAACGGTCCCACCAAGCCCGGTCCCATAGTGGCAGCCACCAGGTCTACTTCCTCAAGGTCGACACCGGCCTGTTTGAAAGCTTCGTCATAGACAGGAATGATAGCGCGGAGATGTTCACGGGAGGCGACTTCCGGGACAACTCCGCCAAACTTGACATGTTCCAGCTGAGACAGAATAATGTTGGAGAGAATCTCGCGCCCCTCTCGGACGAGAGCAACCGAGGTTTCATCGCAGGAAGTTTCTATACCAAGAACAAGCATGACTATCTGAAGCCGATACGAACACGATCGTGGGAGGCATTTTTGATACTGAACTTACTGGGACATTCAATTTTTAATGGCGCTCTTCCATCGGCGGCCAGATGGCGATAATCGGCAGAGACAACGATAGCAAAGCGATCCAGCTTGTCAATCTCGGTAGGAGAACCGGTCAGTTCAACGGAAATCCAGGCCGGGTCTGTGTAGACCTGGCGGTCGGTGGGGGCATTGAACACCACAATTGGTATACTCTCAAATGAGACCGTCTTGACCGGGACAACTTCGACCGTAACTTCGACCGAGTCAGGTGCAACCACCAGATCCCGCCCTTCAAGCGGTACTAACGGAATTATGAGTGTTATATCATTTCTCAGTCCGGTCAGGACTTTGTGGTCCGTCCTGATGGAACTGATATCCTTCACCAGGGAGCGCGGACCGGTAATGGTAACTTCGGGCGGAAGCGGATTCATCGTTCCGGTAACGGCGAAACCTTCATCCGCGGTAGCCTCGATATCCGGAATGACCGGAACCTGTTTTTCCATGGAGAAGTCAATCTCCAGATCAATGGAGGTGGGGAAGACAATCTTATCCAGGGTGACGGCATTGTCGGAACCGGCCAGAAAGGCATTGGAAGGATTGAGAGTGAGCGTATGCCTTCCAGCCTCAAACCCGGTGGCGCTAATCCGAATTCCGTTTGCCCGCCACTTTTTGCGGAGAAGTTTCTTCCCAGTGGCAGAGACAATGACGTCAACAGAATCAACCGGATCAGAGATCAGACTCAGTTCTTCCGGCAAGCTGATTTCGCTGACCGGAAGTCGCACCTCGTAGGTGTATTGTTTTTCAGTAGCCACATGAAGCCACAACAGTATTCCCATTAAAAGGGCGACCACGCGCAGCCAAAAATTGTCCAGCAGGTTTGTTTTCATATCCAGATTCGGTTTCTAATCTACAGGTTGCAATAGGAGTCTAACAAAAGTTGGCCCGTCATTCAACCTTAAATAAAGGGGGAGATTTCAATCAACCCGGTTCGGATTATTCCACCAAAATCGGGTCAGGCCGCGGTCAGAGCCAACCCAAAGGAAATCACCATCCAGCTCCAGCTCATAGACAGTGTTGGACGGAAGCCCGTCTTCGATCGAGAAGGTGCGGTCAAAAACCGGGTCCCTGTCTAAAAAAAACAGGGTTACGCCGTCATCCGCGGTAACAGCGGCTATACGATCATTGGCGGCGATTTTCCGGGGCCGAAACGAAGTTGTCAACAGTTGGTAGGGCTCGGTCTCCCCGCTCTCCAAATCCAGACGCATAATCAGATCGTTGGTGGCAAACCAGAGATAATTCTCCCACAGTTCCAAATCATAGATTTCGCCAAATAGTCTGTTCCCGGGGTCCTGAAATCTCTGCAGTCCGCCCGAAACAAGATTCAGGCGATAGGCCCCGTTGGAAGCGGCAATCCAGAGATCATCACCGACCAGTTCAAGATCATATACGCGCCGATTCAAGAATTCATTCGGCCAGACATAGGATATCTCCGGCGGTTCACCCACCAGGAGGTTGAGGCCATATTCTGTCCCGACAAAAACTGAATCCCCAAACGGAACAAGAGCCAACAGGTTGTCATCGGCCAGTTTATCAGAGACGTCCAGATGCATCTCAATCCGGTCAGATTCGGTATTCAAATAATACAGGCCGCGAGAACTGCCGATCAGCATATAGTTCTTGTAGGGAGCCAGGCAGTTGATATCGGCCGGGGGGAAGAAATTATCCAACCCGGATTCAACGTAGTCAAATTCATTCTCATCCGGATCAAACCTGGTGAGCCCGGAACGGGTTGAAAAACCGAGCGGACCGCCTATCCAGAGTAAACCGGAGTCATTGTAGATGGTCCCGACTCCGTTCTGGATCAGCCCGTAAGGCATCAACTCAATTCTCTTCTCACCGGTGCGCGCCCGGGCCGCCCCCATCCCCCAGGTACCAATCCAGAGATATCCCGACAGGTCATCGACAACATCGCTGAACTCAAATTTCCGGCTGATCGGATCGTCCAATATCCCCCGATCATCATACAGGTATCCGGGCGGAGGGAACATCATTTCAGGCGGGGTCACATGTTTGAATTCTCTCTGGAAATCGGGCAGGTCAATCAGAGAGTACCACTTCTCAAAAAAACTGTCATACTCAAAGTAGCCCCGGTCAGTTGAAATGTATAGTTTGTCACCAAATTTATCGGCCCAGAGTTTGTCAATTGATCGATCATCCAATCCGATACTACCGGTCAGGGGTTCGTCCCATCGCTGTTCGAGCTTATTGTAGCTAATAATTCCATCAGTGGTTACAAAGTAGGCATGGTAGATTGAACTGCTGACATATTTGATATAGTTAAAGTCGGACCAGGTGACCATCTGTCCGGCCATTTCAAAAGCATTTCCACACCCGGGGAGTGTGGTCAGAAAAATAGTCAACAGAATGACAATATGAAATATGGTTTTTTTCACGATGATCCAACCATCCACCATACCCTCGTCTTAAGAAAAAACTAAGTCCTACCCGTTAAGATAGTCCAGAACTGAGGCTGCCAGCACCGAAGTGCCAAAAAAGAGCGCCTGCTCATCGGCAATGAAATGCGGGGAATGCCACGATTTATCGGCGCCGATACTTTTATTCATCACCCCCAGTCTGAACATCGCACCAAGGACTTCCTGAAGGTAACAGGCGAAATCTTCCCCTCCCAGCGTCTGGTCCGTTTGTTCGATTTTCCCGGCACCAAACAGTTTTTTGAAATTGCGTTCAAACAGCCGGTTTGCTTTGGGACTGTTGTGCAGCACCGGGTAGCGCGCAATGATGTTCATCTCCGCTTTGGCTCCATGCGCTTTGCATATATTGTCAGCCGTTCGCTTTATCATCTTTGGGAGCCGCCGCGAGTCCCGTGCTGACAGCGTCCGAGCCGTCCCGGTCAACAGGACCCTGTCGGCAATCACATTTCTTGCAGTCCCGCCCTCAATCTTCCCGAACGTAACTGCCGTTGGCAAAATAGGATCGGTTTCGCGGGAGACAATTTTCTGCAGCGACTCAATCACTTCGGCAGCAATAACAATCGCATCTACCGCGTGCTGGGGACGAGCGGCATGTCCGCCGCGACCATGAACGACAAGATCAAAATCAATCACCGAGGCCATCGTCACCCCATCCCTGACCCCTATCTTTCCGGTAGCCAGGTGGGGATCAACATGCAGCCCAAAAATCATGCTTACGTTCTTTAACGCCCCGTTCTCAATCATGGGTGTGGCTCCACCGGGCGGCTTTTCTTCGGCCGGTTGAAAAATGAACCGGACGTTCCCTTTTAGCTTTTTTTGAAAATTCTTAAGAACCGCCGCCAATCCCAGAACAGTAGCCATATGCATATCATGTCCGCAGGCGTGCATGAATCCGGGGCGACGAGATTTGAACGGTACTCCGGATTGTTCCAGAATGGGGAGGGCATCAATGTCGGTTCTGACTGCTACGGTCTTGCCAGGTGAGCTCCCTTTCAGTTCCACCAGCAGCCCGGTTTTCATTTTGATCGGGAGGATTCTCAGCCCCAGCTTCTTGATTTCGGCCCGCAGGAACCTGGTTGTCTCAAATTCTTCGTTGGCCGTTTCCGGGTTTTGGTGCAGGTGTCGCCGCCAACTGACCTGAGACTTATGAATGCGCCTGGCCTGCCGGGTGATCTGTTCTACTGTCGCTGTTCCGTCCATGGAATTTTGTCCGTTCCTGCTTTTTTGTGGCTGCCTATCGGTTGGGGATATCCCGGAACCGGTAGTAGCCACGATGTTCGAACTCGGTTGACAAGGCATGAATCTCTTTCAGACTCAGCCAGGGACTGTTTTTGTCCTTGTCAAATTTGGGAATGTAGAAATCACAGGCGCTGGGACAACCGGTAGCCAGGATGAATCTTTTTTCTCCACCGGAGTTCTCAGCTGAATTCATGATGATATAGGCCTGGCCGTTTTTCCCGGTTCGGTCGTGACAGATCAGGAGGTCACCGATTGAGAGATCATCCATTGATATCGTATCCAAATTAGCCGCCAATGAGATATAGCTTCCTTTGTCGATAACAAAGTGTACCAGCGAATAGAATTCCCTATCGGACTTTTCCCGTTTCATATCCGGTTTCATTATTAGTTTCCCCTGCGAAGAAAAACGGGGCTGAGAACTAAGCCAGGTGTCAAGAGTGATCGGCTCGCTGTCGGTGATGCTGAAGGCAAAGTCATCTTCCTGTTTGGCAAAGCGGTAGTACTCGGCGATGATCCGCACCATAAAGCCTCGCGAACTGTACCTTAGTCCATCCCAGGGGAGATGGACCGGCCGGGCGATCTCTTCTGACTCAAACTCTTTCCCCCCTTTGTATCTCCCCACCCATTTCCATTGGTGCCAGAGCGGGAAATCTCTCAGCCAGACCTGAAATGAGTTGAGGTCATTGTTGAATGAATAATCGTATCCTTTGGGGAGGACAAATTCCGATTCAAAGGTAAAGATGGTGTCTTCCATCGAAATGAAATCATACTGCTTTTTGTATTCCTCCACTATCCCCGCCGATAGTGAATTTGCTGTAAATAGAAACAGAAAGACTGATAACAAAAAACGCATAACGCTCAATTCTCCAGCTTATTTCATTTCTTCCCAGAGTCTGAAGGCACGGCGAAGGTGAGGAATTGTAATTGAGCCACCCACCACCATGCCAATCGACATTACTTCTTCAAATTCCTGATCGGTTGTGTTCAGTTCTTTGGCCCGGATGCAGTGGTAAGAGATGCAATCATCACAGCGAAGTACCAACGAGCCAACCAATCCCAAAAGCTCTTTTGTTTTTTCATCCAACGCTCCCGGGCGATAGACGGCGCTGTCGATCCCAAAAAAGCGTTTTATATTAACGTTCTCTTTGGAGAGGATGATATCGTTAAGTTTTTCTCTTTCCTCTCTAAACTGTTTTACGCGATCACACATAGAATTCTCCCAACTTTCGTCAAAATATAGGGCGGCAACCGGTTAGGGGCAATGAATTTTCTCGGAACAGCTGTTAAAGTCCTGGTTGGCAAGTTGGATCAACAGGCGGTATATTGATTGCTAATACAGGTTTAGAGTCAGAATCGGCCCTGGTACATGAGGAGTTAAAAAAAATGAATACTGATATAGGAGAGTTCATTGTAGGCGCTTATCTTCGCCTGATTGAAATGTGTGACTTCATCGATTATAATGTTCGGCATCCCGGTGGGGGTATGAAAGGACTCGGAGAATTAGACGTTATAGGTTTGGCTTTCAGTTCCTCGACTGCCTACTTATGTGAAGTCACGACTCATTTGCGTGGCGTTCTATACAAGAACAACCATGAGACGGTCGAGCGAATCGGGAAGAAACACGGGCGACAGATTGAATATGCTCGGGAGCATCTGGCCAACTTCAAGAATGTCCGGTACATGTTTTGGTCACCGGTCGTACCTGTAGGATACGTCACTGAAGAGCTGGGAAAAATCGACAATCTGGAACTGGTCATTAACGGCGAATATACAAAACGGATTGAGCAGCTCAGACAGCTTGCCAAAAAGACTACTCATGATGCAAGAAATCCATTCTTCAGAGTCCTGCAAATCCTGGAGCACTTGCGCTGACATCTATGCCGGGATGTTATCCCATTTCTTCATATAGCTTGAGCGCAAAACGGTCGGTCATTCCGGCGATATAATCAGCTACAACCAGATCGGGTGGTTCGCTTTCAAGGCGGCCCCTAAACCGAGGCGGCATTATTTCCGGCGAACTCAATAACCCTTTGAAGAGTGTTTGGATAATTTCGGCGGCCCACTCAGACATGGTCAGCAGTTTGGAATGCCGATACAGCCGCTCACTGAGAAATCGTTTCAGTGAAGCGGCCAATTCTTCAACAGCCGGAGCAAAACCACAGAGTTTACCGGGGGCACAGCGCACCTGATCAAGAGTCTGGATATCATCCTCCTCCAGGCGGCGCGAAGTTTCATTGATCAAATTCTCACCCAGGATATTAATTATCTGCCGGACCAGTCTATAACGACTGTCGGGAGCATCCCCGGCCAGGTTGATCCCTTTGAATTCAGCTGCCAGTTCCCCAAATTCCGACTCCCGAAGCATCTCAAAGGTCAACAGCCCGGATGAAAGACCATCATCTATGTCATGAGAGTTGTAAGCGATCTCATCGGCCAGATCGACCAGCGATGCTTCCAGAGTTGGCTGCAACTCCGGGCTGAACTCCGACCCCACTGCTCCCCCTTTGGTCTCATGCTTAACGATCCCCTCGCGAACTTCGTAAGTCAGGTTCAATCCCGGATGAGCCGAATAGTGCTGCTCAAGCAGGTCAACTACTCTCAATGACTGACGATTATGGTTGAACCCTCCCCGATGTCGCAGTAATTCATCAAGAGCATCTTCCCCGGCATGCCCGAACGGCGTATGGCCAACATCGTGCACCAAAGCGATAGCTTCGGTAAGGTCTTCATTCAGCCGTAAACTGCGGGCAATTGTCCGGGCAACCTGGGCGACCTCGATGGTGTGTGTTAGACGAGTCCGAAAGTGATCGGTCTCGTGCGGAATAAATACCTGTGTCTTGTACTCAAGCCTTCTGAAAGCGGTCGAATGCACAATCCGGTCGCGGTCGCGCTGAAAGGCGGTGCGAAGATCATGCTCCGGCTGAGGGTAATGCCGACCAAGAGAGTTCTCGGCTAACGAGGCATACCCGGCCAGCATCTCCCGTTCCCGTTTCTCAATATCTATTCTGGTCAGGTGCATCATGGTACAGTATAACCAATCGAGAGTCCATGCGAAAGCCCCAGAACCGGATGATGACTGGCCGCGTAATTGAACCGGTAGCCTTTGAATAAGAGTCTCAAACCGCCCCCGTATGCGGAAGGATTACTGGAGAAGTCCCAGAAAATGGTCCCACTCCGATTGAGGCGTAACAATTGGGTTAATTGAAATCTTGGTGGAAAACCTTGCTGGATCTCCTGCCGCAGCCAGATTCTGCTTTCATCGGTAGTCAGCAGGCCGACATACAGCGCGGCCGAGCGTTCCACCGATACCGAACCTGTCTGAAACGAAGGGTTGGAAAGGTTGTCACCGACAATTGCGACGCTGAACCTATTCGTTTCCCATCTGGCAGAAAGACCCCAGCTGGTTGCGCTCAGCGAAGAATACCGGGCGCCAAAACTCTGCCGTGAAAAAGAGAGATTGAGGGCAAGTTGGAACTGCTTCAATTTTCGTCCCACCCCCAGTTGCATTTGCTGGTCCGCATAGTAATCCGGATCACCCAGCTGGGAGAGACCAAGCGCGACCAGCTGCCGCCCCAATCGGGCCGACACAAAAAGGAAACGGCTGTCCAACTCCGAGAGTTCAAACTGCCTCAGGTAGCCACTGGTCACAGAAAAAGTAGGAGTTCTCCCGGCGGAGTCAGATTCCAGTGCTGTCAGGCTGAGTCCGGTCGAAGATTGCGGGCCTTCATTGAAGCCCAGTTGCCGCAACGAGACCGGCTCGAAGGCAGATGCCGACATAGAAATCAAAACGGCCAGAACCAACGATATGAGTCCGGACTTCCTCATCGGGCCACCACCAGCGTTGTTTTCTCCGAACCCAGACCATCCTGCTCAAAGTAGAGAATGTAGATCCCAATCGGCAGTCGACTCCCGGAATCGGTCCGCCCATCCCAGATAATTTCCGTGTCGGCGGACAGACCGGCCTGAACAAAATCATGAACAATCCTCCCCTGCCGATCATACAGCCTCAGCTTATAGCCCGAGTTAGGGAGCGGATGGAGAGTAATCACGGTTTGATCTTCAAAGCCATCTCCGTCCGGTGAAAACGGATTGGGTGTGACAAAGATGGACGCGGTTTGTCCTGATACCCCTTGCACAGTCTGGTTCAACCGACCCGGCGTCCCCCCCTTCAGTTCCGAGTAACCCCATCTGCTCGGCCAGGAGGTACTCTCGTCCCGACTGAGAGTGACATTGTAGTCAAAGGTGGAATCGTACACAAGCCGGTCAGCCTCAATGTTATAAAGACCGAATAAAAGAACCGTATCAGTTTCGTTTTTCAACGTGACCCAGCTCGACGGCTGCAATAAGATTCCCGGTCGGCTGTTAAACCGAAGAAACTCAGTGGAGTCTTCGGCGACAACCGCATACTCCCCCGGTCCGACAGTCCGGGAAGAGAAGGTCACAGCTGTTTGGCGGCCCGGATCACCGAGAGACCAATCGTTCAATTCAATTGAAGAGCCGGAGCGATTAAACAGTTCCACCCATTCAGAGGTTTGACCATCGGTTGGATTGGCCAGCAGTTCATTCAGGATTAGTCCCGGAAAGTCAGTGCCGCAGCCGATAAACTCAATCCGGTTATTTCGAGAACGGTAATCCTCCGTAAGAGACACCACCAAGTCCAGGTATTCCCCGGTTGCATCGTAGGTCAGCTCGACAGCGCGCCGTTCTCCCGGTAGGAACTGCTCCAGACCAATGAAAGCAACGGTATCGCCACCTAATTCTGACAGGAAGAGCGCTCCGTATTGAAACGGTGCGAAACTCCGGCTGATTAGCTCAACCGTCACCTGAGACTGTCCGGAGGAAGCCGACACCGCCACTCGTTCCAAAGCCAGGTCCCGGGGAAGAGAGGTCAGGGAATTAATGAACCCGGGGGTGGAGCCGGTAAAGTCGGCTGATTGGGCGATGGAATCTGCCTCCGCTGAAACCCGCTCCCAGGAGCTGCCATCAACCCCGGTGTTGTCCCAATGAAATTTAGACAGGGTGTCATCGGCAGAATTCACCAGAGCAACGGAACCGGAGGGATTCAAGAGCGAGAAGGAGAGCTCAACCGGTGTGAGCAGCGCCTGTTCTTCCGGACTGTCCCCCCAATAGCCGGAGCTGTCCCCCCAGACCGTTTCGAATCCTGGCGTTGGTCCACTGGCAAGCAATCGGCGGCAGATTATCTGATAGTCATCCGGAGCCAGATCATACGAGAGATTCATCTCCACTCGGACACCATCAATAACCAGAGCCAGTCCGGCCAACGATTCCGCCTGACCTGAGGGATTGTACAGTTCAATCCACTCCAGCGAAGTATTCCCGCTCGGTTCGTTGAACAGAACTTCGTTGATCGTGATCGCCGCCAGTTGAGCCACAAAAACAACCATGAGCAAGAAAAGAGAGAATACTATTCTAACGATCAATCTCACCGGAGCAACCTCCTCAGACTTATTGACACAGTGGTGCGATGATGATTCGTGGAGGATCGGCTGTATCGATGGGCTATTTTCAAGCCAAGACTGAAATTGTTACATAGAAGCTGATCGTTGGAAAAGAAACCATAGAAGTAATCAAGCTGTTTCCGGCCTGCGTCCATCCGTCCAAAATTCAACCAGAGTTCATACTCTGAACCGGACGGTCGGTGATATCGACAGCGGCCGAACCAGGCCACCGAGCGATCGGCTTTGTTCCCATCAGAAAAACCGAGATAAGTTCGCCAGTCCCACCCCTCATCCCCTCCACCGATTTCCAAACGGACCCGATTGGTAGAGTAACCGCCGGCATCCGCGGTTTCTTTGCTTTTGTGCAAAAAATCCAACTTCATGGCGACAGACAAATTGATCTCTTTCCGCACAGCCATCAGGTTCTGGACCAGGTTGCTGTCGTTGCCAATTGAGGCCGCCACGAGACTGTTTTCCCACCGAAGACCCAGAAGCGGTCTGGTGGACAAATTGAGAAGGGACCCAATCTGTCCGGAGCGTCGACTCCGCAGCTCCAGTTCCAGTTCCGGAAAGCCAACCACTCTGGACAGTGCAGAAGATCGCGCTCCGGTGGAGAGATCCAGGTACTCATCCCCGTAATACCAAGACTCTGTTTTCAAGCGCAGGAGGTTGCCGTTGAGTGCAGATTCAACAATGGCCGCCGAAGAACCATATTCCCCTCCCTGGATGGCACTCTCAAACGAAAGAAAACCACGCGCATAGCCATACCGACCGAACAAACTGCCCTTGTAATCGTTGACTTTCCCGCCTGCTCTGTCGGACAACTGATTCCAACTGAAATTCACACCGGAGGTGAGCACGCCCAGCGATCTCTTTATTCCAACTGCATACAGATTGTGGGTTAGTTCCGTATCCCGGTTGGTCGACCAGAGCGTATGCCATGAACCGCCGCCTATCTTTCCGCCGCCCGAGAGACCATTAAAACCGCCGTAGTCCGGATAGGCAAATGATTCTCCATCCAGCTTATCAGAGAAATCGAGTATCTTCCCCCGATAGCCAACCAGCAGCCCGTTGGCGTATCGTTCTGAGAAGTTTCCCAATCTGATCTCGTGGAACGCAGTTGCGCGGGGACGCCAGACAAGCTGCCGCCGGGAGAATCTTTCCCGACCGGTGAACTCCTTCCTGATAGATAGCGTAACCATCAGATCGGATCGATACGAGGAACTCATCCTGAACCGGTAACGCGACCGGCGTGCTTCGGTCAGTTCATAACTGGAACGATAATCCAGATTCGTGGATACTTCCGGCAGTCCCAATTGAATTGCATGAGTGGGGATTGCATTTGAGATGGAATCAATCAGGTAGTCGGCACGAGCAAGATTGTCGACCAGATACTGTCGGTCTATCCCTGCGCCTGACTCCAAAAGCTCGACCAACGCATCGTACTGGACTTGATCAATCTCCCCCCGCGACAAAGCTTCGATCAATTCATCCTCAAAGGAGCTGACCGAATTAGTAATTGTCTCCGCGGTAGTTAGTTCCGGGCCCAACAGGAGCGCTACTACTAAGACAATCAGTCTTCGCAAAATTATCTCAGGTCATATTTACTGATTTTTCGATAGAGGGTCCGTTCGCTGATTCCCAGCCTCCGGGCCGCCTCCTTGCGATTACCATCGGTTTCGGCCAGCGTCTTTCGGATCAGGGCAAACTCCATCTCTTCCATGGTAGCGCTGCTCTCGGAAAAAGCTGAGCGACCGCCATCGAAGTCCGAGTTGGTCGGATCACCGGGCAGATGCGAAGTTATCAGGTCGCGCAACAATCGTACTTCGCCGCCCAACTGGAGAATGGCCCGGTAGATCAGCTCCTGCCCGGCCTCTTCGGTCGTCTTGCCGGTAGCAACCGGGAGATTAGTGGCGCCGGCCTGCTGCTCGGCATAGAATTGTCGCACATCATCGACTTCAATGAGACCTTCCGGCTTGAGCGCTTTCATCCGGTCAGCAAAATTCTTCAGCTGTCGGACATTCCCCGGCCAATCATACTCCAGTAGCAGAGCCATAGTCTTGTCCGAATAATCAAGGCGGAAATTCCTGCCCCAGAAATGCCTGAGCAATGGCTGGATATCCTCCTTGCGGTCCAGCAGGGGAGGAAGGATCACTTTGACAACTCCGAGCCGGAAATACAAATCCTCCCGAAATTCCTTTTCAGCAATTGCTTCGGCCAGGTCACGATTGGTGGCGGCAATGGCCCGCACATCCGTCCGTCTGGCTTCCGATGATCCGACCGGATAGTAGGTCCCATCTTCCAGAACGCGCAGCAGTTTGACCTGCATTTCCGGACTGGTCTCCCCGATTTCATCAAGGAAGATACTCCCTCCGTTAGCTTTGTGAAAGAGCCCTTCACGCCGGGAAACAGAACCGGTAAAGGCTCCTTTTTCATGTCCAAACAGTTCCGATTCCAGGATGCCCTGGGCTAGCGCTCCGCAGTTCACCGCGACAAAGGGCTGCTCACTCCGTAAGGAATGCTCATGGATTGCATGGGCGACCAGTTCCTTGCCGCTTCCCGAAGGTCCCACGATCAGCACCGATACATCGGTGACCGCGATCCGCTCGATTGTTTCCGCAACCAGTTTCATCTGGGCCGACCGCCCGACAATTTGGTATTTCCGAAGGAGCGCTTTGGCATGCAGAATCTTTTCAACCGTTTCATCTAGCGCTTCGCCAGACAGATCAAACGGAATGAATCCATCCAGAAAAGGCTCAAGGGTATGCTCGGCGGGATTTCCCGATACCAGTTTCCAGATTTCGGTCAGGCCGTTGTACCGCCGAATTCTCAAAGCCACCGCCCGCCGGAAGTCATGGTGTCCTTCATCAACCATAACCAGATCAATGTCCTGCTCCCGGACAATCTGATAAAGGTGTGAAATTTCAGTGACCACCTGACCGATCTCAGTCAGGTCAGTGCTCTTCTGCTGATCGAGGTTATGGCTAACCAGAATTACAATCTTTTGATTCATCACAGACTTCGTCCAGCTCTATCTCTGTTTTCTGCGCGTCTTCTTTTTGGGACGACCAAAGCCGGGCGGCTTGGGTTCGGCTTCCTGCTTAGTTTTTGTTTTACTTTTTGTTTTGGTCCGGCCCGCTTTGATCGCCTTTTTCTTGCGTACCGGTTCCAGGGTGATCTCGTTGAGAGCCTTGTCCACCGACACTATGATCACCTTAACTTTGTCCCCCAATCGGAACGAACGACCGGAGGAGCGGCCGGTCAACTGATACCGCTTTTCGTCAAAAAGATAGTAGTCATCATCAACCGCAGAAATCCGAACCAGACCTTCGGCCCCCAGATTATCCAGCCGAACAAAAAAGCCAAAACCGGTAACGCCGGAAACAACACCGCCAAACTCATCTCCAACATGGCGGGTCATGTATGAGACCTGCTTCACTTTGACCGCTTCCCGCTCGGCAGCTTCGGCCACCCGCTCCGTGTCCGAACAGTGGCGGCCAACATTATCAATAATTCCGGGCAGTTTTTTTGCCAGGGCTGGCGGATACTGGCCGGTGCGGAGAGCTCGAAGCATCCGGTGAACCAGCAGATCCGGGTAACGCCTGATGGGCGAAGTGAAATGCGTGTAATGTTTGAAAGCCAGACCAAAGTGCCCGATATTCTGGCGCTGGTAGACCGCCTTCTGCATTGATCTTAGCAGTAGCTCATTGATAAAGTCAGCCTCGTGGGCATCCTTGATCTGATTCAGAAAATCGGCAAACTGTTTGGGTTTCATCTGCGGCGAGACGGGGAAGTTATACCCCAGTTGTCTCATCAGTTGGGAGAAAGATTCCAGCTTCTCCATATTCGGACGATCATGCACCCGGTAAATGAACTGCTGCCCTTTGCGAAGAGCCTCCAGGGCGACCACCTGGTTGGCCGTCAGCATGAATTCTTCAACCAGACGATGCACCTCAAGCCGGACCCGATTGCCGAGTTCAATCACCTCCCCATTTTTGTTCAGGATGATTTTTGATTCAGGCAGATCAAAATCAAGGGAGCCTTCGGAGAACCTTCGCTTGCTCAGCAGTTGGGCCAGGTCACGGGCTAAGACCAGGTTGTCGGCTACCCGCTTGACCCGCTGGTTGGAGTGATCACCATCAAAATAGGCCTGGACTTCTTCATACGCCAACCGCGCTTTTGATTTAATCATAGCGTTAAACAGACGCCACTTGACAATCTTCCCCTGACGGTCGAGCTCAATCTCGGCGGCGAATGACAACCGCTTCCGATTTGGATTCAGGGAGCAGACGTCGTTGGACAATGACTCCGGCAGCATGGGGATGACCGTCCCCGGAAGATAGACGGAGTTGCCGCGTCGGAACGCCTCTACATCAAGAAGACTTCCTTCCCGGACATAATAGGAGACGTCGGCGATATAGACCGTCAGCAGGTATCCTGTGGAAAGCTTCTTAACCGAGACGGCATCGTCAAAATCTTTGGCATCAGCCGGATCGATAGTGTAGACGCAGCGATCGGTGTGGTCTTCGTAGTCGCTCAGTTCCGAAAGCTCCGGGACCATCGCGACTGATTCCACCTCATCCAGAACTTCGTTCGGAAATTCCTGTGGCAATGAATAGGAGCGGATGATAGTCAGCATATCAACTCCGGGGGCGTTCGGCATGCCCAAACGCTCAACAACTTCCCCTTCCGGGTTGAGATGCGGGTCGTTCCAGGAAGTTAACCGGACGACAACCTTCTCCCCCTTTTCCGCTCCCAGCGTGGACTCCGGATCAATATAAATGTCCCGGTGAATCTTCTTGTTGTCCGGGTGAACAAAACAGAAAGCCCTGCTCTCATCATAGACACCGACAATGTTCCGCTCCTTCCGCTCCACAATCTCGATCACATTGCCGGTCTTTCTGCCGGAACTGATTCCGCCCAGACGGATCATAACTTTGTCCCCATCCAGTGCGGTCTCCAGCCCGGTGGTAGGAATCATTATGTCCCTGTCTTCCCCTTCAATAGTTACAAAACCGAGACCACCGCGGGTGATGGAGATCTCACCGACAGCAATATTCATCTGGTCGGG
Organism: bacterium; assembly: GCA_029211095.1. Lineage (GTDB taxonomy): Bacteria > Zixibacteria > MSB-5A5 > GN15 > FEB-12 > JARGFS01. The sequence goes on along the minus strand of JARGFS010000002.1, from coordinate 24,238 downwards.
TACGCCAATCCGACCCCGTTTCAGTTTCACCAGATGTCCATCAAGGATCAACTGTTTTACCTGGTTGCGGAAATTGGGATATTCCCGCTTGGAAATGTTGAGAGCCTGGCCCAGCTCTTTCATTTTCATGGGGCGTTCAGATTTGTCACGGATAAACTTGAGAATCGAATCTACATTATGTTTCATAAATCCAAGATACGCATGAGCGGAATGCGGGTCAAGAACATCTGCCACAAAACCGCCAAATTGTCAGGCACGCCCTGTAAGCTCTTGATTTATAATAAGAAAGGCCCATCGAAACGGGCCTTTCTCTTTTGCGCGGGGGTTAGGAGATGTTCAGATCTAGCTTATCCGCCAAAACCGCGACGCTGCTTAAAACTGCGTCCGGTCCCATCTCCCGGTGGATTCGGCTTACGCTCTTTAAGTTTGTCAAGTTGCTCCGCGGTGAGGATTGACTCGATGCTTTTCCGATGCTGGTACTGCATCTTCTGCATCTCCCCGCGCAGTCCGGAAACGTTTTCGATTGTTTTCATGACTGTAACTTCCGATGCATCCGGGTCATTCATCAGCATGCGGAGCTGCAACCTGGCTTTCTTCAGTTCAGCTTCCCGGTCGATTCGTTCCATCTGAAATTCTTCCATAGACTGTTTCATCTTGTCAATCTGCTGGTCGGAGAGCTCCAGTTCTTCGGCCATCGCCATGATATGCCCAAATCCACCTCGGTCGCCACCGCAGTGCCCGCGCATCCCGTGACCACCACCGGGGCCATCAAAGTCGCAGGACATTCCGTGCCCTTTTCCCTTTCGATCACCATCGCAGTCCCCGCCCGCTCCCTGTCTCATTCCACGCTGTCCAAAGGCAGTAGCAGCCAGTAGCAGCACGGCAATCAATGTTACAAACAGTTTTCTCATCTTGTCACTCCTTTGTATTATCCATCAGTACTGTTTTTGTCAGGTCTTGTCCCATTTCGATCACTCGGTTCTTTCCGGTTATGTTTCCCCGCTTCATGTTGGCGCATACCTTTAAGCTGATCAAACATCCTCGCTTCAAAGTGCTCATGAAAAACCAGCAGGCGGGCCAGTTGCTCAGGGTTAAGGAGCCTGCCTGCTTGGTCCATGAATTGCAGGCGGTGTTCATGCTGTCTCTGCTCAAGCTGCTTGATCGCAGCAAGGAGGTCCAGAATCTCAGATTCCTTTGGAGTGTCAGCATGAATCTCATGCCCCAGTTGCTCCATAAGGCCATGTCGTTCAGCCAAGAGATTTTTCTGTTCTTCACGATGGCGACTGATAAAAGCCAGCACTTTTTCCTTTTGCTCCGGCCTGAGGTCAAGCACTTCCATCATTTTTTTCATCCGGAATCGTTCCAGCCGTTCCCGCCGCTTCATGAACGGGGCTCCCTCACCGCCACGCCCGTCCCTGTGCGGTGGCTGCATACAAGGTGCCTGGGCACAGAAGGTCATCCGATCGGAGCCATCCAGGCAGGAAGGATAAAATTGCTCCGTTCCGGGTTCCTGTTCACTCTCTCCGGCCGATACAGTTAAAGCCATTAAAGCAAGAGCCAAAACGACCAGTCCTCTGATTCGTCTGTTCATTAGAGCAATTCTCCGGCGCTAAGATTCTTTTCCAGATAGTCCAGTTCTTCATCAGTGATCTCTTCCAACAGTAAATCATAACTGCTGCGATACGGATCGCTGTCCACACTCTCAAAAAGCTCATCCAGCGATGGTGTCTCATCTGCATCTGAAAGATCAGCGGTCTCAATGACGGTATCAATGGTGCTGTCAGATCGGAGAGTGCGAGGGTCATCAGTGCCGTTTGATTTATAGCTCACATAAGAGACCCCCAGGACAAGCAGAACCGAGGCCGCGATAGCCAGAGCCTTCTGCATGGAGAAGACCGGCTGCGGTTTGATACTCTCAATTACCGAAGCCTGAATCTGCTCTGTTACCTGTTCGGGCAAGGTGAAGTCCTGGTCAGTGAGAGCGTTGGGCCGCAGGCGATCAAGCGAGCTCATGACTGCGTGGCATTTTTCGCACTGGTCGACATGCTTTCTTATCTCGGCTGGCAGCTCGGATGATCCAAAACTGAGCAGCAGCTCTTCCTGAGTCTGTTGGCAGTTCATTCTCTCCACCCCTTCTCTGTGGCATGCTTTCTTAGTTTTTTGACCGCCTCACGATAATTAGTTTTGACCGTGCCAAGAGCGCTGCCGGTGGTGTCACTTATTTCAGCAAAGGAGAGTTGCTTATAAAAGCGGAGTTCAAAAGCCAATCGTTGCTGGATCGGAAGGGTTTGCATAAAATCCAGTACCTGGTTTCGCAGCCGCTTCTTTTCCAGCAGACGGGAGGGATCTTCGGGACTCTGCTCCAGCGTCTGTCGGGACACTTGTTCCACAGGTTCATTGGAACTAAACTTCTTTTCTCTCTTCAGATGATTGAGCGTTTTGTTGGCGGCAATACGGTAGAGCCAGCTGGAAACCGAAGAATCCCCGCGGAAAGAACCAAGATTCTTCCAGGCGGAGATGAATGTTTCCTGGGCCAGATCAGCGGCGGACTGCCTGTCCCCGGTCATTTTATATGTCATAGCAATAATCTCGTTCATCTTGGCCTTCATTAGTTCTGAAAAGGCTTCCTGATCACCCAGTTTTGCCTTTTGCGCCAACTGTTCTAATTTTCTTGCTCTTGCCGTCATCCTCTGTTTTTCATCCATAAGACAGTTTGAGCTTATATGAAGATTAATCGGGAGATATGGGGAAACAAAAAAACCGGGGCATGCCCCGGTTTAAATAGAGATTAACGAATTTTAGTCGCGATGGCTCTTTTCGAGCACCTGCACGTAGTTGGCGAAATCTTCCAAAACCTTACCGGTTCCGCGAGCAACGCAGGTAAGCGGATCATCGGCAACATTTACCGGGAGGTTTGTTTCCTGACGCAGACGCCTGTCCAGTCCTCGCAAAAGGGCCCCGCCGCCGGTCAGGATTATACCCCGTTCCAAAATATCAGAGGCCAGTTCCGGGGGAGTTCTTTCCAGCGCCTGACGGACCGCCTCGACAATAATGTCAATTGTCTCTGACAACGCCTCCCGAACTTGCACCGAAGAGAGTTTCAGGTTTTTAGGAACACCGGCCACCAGGTCCCGTCCCCGTATATCAAGCGAAAGCTCTTTGTCCAATGGAAAAGCGGAGCCAATCTGAATCTTGATCTCTTCGGCGGTGAGTTCACCGATCAAAAGATTATAGTTCTTTTTGAGATACATAATAATGGCATCGCTCAATTCATCGCCGGCAACTCTGATTGAGGTATCATTGACGATTCCATTGAGAGCAATAACGGCGATCTCCGAAGTCCCCCCGCCAATGTCAATAATCATGGAACCGGAAGGCTGTTCGACCGGAAGGCCAACGCCGATAGCGGCAGCCATTGGTTCCTGGAGCAGGTAAACTTCGCGGGCTCCGGCATTCTCGGCCGAGTCACGGACCGCGCGCTTTTCAACTTCGGTAATTCCCGAAGGGACCGAAATGACCACTCGCGGTTTCATAAGTAGCTTGGTCTTGACCACGCGCCGGATAAAATCGGCAATTAGTTTTTCTGCGATAGCAAAATCGGCAATCACGCCATCTTTGAGCGGACGAATAGCGGCAATACTGCCGGGGGTACGTCCGGTCATCTCCTTGGCCGCGGAACCAATCGCCAGAACTTTACCGGTTGATTTTTCGACCGCAACCACCGATGGTTCATTGAGAACAATCCCCTGATTGCGTACGTATACCAGCGTATTAGCGGTACCGAGATCTATTCCGATATCGTTAGAGAGGAGATTGAAAAAGCTCAAGCGGAGTCCCTTCGCCGTTTATCTTACTGGTCCATAGTCATTTCCGATAATTATAATATCGAAAAATATCGCTCTAAGTTTACCGCAGGAGGCTATAAAGAGCAATAAAAAAGTGGCCGAAGCCACTTTTTCAATTAATAATCCAAGCTATTTGAATCGATTAAGCTACGAATTCTGTGCGTCGACCACGGCAATCCCGGCCATATCAACGATCTCATTCACGCCCAAAGTCGGGTGAAGGACATGCACCGGTTTGGAGAGTCCCATTAGGATTGGGCCGACAGCATCCGCTCCACCCAATCGCTGAACCAACTTATAAGCTATGTTTCCGGAATTGAGGTCCGGGAAAACAAAGACGTTGGCCGCCTTCTTAAGTTGAGAGAACGGATAACGCTTAGTCAGATACTCAGGCATCAGGGCGGTGTCTGCCTGCATTTCCCCTTCGACAATCAGATCCGGAGCCTTCTCCTTAACAATCCGGGTAGCCCGGGCAACTTTGTCCGACTGAGGCGAACGGGCTGATCCGAAGTTCGAGAATGACAGCATAGCCACTCGTGGAGTAATATTAAACCGTTTCGCCACACCGGCCGAACAGATTGCGATGTCCGCCAGTTCTTCGGCGGTCGGATCCATATTGACGGTCGTGTCGGCAAACATGTAGACATTGTCTTTCTGGATCATGGCAAACATACCGGAGACACGAGTCATCCCTTCAGCCAGGTCGATTATCTCAAGGGCGGGACGGATAGTGGTCGGGTAGTCCGAAGTAACCCCGGAGAGAACGGCGTCACAGTCACCTGCCTCAAGCATGGCAATACCATAATAGGTACGGTCACGCATGGTCCAGATGGCCCGGTCCAGACTCATCCCTCTCCGGCAACGCTTGTCATAGTACATCTGTCCGTAGTGCTGGCGCTTTTCCGAAGTAACGGGATCGACAACTTTGATACCGTCCAACTCAATCTCGTACTCGGCGGCGACCGCTTTGATATTTTCCCTGTTTCCAAGGACTATCGGCTGTCCAATCCCCTCACTCTTGATAATATGAGCCGCCCGGAGCACCCGCGAAGAGTTGCCTTCGGGAAAGACGATTGATTTCGGATTGGCTTTGGCTTTGTTGTTGATGACCCGCATTAAACTCCGGCCATGTCCGATCCGATTAACCAGAGATTCTTTGTACTCTTCCATATCCAGTTCACGCTGAGCTACGCCGGAATCTATTGCGGCCTTGGCTACGGCAGCGGCTTCCCAGGTCAGGATTCTCTGATCAAACGGTTTGGGTATTAGATATTCCCGTCCGAATTTGAAATGATCGGCTCCATAAGCGCGCGCGACTTCTTCCGGCACTTCTTCTTTGGCCAGATTAGCCAGCGCTTTGACGGCGGCTACTTTCATTTCTTCGTTGATCGCGGTCGCATACACATCCAACGCACCGCGGAAAATAAAGGGGAATCCGAGCACGTTGTTAACCTGGTTCGGAAAATCTGAGCGCCCGGTGGCCATGATGACATCTTTGCGAGCGTCAACCGCGTCCGGGTACATGATTTCCGGATCAGGATTGGCCATCGCGAAAATGATAGGGTCCTTGGCCATTGACTTGACCATCTTCTTGGAGACAAGGTCCTTGATGGAGACACCGACAAAGACGTCGGCCTCTTTCATGGCATCCTCAAGCGAGCGACAATCTGTCTTGCGGACAAATTCCGCTTTGTACTTGTTGTATGTATCCCCCCGTCCATCGTACATGACCCCTTTGGAATCGACCATCAGGAGATTCTCATGTTTGACGCCAAGCGAGCAATACAGTTTGGCGCAGGCAATACCGGCCGCACCGGCTCCGGAATAGACCACCCGGATATCTTCAATGTTTTTGCCCACAATTTCAAGCGCGTTGAGCAAAGCGGCGGCGGAGATTATCGCCGTGCCATGTTGATCATCGTGGAAGACGGGAATGTTGAGCGACTTTTTAAGCTCTTCCTCGATATAAAAACACTCCGGCCCTTTGATATCCTCAAGGTTGATCCCGCCAAAAGTCGGCTCCAGCAGCTGGCAGGCCTTGATAACTTCGTCCGGGTCTTCGGTATCCAGTTCGATATCAAAAACATCTATATCCGCAAACCGTTTGAACAGAACGCCTTTGCCTTCCATAACCGGCTTCCCGGCGGCGGCTCCAATATTGCCGAGACCAAGAACGGCAGTACCGTTGGTCACGACGCCAACAAGGTTTCCCTTGGCGGTGTACTTGTACACATCGGCCGGGTTTTTCTGGATCTCTTTGCAGGGTTCGGCTACACCGGGGGTGTAAGCCAATGAAAGGTCTAATTGCGTTTTACAAGGTTTGGTCGAGGTAACCTCGATTTTTCCCGGCTTGCCCTTGAAGTGATAATCAAGCGCTTCCTGTCTTGTAATCATTTTGTAAAAACTCCTGAGACAGCTTACAGCCTGTCTTTTTTTCCGTCAGGTTATGGCCTGTTCAAGCAGGTCAATTCTGGTCATTGTATCTCTCAAAAGAGAGCACTTGGTGACTTTTTTCACAAGCCCTATATAAAACTTTTTTTCGGATAGTCAAGCCGAATCAAACAAATAGATTTGCGAGCAAATATAGATTCGTGGACTGATGAAAGACAAGTAAAAAGGGGCTTTTTGATAAGTTCAGAAGGCTCAGTCAGCAAGGCTAACTACCGCAGTTGCCACAGGCTTTGATTTCATCGGTGATGGTGTCTATCCTGATATGAGCCCTGAGGACTGTCCCCCGCTCTGAGTGGTTGATCGCCTCGACTGTGCAAAAATCCTCGGGACCACCCGCTTCCTGCCCAAGAAGAATGGCCACTCCCGCTCTGACCGAGAAGAACTGCTTGAGCAGCAGGTATTCCTCCAGTTCATCTTCGACAGCAAAAAAACGGAGAAACTCCTGCGGGGTAGCGGACAGAACCTGCTCAGCCGTAAGATCATCCAGCCAGGGCTGGATCATCCTCTGTTTGCCCACCTTCCCCCCGCAGGTCACTTTGGTCAGTTCATACCGTTCCACCCGGTTGCTGTTGCCCAGCCGGAGCCGCAGTTGATCGGTGATATCTTTACAGGGCATCTGTCACGCCACATTTCTGTTTTACTACCATTGCATCCTGTATACGCGCTGTCCCCCCGAAGGAGTTGATCCTTTTCTCCAGATTTTCACCAGTAGTTTAAGAATCAGCCATCCAAACAGGAAGCCGCCCACATGGGCCATCCAGGCCACTCCGCCGCCGCCAACAGTGTTAACCAGCGACATCACAATCTGGTAGACAAACCAGATCCCCAGAACGGTCTTGGCCGGAAGTTCGATGAACTGGATAAAGATAAAAAGCATCAGGACAGTGATTTTGGCCCGGGGATGCAGCACCATATATCCACCCATCACTCCGGCGATTGCTCCCGAGGCACCCACCAGGGGGACTTCCCCATTTGGTCCAAAAAGGGTGAACAGCGCTATTGCCGCCAGACCGGAAATCAGATAAAAAATCAGGAATTTCACCGGCCCAAAGTAATTTTCGATATTGTTTCCATATATCCAGAGAAAAAGCATATTCCCAATCAGGTGCATCCATCCCCCATGCATAAACATGGAACTGAAGGCGGTGAGATAGACCGAAGCGGGCAGGGTTGGTGTCAACTCAAGAGAATGCACCAGTTCAGCCGGGATAAACCCAAACTGGATTGTAAAAAGCTGAAAACCGCGCGACCCAAGCATAATTGAATAAAGAAATACGAGCGCATTTACTGATATCAAACCAATCGTTACGTATGGTGTGCGGACCGATGGAACATCATCTCGTATCGGGATAAACAATCAGAACTCCTTGTCTCAGCGCCTTCCTTTGGCGCCCTTTTTTACCTTAACATGGAAGTTCATATATTGTTCGCTGACATTACCAGCCCGATCCGTGATTATTATAGCGAGATGGTGTTTCCCATTGGTAAGCGGTACCGAAGGCTCACAGTAGCAACGACCGGTCTCAGGATCATAGTCGACAATTTGCCAGTCTCCATCAAGCTTCAGCAGTATATTCTCGTCTTCGCCCAGCCCGGAAAGAGAATCTTTGGCGATAAACCTGATTGGCTGATTCGGGTTGGAGTAGGTCTTACCATTGAAGATATTCAATCTGCTGACGATTGGCGGCTCGTAGTCTATTACCGTGGCAAAGGAACCGCCTCCCTCGGAGTACGAAGTCAACTTGTCGTCGGAAAACTCATTGTCCAACCAGACCCAGCTGTCTTTCTCTTTGTCTAACCAGCAGATTCCTCCGTGGCTGTTAAATTTGCCCGTTGAGCGGAACTGATATTCTATCGTGAAATCGGTGCGGCACAGGAAGGCTTCGGGGAAAATCTCATGAAGTTCAGAGTCAATGTGGAGCAGGGCTTTGCGAAGAATCGGTCTGCTTTTGAGTTCGACAAATCTCGGCTTGTAAAAATTATCCGGTTGAAAGGAGACTGTCATCCTGTCACTGATCGCTATTGTCTGATCGGTCTCAGCGCCGACCCTGACTATGGAAAGATTGTCAAAGGTCGTAGTGTGATAGGCGGTGTCTGAAGACAAAGAGACATCTATTCGATCTATCTGCTGATACTCCGGTCGCGGTGGAATAAGCCCAATATATTTATTCATAGTGAAAAACCGAGGATGTTCTGTCCCCAGCAATTGGTCCTGATAATACAGTTCTACCCGAGGCATATAGCCGACTTTTGCCACCGCATCTATAGTCAGCAGAAGCCCGTCTTCCACAATTTCGTGAAGAAATTTGAAATTTGGTTTTGCTCCTTCAACAATCCCATTGAACGGCGGGTCAAGAATCATCCCGTTCTTTCCGGAATAGGCCAGCAGTCTGAGTACGGCCCGGTCAATTCGGTTCCCCGGGATGTAGCAGGAGAGATGCCCGGAAGCGTCCAGCTCCGTATGCTGTCCGATCACCGCCCCCCACTCATCGCCTCGATTCAAAATCACCTGCACGGAATCTATTCCCATCGTCTGCCATCCCTCAACCGCGGTGAAACTGAACAGGGTGGTATCCTCTTTGGGCTGATTAACTGAATCCAGGGTGAAGATTCCTTCAGGACGGCCCCAGAGAAAATCAAATGTCAGTTCGGATTCATTGCCAAAGGTATCTTTTCCGACAATCCTGGCTGTGTGCCGACCAATCTTCTCATTCCCGGACAGACCAAACCGGCCGCCATACTTGTTCTCCGATCGGCTCCCTTCCATCCGATTCCCATCGACATGGAACAGGCGTCGCACTCTTTTGCGCTCATTGATTGCTTCATGATAGTCAAACTCCAGGTTCACCGAAGCAGTGGTCTCAAAATCGAGCCTTTCAAACCGGGAGTGATAGACCTCCTGACCGTCAATATAAAGGGTCAAAACCGGAACGGCCTGCCACATTCCACCGGGGCGCATCTGGTCATAACAGTCCAGCAGAATCCCAAACGGCTGATTGAAATAGAGCAGGGTGTCAAGTCGGTAGGTACCACCCGAACCTTTGGTAAGGTTCCAGAACAGTTGACGTGTTCCATCATCAAAGAGAGAAGTCTCATCAGCAGCTTTGAATGAAATCCGCTGAAAAGCAGGGGGAGTTTTATCGTCGAGGCTAAATCCGGAGGCGAGAGGATTGATCGGGACATTGTCGGCGGTCCGTTTTTCAAAGTGAAGATGAGGCGGTCCGGAGCCGGATTGACCGGTGTGGGCAACCAATTCACCCGCTTTGACCGGTATGGAGTCTTTGGGGAAATATATATCTACCGAATATTTTTTCTCATTGAGCTGCGTTTCCCGTACCGGAGTCCGAATTTTGTCCGCCAACCGGGAGAGATGGCCAAAGACGTAAATCTGGCCGTCATTTCCTTTGATATAGAGCCCTTTTCCGTAACCTGAATAGGACATCTTGACCCGCCATACGTATCCATCGACCGGAGAGACAACCCCCCAACCTGCGACACCCCCGGTTCTGATATCAACGCCGCCATGGAAATGCCCCGGGCGATAGTCCCCAAAGCCGGAAGAAAGGTCAATCGTCCCCTGCACCGGCCAGGATTCGGCTGAAGCGGAACCTGTCGCAAGGGTAATCAAGGCCATTACTAATATAGATTGCAGGACTGTCGATAAGCTCTTCATATGTATATTCCCAGAGTTATTTAGCTTTTAACGAAAGAATCTTATTTTGGCCTCAAAAACAATGAAATTTGTATAAAAAAACGGCCGGTTCTGTTGCTTAATCGGCTGATTAGGTTATATTTTTCGGCTCGGTCAAAATCGAACCTGATGATTGAGTAATACGGTTCGCCACTTAGAAAACGAGGAGTTTTTTCGGATGTTTGATGCGCTTAGAAAGATGATTCTCCCTATCATTATTATTGTGCTGTTCTTTTTTGTCGGCATGATCATTTTGCAATGGGGATTGGATATTACCAACCGTCAGCAATCGGTTGACGCCAACATGGCCGGTATGGTCAACGGTGAAGAGATCTCATGGGTGGAGTTCAACCGGGTATATAATAATCTGGTTAGGAATGAATCCAAGAACTATGAAGAAGAGATCCCGGATCAGCGGCTTGCGGAATTGCGCAATACAGCCTGGAATCAACTTCTCCATGACCATCTGGTTCTTCAGGAAGTAAACAAGCACAATATGATTGTAACAGACGAAGAACTGTACGCTTTTCTCCGTCTCTCCCCTCCACCCGACCTCCAGGGCATTCCGGATTTCCAGACCAACGGTCAATTCGATTACCAGAAATACGTACAGGCGATGGCCAACCCGCAGCTGGCCCCATTCTGGGCCAATGTAGAGAATGCGGTCAAACCGGATATCCTGAAATTGAAACTGCAGGAAATGGTTATTCAGACGGCCCATGTAACGGAACCAGAGATCAAAGAGTTCTTTGTGGCCAGCAATGAAAAAGTAAAAGTTGGCGTGATTAATGTTGGCTTTGAACGCTTCTCCCGTCCTCCGCCAAAGAGCACCGAAGAAGAGATGGAAGTATACTTCAACGAGCATAAAGAAGACTTCACCCTGGATGCGCGCTCCGGATTGAATATTGTTCTGGTAGAAAAGAAAGCCGCACCCTATGACTGGGAGCAGTCCTATAACAGAATCACAGCCATTCAAGACTCAATCAAAGCTGGCGCCGATTTTGCCGAGATGGCCAAACAGTACTCCGAAGATGGTTCGGCCAGCCAGGGGGGAGACCTGGGTCTGTTCCCGCGCGGGCAGATGGTAGAAGCTTTCGACAAGAAAGTCTTCAGCATGAACCCCGGTGATATCTCCGATCCGGTCCGTACCCAGTTTGGATGGCACCTGATTTTGCTGCACGAATTTGAAGATGTAAAGGAAGTTCCCCGTGGCAAAACTGAAGAAGAAACTATCAAGAAAGCGCATGCCAGCCATATCCTGATTAAAACGACAGCCTCGCAGGAAACGTTGGACCAGAACTACAAGAAGGCCGAAGAGTTTCTGGCCGCGGCCCGCTCGGATGGATTCCTCAAAGCGGCTGAAGATATCGGGCTGGCGATCAGGAAGACAGCTCTGTTTTTCACCGGTGGAAACATTCAGTACATTGGCTCCCATCAGGAAGCTGATGAATTTGCGTTTAACAACGAGCCGGGAGCAATCTCTGGTCTGATGGAGAATAACTCCTCCTATTTTGTCGCCGAAGTTGCCGAGCGGCATCCATCCGGAGTCCCTTCCTTTGACCTCGTCCGTGACAAAGTCAATCAGGATCTCCAGAAGTACAAAGTTATTCAGCTTTGCACGGATACGGCCAACGCCATCTATGCTGAAATTCAGGCTGGCGATTCGTTCAAAGAGGCCGCCAAGAAACATGACGATGAGTACAAGGAGCTTGATCCGTTTGGTCGTGGTCAGTTTGTCGATGAACTCCGACGTGATCCAAAAGCTATCGGCGCTGCTTTCGGGCTCGCCAATCCGGGTGACTATACCCCGCCGATACTCCATGGACAGGGTGTTGTCATCATCAAATTACTGGAAAAGATAACTCCCGATCTGACTGAGTTTACAGCCAAACGGGATTCAATCGGAAATGCAATTCTGAATAATAAACAGCAGGAATTGTACGGACGCTGGTTCCAGAATTTGATGGAAAACTCTGAGATCGAAAACTACACCAACCAATCTACAATATAGATTGATTGCAACAGTACTTAGAAAGCCCTGACTTAGTTGGTCGGGGCTTTTTTATTGGGAACTACCAGTTGGAAGAGCGCGGCCAGGGCCCAGACAACCTCCAGAATCAGAAATGGAATAGCTCCCCCGGCCCAGGCATAATATGCGGCCAGAAGGGCCCCAATAATGTTCATGGTCAGATACGGCTTCTCCTGCTCCGATAGCTTACCCATCATGTTCAGAGCAAACGCGACCAGAAGAATAGCAACTCCCAGCGATCCAACCCAGGTTTCAAGTCCATTCATCGGCAATGACTGTACTGTTTAGAGCTACAGATTAGTATAATTAGGCCCTTCTCCCCCCTGCGGGGTAACCCACCGAATCACCTGATACGGATCGGCTATGTCGCAAGTTTTGCAATGAACACAATTGGAAGGAGTCAGTTCCAGCTCCTTCTTGCCCGGTCGGTGGGGGTCATCGACCATATTGTATACCGCTGCCGGACAGAAGTGTTGACAAGGATTACCGTATTCTTCGGTACACCGGTTATTGCAAATATCCAGATCAGAGATGACAAGATGCGAGGGCTGCTCTTCTTCATGCTGCGTTCCAGATTTGTAAACATCGGTCAGTTTGTCATAACTGTAATCATTGTCGAACTTAATAGATGCTTTCACCGGAGCTTCACCAAACCTGTCCTTGTACTCTTCCGTAGTCAGCATGTAAGAGTGATCCGCATCGTTCACCCGCCTGTTGAAGAGCCCTTTTCCACCGGTGACAATCTGAACTGCGCCATGGAACATTCCGGCCAGAAGTCCGCCTTTGAAACCCGCATGGAAGTTTCGCGTCTTGTAGAGTTCGTTATACGCCCAACTGGACTTAAAACTGGTTTCGTAACGGGAAAGACTCTGGGCGGAGAAGTCATTACTTTTGAGCGCCTCAATGGCAGCATCGGCAGCCAGGATTCCGGATTTGATAGCCAGGTGGATTCCTTTGAGCCGGGCCGGGTTAAGAAATCCGGCCGAGTCACCACAAAGCAACAGGCCATCATGGTACAATTTTGGCATTGAATGAAAGCCATTGTCCGGAATTGTTTTGGCTCCGTAGTGGAGCATGCTTCCACCTTCGAGCAACTCTTTGATAACCGGGTGCGACTTATAGCGTTGGAATTTCATGTGTGGATCGTTGGTCGGGTCGGGCGAATTCAGCCCAACGGCAAATCCGACCGAAACCAGATTGTCAGCCATGCCATACAACCAACCGCCGCCATATTCATGATTGGGCTGCGGCCAACCCATAGTATGTACTACGTCTCCCGGTTTAACCCGCCCTTCGGGGACCTGCCATACCTCTTTGACCCCGGTGAGGTAAGCTTGCGGCAGAGAATCGGCCACTAACTGCGGTATTTTTTCAAAGGCATGCCGCATCAGGGAGCCATGAACCCCTTCGCAAAGTATTACTAACTTCGCCTTTATGATTGAGCCCGGTTCAAAATTCGGTTTCCTGTTCCCCTGCTTATCCAGTCCCATATCAACTGTCTGCACACCAACCACCCGGCCGTCTTCAACCAGAAGCTCACTTCCGGCCAGACCGGCAAAGATGTCCATCCCGAGCGCTTCAACCTGCTCCCCCATCCAGGCGGTAAACTTGTTAAGCGATATGACATGGCAGCCATGATTGTTCAGAGATGGTGGCGTAAATGGGAACTGAAAAGAGCCGGTTTCGCTGAGACTATACAAACGCTCAGAGACAACTTCGGCTTCAAGCGGCACCGACTTCTCAAGATAATCAGGTATCAGCTCTTTGATCCCCACCGGGTCCATTACGGCACCGGAGAGAGCGTGAGCCCCAACAAAGGCACCCTTTTCCATAATTAGAATCTCAGGCATCTCCAGAGATTCATCTCTTTCAACCTGGCTTGCAATCCTGTAGGCAGCGGAAAGACCTGCCGGACCAGCCCCAACTATGAGTATATCGGTTTCGAGGATTTCGCGCTCAACATCCATACTAATTCCTTTCACAATTATCTCGCTCGGAATATAGTCGGTACGTTAGCGCAAGAAAAGAACTAAGCGAATCTGTCCGGTAGATTATTTTGAGGCTGACGAAGACTCTCTACGGCGATGCGACGATCTTCCGCCCTGATGACGGGCATTGAAATTCTCATTGGCCGGTAACTGTTCCGTCCCCATCTGGAGCATCTGGGCAATCTTCTTTTTGTCACAGCCAATCGTGATCAGGCGCGCCGACCTGATAATCGGGCGTCTAATGAGCGTATGATCTTCGGCCATCATGCCAATGATTTCTTCTCTGGTATGCTTGTTCTTATCTATGCCCAGCTTTGAATAGGACTCGGAACCCTGGTTTAGAAAGTGGTTTATGTTCAGATAACCAATCATATCAGTCAGATAATCAACACTGAGCGGGTCCTTGCTAAGATCACGAATGATCAGCAGAACCCCAAGTTCTTCAATGTACTTCTTGGTCTCCAAACAATCGGCATCGCTGCCATAAGATAAGAAAATTGCTCGTCTTGGTGCCATATTTACTCCTTGAGTATTTGCTCTTTTTTCAGCAGGTCTGCAGACCAGCCTGAAACTGTGAACCTTGTCCTGTCTATCTTGGGAAATTAAGGCGCATTATGCTCTTGCGAATATCGCCCAATGACCTCACGTTTGGTTGCCTCCTTGCCGAAGGCGTCACTACCTAAACGCAGGCACAAGAAACAGTTTCCGTGTAATTTGTCAATATAAATCTTTGTAAACATATCTTAATTTGACTACTTTTCTGCCCGGGATTAAAATCATCACCCTGTCTAATCGGAGCAATAGTTCCAGCACTGCTCCTAAATTCTGTTTAGTGAAAACTCTGGTGGCCCGATCTGCCGTCTGTAGCTCAGACTATTGTAATCTTGACCCGGACTTTTCCGCCATCAGTTGCAAGATCTACTTATTAAACGCAGCAACGGCCGTTTTGTTCGCTGCAAAAAAATAACATTCTAAATAAATGCCAGCAGTGCCGCCGGTGATGCTGTTTACAATCTGATTGCCACCCCAACGCCGTCTCGCAATGGCAGCACGGTTGTGAAAAAACGGCTGTCATTATAAAGATTTCTGGTGAAAGAAACAATCGCTTCAGTCTCTTCATCGGGATTTCGATCACATACTTTACCCGACCAGATCAGATTATCGGTGATGAAAAGCCCACCTTTGCGGAGTTTGGAAGCGGCAATATCAATTGTTTTGGGATAGGCCGCTTTGTCTATATCATTTAGAATAATATCGAACTCGCCATCGATCCTTCGGACAGACTTCAGCGCATCTCCAACCTTAAACTCAAACTGGCTTTGCAGACCGGCCCGCTTGAAATAATCAAACGCTTTGCGCTTGTTGGCGGAGTTGCCGTCGGTCATTACAATTTTCCCTTTCCCCTTCATGGCCAGGGAGAACCAGAAAGCGCTGTAGCCGAATCCGGAACCGAGTTCCAAGACCCTGCGGGCTTTAATGGTCATGGCCGACTGGTACAGGTATCTTCCTACCAGAGGGCCTATTATTGGGAAACCTTTATCGTCGGCGTATACTTCCATTTCCCTGAGAATAGCGTCACGCTCCGGTATTAGTTTTTCAAGGTAAGTTTCGATTCTCTTGGTCATCAATGCCTCAGCAGGTTATTCAGGGCAAGACCAGGTAGATGGTCTCCCCTTCAATTTCAAGATCGTACTTCTTTAGTGAGAACTTATCAACCGTCAGACACTTGCCGGAGGCGAGATCATACTTCCAGCTGTGCCAGGGACAAGTAACAGTTCCATTTGATATATCCCCTTTGGCCAGTGATGCGTGCATATGCTTACAATCGGATTCCATCCCGATCAATCTTCCACTATCGTTGAAGACGGCAACCCTCCGAGCCATGATCCTCTTCTCGAGAATTGCACCGGGTGGAACATCCGCTAATACTCCCATCTTGATCTTCTGTGACATCGCCTTCCTTCTAAGTATGTAACGAGATCATAAGAGATCGACGGCAACCAATCTCAACGGTGCGCCAATTATACAAGCACCGGCCAGTTCAACTTGTCCACTGAAGATACGCGTGAATGGAGAAAATGCAATCGGTTTCTTAACCGGAGACGGTCTCTTGCACCAACCGATTGCTCTGCTGAACTCTCTCTGAGCGTTTGCGACGGCGTCTTTCCCTCATTGAGAGCAGTCCCGAACCGAAAACAACGACACAGCCTATCCAGAAGAGGAGAATCAGCGGTTTTTCAGACAACTCAATCACCAACGATGCCGACTTGGTGTCAACCGGGCTGAGGAAGTCCCCCACGACTCGTAGAACAACCGAACCGTTCTCCGGGCTTATCCCGGACACAAAGATTGTCCCCTTGTCATAGTCAAACGATGCTCCCACCGGAACGACGCCATCATCAGTCACTTTCAGGGCCGGAGCCAAGTCTTCTGATTTACCATCAAAGGAGACGGTGACTTTGGCCGAGGCAATCGCAGGTCCGCTCTCATCATGACTATCGAGATCAAACTCATGGAAGGTTATCTCATATTTGTCGAGCGTCGCGCTGGCTCCCTTCTCAAGGATCAATTCTCCAGGCCCAGAACCTTCGGCCGGTTCAAACGCCACTGGCGCGACATACAGGTCATACATGAGATAGCTGGAAACATACGGCTTTCTCATCACGCCTTCGGCATTCTTGGGAAACTCGTGGGGCAGAACAGCCAGAAAATCTCCATCTGGGCCGCTGATTTCGACATGACAGTCAAAGCCTTTACTGTTCTCAACCAGATCGGTGAATTGCATCTGGTAGCCCATTGCCTCGGTAATTTCGTTCTGACTGAGCGTAATGGTCTGCTTGTTTTCAAACCCGGCCGAAGCAGCCGCGCCGATCATTGCAATCGCCAAGCCGACATGGGCCAGATAGCCCGGGATAAAACTCCGTGCCCGCCAGGATTGAATTATCACCCAGCCGTTGGTTACCAGCGCCGAGGCAGCCATTCCAAAAAAGAGCAGATAGATAATTCTGAAAGTAACGCCAAAAGTCATTAAGGCGGCAATGGTCAATCCGGCTGCAATCGCACCTGAGATAAGCAGTTTCGGCTTAGCAACACCTTCGTTCCAACGGTAGGCGGGGACAAGTGTAATCAGGAACATCACTACAATGGCCACCGGAGTCATAGTCGCAAAGTAATAGGGCAGCCCAACGGCCGAGGGTTCCCCGGTCACCCGAGTCAGCAGAGGAGCCGATGTTCCCACCAGAACCAGCATCCCCCCCAAAGAGAGAATGAGGACACCCAGAGTCACCAGGTAGGAACGGGAATTAACTGTGGAAAATGAAGGCTCCGGATGAATATCCTGCCATCTCCAGACAATAAAGAAAAGAGAGAGGGCCGTGAAAAAGAGCAATCCGCTGATCAAAAATTGATTTATTCCCAGATCAACAAAGGAATGTACGGAGAAATCAGCCAGCACTCCCGACCGGGTCAGGAAAGTCCCGTACAATACTGACAAAAACGAGATACAGGTCACGATAAGTGAGAATCGGAGCAGTCCGCTACGCTGACGTTTAATAAAGAGAGCGTGCACCTGCGCGGTCAAAAAGACCCAGGGGATGAACGAGGAATTCTCAACCGGATCCCAGGCCCAGAAGCCACCCCAACCGAGCGTCACATAGGCCCAATAGCCGCCCATAATCAGCGAAATCCCCAGTGCGGCCCAGGCAAAAAGAGTCCAGCGGCGAGCCGACTCGGCCCAGGTAGCATACTTTCTGGTCACCAAAGCCGTCATGGCAAAGGCAAACGGAAAAACAACACCTGAAAATCCGACGAACATGATGGGAGGATGAATTTGCATCCAGAAATTCTGCAACAACGGATTCAACCCCGCCCCTTCTGCGCGAAAGACCGGCATCAGCTCAAACGGAGATTTCTTGATTATTATCAGCATGACCGAAAGCAGGAAGAGATTTACAAAAAACATATTGCTGGCTTCAAACTTTCCGGCCGTGTGCAGCATCACCAGACTCAGGATGGAGACAAAAAATATCCAAAGCAGAAAAGTCCCTTCCTGACCACCCCAGAGCGAGGATATCAGGAATCCGAGTGGAAGGTCGGTCGAAGAATACGAATAGACATAGGCCACGGTGAAGTCATGGGTGACGATCAGATAGAGTAGATCGGCAATGGCCAAAGTAATCAGCCCGGCGGTTAGCCAGGAGAAATTCCGCGCCAATCCCCGGTAAGTTTCCTTCCCTCTCCAAACGAGGAGATAAAAGACCAATGATAACAGGCTACTCGCAGCCGCGCCGAAAATGAACAGATCACCTAAATATGCCATTGAATAATATCCTTGGTTAGTTTCTTGAGATATGCGACAAGCTATGCACTCTTTTGTGCCCGCTTGCGTCTGCGTTCCGGTTGTATGACTTCCGCCGTACCGCCTGATTTTTCTACCAGTGATTCGATAACATCTTCAACCAGAAAGTCAGGCGTAGATGCCCCGGCTGAAATACCAACTCTTTCAACTCCGGTGCCTTCGGCAATCCAGTCATCATTTATATCAGCCGCGGACCCGATGAGTATTCCCTTGCCGCAGATGGCGTCTGCTATCTGGGCCAAACGCATGGAATTAGCCGAAGTTTTTGAACCGACCACCAGAACCATATCAACCTTGGGGGCCAGGTCCATAATTGCCGCCTGTCGCTGACTGGTAGCGTTGCAAATAGTATTGAAAATCTCTATATGAGGCCACTTCTCTTTGACCAGCTTTTCAATGTCCGCAAATGATTCTTCATGCGCCGTCGTCTGTACCGTCAGTCCGAGCTTGCGCTCCGTCCAGTCGGGCAGCGCTTTGATCTCGTCGACCGATGAAACGACCGTGATGCTGTCAGGGGCATGCCCGACAATGCCGAGAGTCTCATCATGATGCATCTCGCCGAAATGAATCACATGATATCCGCGAGCCACAACTCTTATAATAATCTCGTATATTCTCTCAACCAGCGGGCAGGTGGCATCTACAACTCTGACACCCTTGGCCGTCGCCTCTTCTTTCACCGCCGGGGCCACCCCATGAGCGGAGATTATGAGCGTACCCTGGTCAATATCATCGACGCGCTTCGCCTGACCAACCCCCTGATCCTTGAACCGGTTAACGACTGCCTCGTTATGGACAATCTCATTAAGTATGGTGACCGGACCCGTCTCATTGGCCGATGTTTCTTCGGCAATATTGATAGCCCGTTTCACGCCCATACAAAACCCGTGATACCGGGCGATAACAATCTGCTTTAGCATGCTTTCTCCAGTAGGTCCTTCGACTGATTGAATGCTTTATATGAACTTCGCACCAGCGGCCCGGCCTCTACATGACCCAGACCGATCTCCTTACCAATACGGGCCAGTTCGTCAAATTCTTCGGGGAGATAATATAACTCCACCGGAAGGTGCTCCGGCGAAGGACGCAGGTACTGCCCGATAGTCAGGATGTCCACACCGGCGGCGTAGAGCTGGTGCATCAGCTCAACTATCTCCTCGGCCGTCTCCCCCAACCCAACCATCAGGCCGGATTTGACAACCGGTCTCTCCGGGCAGTTGGAGGCGTGCCGCAGGACCGCTAATGAACGATCCAGTTTCGCGTTCCCCCGGACTCGCTTATGCAGGCGGCCGACTGTTTCCACGTTATGGGCAAAGACGTCAACACCACTGGCAAGAATAGTATCAACGCTCTCCATCCGCCCACCAAAATCCGGTACGAGGAATTCAACCTTTACATCTTTATCCTGCCTTCGGAGGAGCTCTATAGTCCGGGCAAAAATAGAAGCTCCCCCATCCGGCAAGTCATCTCTTGTAACCGATGTGATCACTACTTGTTTTAATTTCAATTCGGCCACCACATTGGCTACCCGGGCCGGTTCTTCTTTGTCCAGTCCGAGCGGCTTGGCCTTAATTACATCACAAAAATTGCAGGTCCTGGTACAGTGCTTTCCAAGAATCATGAAAGTGGCGGTCCCTTCATCCCAGCATTCCCTGATATTGGGACAGGCCGCTTCCTGACAGACCGAATGCAACCCGTTCTCCCTGAGGATGGAATGCACCCGATTGTACTCAGGGCCAAACCTCACCACGGTCTTCATCCAGCGAGGCAGCCTTGCCGGAGGCACCATCGCCCGCTCTCTCTTGGGCGGAGCTTTGGGGCTGATCCCATGGGCCGAGCGGTCACCTACCGATTGTGTATAAAGGACTTTATGCATCTATTAAATATACTAATTATCGTCCGTTTGGGGCAAGAAATTACTTAGAAAAAATTCGAGAAGGCGCGTGTCACCTTCAAGCTCGCTATGGAAATTACTTGCCAGACATTTCCCTTCTGAAACCAATACGGCGTGTTTGTCCAATTCAGCAAGAATTCTGACCTCTTTTCCGGTTCTAACCACTTTTGGCGCCCTGATAAATAGAGCGGCCATGCTGGATAGTGAACCGTTGAGGCTGATCTGAATCTCTTCAACCGAAGAAAACAGCTGCCGACCGTACCCGTTCCTTACTACATCTATGTCAATCGCACCAAATGTCTGCACTTTAGCCTGATTTTCCAGTACTCTCTTTGAAAGCAGGATCATCCCGGCACAGGTGCCATACACCGGCTTAGAACGAATGAAGTTAGCCAGTGGTTCCCGGAGATTGAAACGGTCTATCAGCAGGGTCATAGTGGTCGATTCGCCGCCCGGCAGGATCAGGGCATCCAGCCCGGCCAGGTCTTTTGGCAGTTTCACTTCCCGGGCGTTGGCCCCAACCAGCTTTATCTGCCTAATGTGCTGCTCAAAATCTCCCTGAACAGCCAGCACTCCGACTGTTTTGTCTGCAAGATTTCTCATCTTATCATTATACAGATTTCGGTGGCGGCGGGTAAGGGGAAAATGTGACGGACTACTCAGCGATTGGACACTTGTGTAGTTACGATTATCTTCGACCAGTTTAGTAGTGTGGGAGCCACTGGAGTACTGTTGCTCTGCTCCTGCTTCCTTGGTTGTTAAAAACTGACGGATAACAAAAAACCCCCGAATCTCGGGGGTTTTTAGTGCAAGAACGTGTAGTAGCTCTACCGTGTCTGCAAAAGCTCTTCGTCCGGGATAGCCGAAGCCTGAATCCCTTTCATAGCTTCGCCTAAACCGCGCGAAGCATTGGCGATGATTGTATAGTCTTTCCAGTGAGTGGTAGCATCGACAATCGCTTTGGCCCGCTCTGCCTCATTGTTGGATTTGAAAATTCCCGACCCAACAAAGACAGCCTCGGCACCCAGTTCCATACAGAGGGCAGCATCGGCCGGAGTAGCGATTCCACCGGCGGCAAAATTCGGAACCGGGAGTTTTCCTGTTTTCGCAACCATCCTGACCAGGTCAATTGATACCCGATAGTCTTTGGCAATTCCAAACAGCTCTTCATCGGACATGACGGTCAGGGATTTCATGATCGAGTTGATCTCGCGAAGGTGTTTAACCGCGTGCGAAACATCTCCGGTCCCCGCTTCCCCTTTGGTCCGTATCATCGCGGCTCCTTCGGAGATGCGCCGGAGCGCTTCGCCCAAGTTGCGGCATCCGCAAACAAACGGCACCTTAAACGGCCACTTGTTGACATGGTATTTTTCGTCCGCCGGGGTGAGAACTTCGGACTCGTCAATAAAGTCTACTTCCATCGACTCCAGCACTCGCGCTTCGGAGATATGCCCGATACGGCACTTGGCCATGACCGGAATTGTCACAATTTGCTTGATCCCGTCAATAATATCCGGGTCGGCCATTCTGGCCACACCGCCATCGGCTCTAATATCCGAAGGAACCCGTTCCAGGGCCATCACTGCCGCCGCACCGGCTTCTTCGGCGATTTTGGCCTGCTCTGGCGTGGTCACATCCATGATGACACCGCCCTTCAGCATTTCTGCCAGACCAACTTTCACTTTATGCTGCTTATCGTTAAAATCAATCATATCGAATCTCCTGTCCAGAGGGCGCCTGGCGCCTCATAGATATTATTATCCGGAACTTCCTCGTCTTGCGGGAAGTCATGTCAAGCATAGTATTATACTAAAAACAGGGGCTTGAACACAAGCCCCTGCAAGTTTTTAGACAGGTCTTTTCAATGAAAAAAACTGGATTCGTTTACTACTTGGAGCGCCCTTTACGGTACTTTCCAAAGTGCTCTTTGCCGAGAGCTTTCTTGAAAGCTACTTCCTGGTTTTCCCAGAACGCCTTCAGCTGACAGGTCTTGTACTGCTCGCAGCGACAGCCGGAATCTTCGGTGCAGAGGTTGAGATGAATGGGACCATCGATAGCCTCAATAACATCGAGAAAAGTCACATCTTTGGGGACCTTGGCCAGACGGTAGCCGCCGGTAACTCCCTGGTACGAGACCAGGATTCCGCTGCGGGTCAGGTCTTTTAGTATCTTGGCCAGGAACTCACGCGGAATTGTCTCCGCTTCCGATACGGAATTGATAGAACCCAGCTTACCCGTGGGCAGATTGGCCATGTGTTTTACGGCTCTAAGAGCGTAATCTGATTTGCGAGAAAGCCTCATTGCTTACCTTTCTTAACTGTTGCTCACTTCGTGGTCGTTTAGTGAATTTAGAAAGGTCGAATAATAAATCGACAGTTCCATATTCGCAGCTTGCTGATTATACGTAAAAAGATACATTATGTCCACAAAAAAGCGCACCTTCTTGTATCCAAAGTCTATTTTATCTCTGATAGTCGACCAAAAAGGTCACGGTATTGTCATTTGACCGTCGCCAAAAAAAGAACAAATAGGCCGGATCGCCTCCCGTATCATTGAGAGAGAAAACAACGGACTTTCCGGGAACCTTTACCCGGACGGGCTGTTTTGCTAATTCCAGATGGCTTCTCTGGCCGATGGCCAGATGACTATTAATTGAAGGAGTACATAAAATGACTGATACCAATAAAACCGCTGTCGGCACTCCGATAACTGTTACATCCTCCGCCGTTGCCGAAGTTCAAAGACTATTGGCCAAGGAAAAAGAGGACAACCTCTATCTCCGTCTGGCTGTGGCTGCCGGAGGCTGCAGTGGCATGTCCTACTCAATGGAGTTTGACACCGAAAAGAAAGAATTTGACCGGGAATTTGATTTCGAAGGACTAAAAGTGCTGGTTGACCTGCAGGCGCTTCGCCATCTGTCCGGCACTACCCTGGACTTTAAGGGCGGACTGCTGGGGGGCGGCTTTAGTTTCGACAATCCAAACGCCAAAAGGTCCTGCGGTTGCGGCTCCTCGTTCAGTTGTTAGTAATCCTGTGTTTGAAGTAGTTGATCCCAACGAATTCCTTGACAACGGCCTCTTTTCTGAGGATATATTCATCCAAAAAGTGGACGCCCATCACTGGGGAAATTATACGGACAAAAAAGTCCTTGTTCGTGGTTGTTCGACCCTGATCCCCCCGTTTGCCTATATGATGATAACGGCTAAACTGGTAGGGCAGGCAAAATCCGTACGGTACGGAAATGAGCATGACCATATAGTGGTCTGGCGTAGAAAGTGAGATTTTGTGATGAGTGAGTCCCAGGAAGCAACGATTAGAGACCGGAGCAATATTGTAATGCCAAAAGTTCAGTTTTTGCCCAAGGATGTAACTATCGAAGTCAAAGAGGGGATGTCGATTCTTGATGCCGCTCTTGAGAACAACATCCATATCAATCACAACTGCGGCGGTAACTGCGCTTGCTCCACCTGCCATGTCATTGTTGAATCCGGGGCTGAATCTCTCAATGAAGTCTCCGAAGATGAAGAAGATATGCTGGATGAAGCCGAAGGGCTCACGGACAATTCTCGCTTAGCCTGTCAGGCTCTTGTCACGCAGGATTTGGTGGTCCGGATTCCGGAGACCGAATCGACCTGGGACGACGATACGTTTTAGATTCCGCATCATTCGTCTTACCTCCTGCCTTCAGAATACTCCCCATACCGATACAAGTCATGCAGAGCCTGTCGAAGCATAGTTGTTGTTGATGGAATCCCCCTTCATCTAAACCCAGTCTGACGGACATGACCGTCTGGTAAGCAAGTTTATGTTACAAGTCATTCCAGCGAACGCTGGAATCCAGTTTTCTTCTCTTGCGCACTGGACCCCAAATTCCGGTGACGTGATCTGTCAATCCACCCCCACCATAAAGGGCTTGTTGATAAACCCTGATTTGTGTTATGGCTGGTCTTGATCCGCTCCAAGCGGATTGTGACCTGCCATAT
>JARGFS010000029.1 GCA_029211095.1 bacterium | reverse complement strand
ATGCAAGAATTGTGGGAGAAGCCCCGCCACCAGCCCAAGCGTCGAGCTTCATGTTGATCACATTAAGCCCTGGTCTGAAGGAGGGGAGACGACTTTGGAGAATCTCCAGGCCCTCTGTTCAAAGTGCAATCTGGGAAAGGGGACGCAGTATCAGAAGTAGGACACCCAGTGATGGCGACACCGACGATCGCTGCACGAACGAGGTCAAAAGGACTTTCAATCAACCAGTTCGAATAGGGTTGCATTCGAACAAAGCTCCCCCGGCTAGACTCGAACTAGCGACCCGCTGATTAACAGTCAGCTGCTCTACCAACTGAGCTACAGGGGAGTGTACTCTGCTCCGTAAATCGGATTGTACATATTAAAGAGAATCCGGAATTTGTCAACGATTTTTATCGGATCGGGCGCTTTAATCCATAGGAACAATCTACCGTATATAATATATATGGGTACCATTTTGAGCGTTTCTTTGAGGATGGTCCTGGATTGCCGAAGTCTCTGATAAAACAAAGACCACAAAAACCGCTGCTGGCGGCTCTCACAGCCGCGATCCTAATGATTGGCTGCCCCATGTCCGTCAAGTCTGCAGGGTTGAAATTCGGTCAGAATCACCCGGATGGCAGCCTGGGGAATCTGGCTATTCGGGCGGATTATGCTTATTCTTCAGTCTCTGGAGACTCTCCACTCAGTATCGGGGACTTTCAGGAGGCTGAACTCAAGCTGAATTGGGTGGCGAAGGCACAGATAGTCCCAACCGCTCTCCTTTGGCAGCAGCATCGCGATAGCTTTCAATACCGGCTGCTAATCGGCCTGAAATACTATGTTTCGAATCCAATGAACCCAGAAGAAAACCTCAACCATGATGGCGCCATTGGGCGGCCCGTACTCTCACTGGAGCTGGGCCCCGGCTTTGTCGAGTCTGGTGGTGACGGGTCGATGGCACTCCGCTCCGGTCTAACCTGGCCGTATTCCAAAAGGTTAAGCCTGCATGTATCGTACAATTATTTCAGCCGACCGACCAGTCTTGATATTGACCAGGGTTCGGTCGGGGTCACCCTCTATCCCCAACGGGCTCAGACAAATCGTCCCTATCTGAATCCGGATGGGCCGATGGGTAAACT
Source organism: bacterium (assembly GCA_029211095.1). GTDB lineage: Bacteria > Zixibacteria > MSB-5A5 > GN15 > FEB-12 > JARGFS01. The sequence goes on along the minus strand of JARGFS010000029.1, from coordinate 24,792 downwards.
GCTGCTGCACCTGGAAGCAGGCGGCGGTTCCCGGGGCTGGTTTGGCCAGCTCGGGTTCGGGCTCCCCTTTGATCAGCATTGGACGATTCATTCCTGTTTTCGCTATACTGAAGATAGTCAATTCTCGCGAAAAATCCTGTCAGCGGCTATCCGGTTTTCTCTGTATCCTGGCTCAGTCTTCGCAGAGACGCATTAATCAGCCTCAGCCGTATTATTTGAAACTGTCGCCGAGCCGTTTCCGTATAGGCAGGTGACAGTAGAATATGACTTTAGATGGAGGTGAGCTGTGAATCGCTATTTGAAACTTACGCTTGTTCTGGGGGCTGCCCTGGTACTGGTGGCAGGACTGGTAGGGGCCAAGTCTTACAAAGATAACCGCGGTGGCTGGCTGGGAATATATATGCAGACGGTCGATGAAGAGATGGCCGAAGCTTTTGACCTCGGTGTCGACTACGGAGTCATAGTCAACGGCGTGGTTGAGGATTCCCCTGCCGAGGTGGCCGGACTGGAAGAAGAGGATATCATTGTCAGGTTTGACGGCACCAAAATCTGGGAGTCCGATGACATCTCCGATATTCTGGAAGACTATGGCGAAGGGGACAAAGTTGATCTGGTCATTCTCCGGGACGGAAAAGAGATGACACTCAGTGTTATTCTGGAAGAGGATGATGGCGACCATGACCTGGGATTGATCTATCGCTCTCCCGGCTCCGATAACGATATTGATATCATCTCAGGGATCAAATCGCCCAAGGCACCCAAATCCCTCAGGGCCTTGCGTGCACCCCGAGCTCCCCGTGCTCCGAGAGCCCCCCGGGTTATCGAATTCAGAGAGCATCGCGGCTATATGGGTGTTTCCGTCTCCAGCCTGAGCAAACAGCTGGGTGACTATTTTGGGGTGGAAAAGGGACGCGGCGCGCTTATTACCGAGGTAGTCGAAGATTCCCCGGCTATGGAAGCCGGTCTTGAAGCGGGTGATGTGATTGTTAACATTGAGGGGGAGAGGATTACTGATCCCGGCGACGTCACCGATGCCATGGAAGATTATGAAGAAGGGGACGAGATTGAAGTTACCGTTGTTCGCAACAAATCCGAGAAGAGCTTCAACCTTGAAGTTGGCGAGTTTGAATATGACGATGACGGAATGTACCGTTTCTTCGGTGATGGTGATTTTGACTTTGATTTTAGAGCGCTCAAGGGACTTCAGGGGCTGCACTGGTCGAACGACGACGACGACGATGCGACCGAATATTACTTTGATGCTCAAAACAAGTACTTTGACTCCAAGGCACTGAAAGATGATCTTCGCAAAGAGATGCAGGAACTTGAGAAAGAGATGAAGTCTCTAAAGAAATCCGAGCTAAAAGAACTCCAGAAAGAGATGAAGAAACTCCAGAAGGAGCTCAAGGAGATTCGCCTCAAACTGGACTGATTCACGGTACCAGAATTGATGTTGAGTTAATGCGAACGCCCGGTCATTTGGCCGGGCTTTTTTTTTGCGGCCGATGTACGTGCCTGGGCCACCCTGAGCACAGTCGAAGAATGGTTTTCTCAACGCGGCATCTCTCGACTAAGCTCGAGATGACAGAAGAGTCAGTATGACATTACTTCCCCGCGGCATCTCTCGATGATTGGGATGAGCGGGGTCATAAGGGGTCTTTGTTTCTGTCGTATGTCATGCTGGGGCCTCTCTTTATTTTATTGAGCGCGGCGATATTTTATGCAGGTTAAATGGCATTTCCGGATGGTGATTTGTCGGGTTTCTTGTCCGCTGGAGGCGGACTGCGGAACGCCGACCTGCTGAATCTACTTCTCTTCTGCGCCAATTGGTCTGGTGGCCGGACCCGTTTTGGCAGGACCGCAGGGATGCTGCCCTATAATTTAAGCACCGTAAATGGGGTACCACCCCGTCTCAGTAGTCGAAACCCGCGAGGGGATTTCGACCTACTCTTCCATTGTTGAGTGTCTCTCTCCGCTTGATCTTCAAACTTGCGCACGGGCTAAATCAGTCGGTATATTGCAGTCACTATGGCCCAAATATCTGTCGATAAATTGTATGCTTCGCGAACTCAGGACCTTGAACTAACGCTCTTGAGTGACAACGAAGAGGGACTCAAAAAGGAGGTCACCAACCCGGAACTGCACCGGCCCGGATTAGCTTTGACCGGCTTTTTGGATCGCTTTCCGAGTCGTCGAATTCAAGTTCTTGGCGAGACCGAAATGGCCTTTATGAGCCGACTGGCCGAGGAAGACCTGAGAGAGATATCCTGCAAGATATTTCAGCACAATATCCCGATGGTGATTATCACCAAAGGGATCACTCCACCGGCACGGTTCTTACAGTGTGCCGCCAAGCATAAGACCGCGGTCTTCTCCAGCAGATTAACCACCGCGGAACTTACCAACCGGCTGTCCGCTTACCTGGATCATGTCTTTGCCCCTTCGATTAACGTCCATGGCACCCTGGTCGATGTTTACGGTGTCGGCCTGCTCTATACCGGTAAGTCCGGGATTGGGAAATCTGAAATCGCACTGGATTTGGTTGAGCGCGGGCACCGCCTGGTCGCCGATGATGTGGTTCGGATTACCCGGGCAGCACCGGATGTAATTATTGGGAGTGGTTCTGAATTGCTGGGGCATCATATGGAGATTCGCGGGGTCGGAATTATAGATATTGAGGAACTGTTTGGGATTCGGTCAATCCGAATGCAGAAGCGGATTGAGGTGGAAGTTGGCCTGGCCTATTGGTCGGAGGCTGAAGATTATGAGCGGTTGGGGCTGGAAGAACGGCAAACTTCGCTTCTGGGCGTGGGAATTCCGATTATTCGAGTTCCGATTTCACCGGGGAAGAATATTACCGTGATTTCCGAAGTAATCGCCATGAATCATATGTTGAAGGTTTATGGGGAGAATTCGGCCGTTGAATTTACCAAAAAGCTGTCCCAGAAACTGAGCCGCCAGCGCTCTACCGATAACTACCTGGAGTCCGATTTCGAGTAGGGCGGCCTTATTTCAGCCAAAATTGGTTGTTTCAAATGACTTGGAAAACAGGTCAGTCCTTTCTATAATATCCCCTTATGGGTTGCTCCACCGGGAACTGCCCTGCTCTTTATAAGTACAACAGACTATGAGAACATATAGGAGTTATAAATGAAGTTGAAGAGCTATTTACCGTTAATTGCAGTCAGCGGCCTGCTGTTGGTCATTTTGAGTGGGTGCGGGAAGTCCGGCGGCGAGACAGTAGCCGTGGTGGGTGACTATGAAATCAGTTCGACGGAACTGAATGACATGTTTCAGATGGTTCGGGTCCCATTTGCCACTGCACAGGATGAGTTTGATGCCCGGAATGATATGCTGGACAGTCTTATAGTGAATCGTTTGCTGGTCAATGCGGCATACACTAAAGATATTGACAAGCTGGAAGATCTCAACCGGGTTGTCCTGGCCAATAAAGATAAGTTCCTGCTGGACATTTTGTACCAGAAGGAAGTTGTGGAAAAGGCCGAGGTTAACGAAGCCGAAGTCAAAGCGTTTTATGATAAGTCTGAATACAAAATCAGGGCCTCTCACATTCTGGTAGAAACTCTGGATGAGGCGAATGCCATTGTCGAGAAAATCAGAGCGGGAGAGAGCTTTGACAAACTCGCTTTTGAAGAGTCAATAGACCCTTCGGCCAAGCGGAACCGGGGTGATTTGGGTTATTTCCTATGGGGCGCGATGGCGGATGAATTCCAGGAAGCGGCCTTTGCCATGGAAGTGGGAGAAATTTCACCACCGGTTGAGTCCAAGTTCGGATTTCACATTATCAAATTGAATGACCGTCTGCCCAATGAGCAGCGGAAGTCGTTTGATGCTGAAAAGGAAAATTATCGCCAGCAGTTGGTGGGGAGAAGACGGAACAAACTGGCCGAAGATTACTTTAACTATATCGCGGAAAAATACCAGGTCAGTACTGACAGTACAACCTGCAACTATCTGATTCAGAAGCGAGAGGCGCTGTATCCCCCGGAGATTCTGATGAATCTGCCTCCCGGAGATTTTGATCCGGACCAACTGGATCGGAACGAAAAGGAGCTTGTTCTGGCTACCTGGGATGGCGGACAGATTACCATTGCAGAGTACCTGGAAGTGGCCAAGCAGGTCCCGCAGAATGTCAAGCCGCCGTTCAACCAGTATGACTCACTCTCAAAAGTGATTTTTGAACTGAAGAAGCTCGATATTCTGACCTACGAGTCGCTCCGCACCGGTCTGGACAAGGACCCTGAGTATCTTCGCAAAGTAAAGCTGTTCAAAGAATTGAACATGGCTGACATTATGCGTTCCGATTCTCTCCCGGCCCCGCTTCCTCCGGACGAAGGGACGATCCGGGCTTACTATGACGAACATCCGGAAGAGTTCTCAGACCCGGCTAAAGTCCATGTGTATGAGATTCTTTTGAGTGATGAAATACAGGCGCGAAAAATCGCGGACAAAGTCAGTGACATTGAGTATTTCAAGAGCCAGGCGATGGACCTCACCGAGCGGCCGGGAAAAAGAGCCTCCTCCGGTGATCTGGGCTATATTGAGCGCAAGTGGTTCCCGGAGATTTTTGATCTGGCTATGAAAACCGACATTGGCAAGGTGGCCGGACCGGTGGTAGTTAGAGGGAAGTATTCCGTTTTCTATGTGGTGGACAAGCTGCATGAAGAACTGAAGGACTTCTTTAGCGTCAAGCCGGACATTGAACGGATCCTGACCGAAAATATGAAAAATGACGCCTTTGTCCAGTGGGTTGAAGATCAGAAACAGTCCACCAATATTGAGAAATATGAAGATGCTATCTGGAGTACCATAAACACTGATAAGTATGCAGTTGTTGACAGTACCACCAACTGATTGGAAGTGTCAAAGAAAGTATGATAAAATCAAGAGTCGTAATTCCTGTTCTTGTTGTCAGTGCCGCAATGCTGATTATGGCCGCGTCCGCCTTTGGGCAGCGTGAGACGGTTGATCGGATAGCGGTGGTGGTGGGGAGCGAAGTTATCCTGGCCTCTGAAATCGGAAATCAGATGCAGCTGCTCTCGTTGCAGACCGGTGTGCGTCCGAATTCCGAGAAAGAAGTTCTTAAGTTGCAGCAGGAGGTTCTGGATCAGATGGTCTCTGACCGGCTGTTTCTGCTGGCCGCCCGCAAGGATACATCTCTTAGGGTAAGACGGGAAGAGATTGAGATGACTCTTGAAGAAAAGGTTGGTGACATAGCGCTCAATTTCGCTTCGGACGAGGAATTCAAAGCCGCTCTGGCTGCCGAAGGCTTGACGATTCGGGACCTGAAGAAGAAGTATCGTGAGGACATTGAGAATCAACTGCTGAAGCAGCGTTATATCCAGAAAAAGCTCTATACCGTGTCTGTCTCTCGTCATGAGGTGGAGCAGTTCTATGCGGAGTTTAAGGACTCGATTCCTTCGCAACCCGAAGCTATCCGTCTGGCTCATATCCTTCTCAAGCCGAAACCTTCCCAGGCAGCCGAAGATTCAGTCCTTGAGGAAGCGACCAGATTGAGACAGCAGATTCTGGACGGAGCAGACTTTGCGGAGACAGCCACCAAATACTCCAGCCTTGGCGCCGGAGTAAACGGCGGTGATCTTGGTTTTGTGGCCCGCGAAGATGTAGTGCCGGAGTTTGCCCGGGCCGCTTTTGGTCTTCCCGAAGGAGGGATGTCCGGGGTTATCAGGACTGAGTTTGGATATCATGTTATCAGGCGGGAAGGACAAAGGGACAACAAATTGCACCTTCGCCATTTGTTGCTGGCCGTGCAGCCTTCGGCTGAAGATACCGCTGCGGCCTATAGTCTGGCGGATTCGCTATTGGCGCTGGCCCGGTCCGGCGAGGACTTCTCAAAACTGGCCAAGGAATTCTCGGTCGACAACAACAGTCGTGCCCAGGGTGGAGAGCTTGGCTGGATTGCAACCAAAGAAGCTCCCCTGGATATCCGTCCGTTCATTCAGAACTGGACTGTTCCCGGCGAGTACCGGGGTCCGGTTGAGACCAGCAATGGTTTGCATCTTTTTAAGCTGCTTGAGTATGCGCCCGAGAAGCATCTCAGTTTTGAAAATGACTATGACCAGATCAAGGAGATGGCCAGGCAGGACAAAACCGGCCGGATGGTTGACGAGTGGATTGAAGAGTTGAAAGAGACGACTTACATAAGTTATAGTCTGGGCGATGATGAGAATTGATGATTATCTTTCATCGGTCGGCGTGATAAAACGGCGTACGGTCGCCAAAGAGCTGGCTTCGTCCGGCCTGATTGAGATTGGGGATCGCAAGGTGAAAGCTTCGTATCAGGTCAAGACGGGTGACAGAATCTCGGTCAAAGGCTCGCATCCGGTTACGGTCGAGGTGCTGGATATTCCGAATGGCTCTGTCCCCAGGGAAGGGCGGGACCGATACTTCAAGACTCTTGATTGAACTTCCGCATATTCTGTTTTTCTTCTGATTTCCGACCAGCATCTGATTGCATTTTGACACGTGTGGTATTACAATAGCATTTGTGAGTAGAGATTCCGACAATCAGATTCGTCTGCCCCAGGTGGACTGGCATAAAGCAACCTGCACAGTCTGCGGACGGAGTTTTGACTATTGCAGCAAGCGTCGCCCGGCCACCTGCAAAAACGGGGACTGCCTGCACAAATACCATTTCCAAATTGACCGCACCAAATGGGCCGATCACCAACCTTCGCTGTTTGACCAGGAATGATTGATCTCCACCCAGCTACCAGTCGACTTTTGCGCTATCCATATTCAGAAAGGGGAAGAGGTTAAAGCGTAGCTGCCCATTCGGTTGTCTTCTTTTTTATTTCATCCCTGACAGTCCGGAAGAAAGCGACAATTTCTTCTTCGGTTCCGGTGGCAGCAGCCGGGTCCGGAAACGGCCAATGCAGCCGCGTTGATTCTTTGGGAAAGGTAGGGCAGTTTTCGGCGGCGTTGTCGCAGACGGTGATGACATAGTCAAAATCCTCGTTTAGATACTCTTTGACATGGTTGGAACTGAAAAGAGAAATATCAACCCCCGCTTCGGACATCACCTTAATGGCCAGAGGATGCACCCCTTGTGGTTCCAGCCCGGCAGAGCGGATTTCATCACTGTCACCCAGCAGGTGGACAAGCCAACCGTGGACCATCTGTGATCGACAGGAGTTCCCGGTGCAGAGGACAAGTATACGCATAGCTTTTTATTCGACTCCCGTTTTGACGTCAGGGCTGCCAAACCAATGCTGTGTCTTGAGACAGAATCTTACCAGCATCAGCATTACCGGCACTTCAATTAGTACTCCGACAACGGTGGCTACGGCTGCCCCGGAGCCCAATCCAAATAGCACTACGGCTGTCGCAATGGCTACCTCAAAATGATTCGACGCCCCAATCATCGCCGCCGGTGCCGATACCTGGTATTCCATCTTGAGCAGTTTCGCGGCCAGGTACCCAAGGCCGAAAATAAACAGGGTCTGTATCAGTAACGGAACTGCGATCAGTAGAATGTCCAGAGGCTGGTCAAGGATCGTTCTCCCCTTGAGGGTGAACAGGACCAGCAGGGTTGAGAGGAGGGCGATAATTGAGATCGGCGTTAACCGGTGCAGGAAGACCTGGTTGAAATAGTCTATTCCTTTTGTGGCAACGATCTTTCGGCGAGTGTAGTAACCGCTGAGCAGTGGAAGGCCAACATAGATCAGGACCGAGAGCAGGATTGTCTCCCACGGGATAGGCATCTGGTTTATGGACAGCAGCAGCCCGCCGAGCGGAGCGTACAGAAAGAGCATGGTGAGTGAGTTGACCGCTACCATAACCAGAGTGAAAGCATCGTTCCCCTTGGCCAGGTAACCCCACAGAAGAACCATCGCGGTACAGGGAGCAATCCCGAGCAGAATGGTTCCGGAAATATAGGACCGATATAACTCAACAGTTTCTCCTCCAATTATCTCCGTGCCGGTTATCAGGTCACGGAAGAGATAGCCGAGGAAGAAATAAGCTATCAGGTACATTGTGAACGGTTTGATTAACCAGTTGATGACCAGGGTCAATAGTACCGGCTTGGGTGATTTTGCCGCCGTCCTTACTCTTGAGAAATCGATTTTGACCATGATCGGGAACATCATAAAAAAGAGGCAGACGGCTATTGGAATGGATACTTGCGCGTATGACCATTGGTCCAGAATCTCTGGCAGCGATGGAAAGCTGGCGCCGAGGGCGGTACCGACAACAATGGCCAACCCTACCCAGACAGAAAGATATCTTTCAAAAAAAGAAAGTGTGCGTTCAGTTCCCATTGCTCTCCCCGGTAGTTGATAATTCTGTGATAGGGCATTTGCTCTGATTATTCAGAAGCGCTTTCCAATCTGACCGGAACGGCTCGTTACCGCTCAGGCCTGACAGTAATTGAAGAATTCCTTTCCAGAACGGATCGGCATGGTCCGCAAGTCTGTAATGTATCCATTTTCCCTGTCGCCGATCCAGGACAACCCCCGCTCTTCTAAGTCTGGCGATGTGCCGCGAGACTGTGGACTGCGGGAGAGACAGGATTTGCGTCAGGTCACAAACACAAAGTTCTCCCTTATTAATCAGGGACGCAATTCTCAGGCGGATCGGTTCGGCCAAAGCGGCCATAATCTCAGTCTCTCTGGTTTGGTTCATTTTTTAATCCTCATATCCGCATATACGGATATATAGGCGAAAAAATCAACTTATTTCTGCTAATTCTAACACAATTACCCTCTTTTTTTCATTTACGAGATAAAATCACTCATATTTTAATATTTATGGAACGACAGAGTATATGGATGTGTTAAATATCTTAACCGAGCGGAAATAAAGGGCAGAGCGGGGTTATCGCCCCTTAAGGTCTTTTTTTAGAGTCTCTGGTTGACGAAAGTCACTGAAAAGGTATATTAGAAGCTAATGCAGACAACAAACAATTCCACAACTCTGAAGGAGTAACAAACGTGAAAAGATTTCTCATCTTTGGTGTCGCTGCTCTGGCCGCCATGGCCCTCACAGTAGCTCCGGCTATCGCCGGACCGAGCTGCTCCGGTCACAAAGCTACCAAGACCGATGCTAAACTAACTTCAGTCAAAGAGACCTGCGATGCCGGTGATGCCGCAGCCTGCGCCAAGAAACTTGGTATTTCCAAAGAAGAATGTCAAGCTCTCTGCAAAGAGCTCGGCGACAATTGTGATTTCACCCAGATTTCCATCAAGGGAATGACCTGTGGTGGTTGCGAATCTGGTGTCAAGACAGCCCTGATGACCGCTCCTGGCGTTCGCAAGGTTGTTCGTGTCAGCTACAAAGATGAACTGGCCGTTGTTGCCGTTGATCGCGCAAAATTCTGCGAACAGACTGCCACCAAGATGATCACTGACCAGGGCTACAAAGCTGAGATCATTCCGGCTGTTGCCACAACTGGTGTTGCTGCCCCGGCCAAAATGATGGGTGACAAATCTGCTTGTTCCAAGACTTGCACATCCAAAGAGAAGGCCGCTTGTGCTGCCAAAGAAAAAGCTGCCGAAAAGAATAAGACTGACGATGCTGGCGGTACTTTCTAAGAACGCTTGATTCAAAACGAGATTTTGAAAGCGGGAGATTTTCTCCCGCTTTTTTTATGACTATTAATGCGACTATGTTATATTGGAAGCCAATGTATAGAGTCATAATCGCAGTTATTATAATACTGGTAACCGGTTCGCCGGTCAGGTCGGCCAAGTTTGCCTCGGACCCGTTCTCTCTTGGTGTCAGCGGGCGCGGTCTGGCTATGGGGGGGGCGGTTGTTGCCGGCCCTTTTGATATGGCCGCACCATACTGGAATCCGGCCGGAATGAATTATCTCCACCATCGCAGCCTGACAGCGATGCATGCGGAGACGTTTGGATCATTGCTGAATCACGATTTTATCGCCTATGTTGACAGCCGGGAGCGCGAAAACTCTATGGTGACCGCTTTTGGAAGCTACCTATACTATCTTGGCGGCGGCGGGATCAAGATTACCGCTCTTGATGTCAATAACAGGCCGTATGTTGTACGCGAGGAATCTCATGGAGATTACCTGCTCGGTTTCTCAATCTCCGGCAGGAAATGGGACAAGGCGGATTTTGGTGCAACCGCCAAGATTATCTACCGGGATATCGGAACCGAGAGTGGAATTGGCCTGACAGTAGATGCCGGAATGCTCCTGCCGCTAAGAGAGGACTTGATGATGGGAGTTATGATTTCCGATGTCACCACCGGTTTCATCAGATACTCCGGAAAGACATTTTCCAGCGGGGCCAATACAGAAAGCATATACCCAACCGTGAAACCGGGTCTGACTTACACCCGTACTTTACGGCAGTTTACCGGAAGATTAGCTGTTTCAGGGGATATCAAGTTTGAGGACTTGCAGGAGGCCGCTCAATATTCGGCCGGAGCGCTCTCACTCGATACCCATTTCGGGACTGAAATCTCATTTAAGGAGATGCTCTTTGGTCGGGCCGGGTTTGATATCGGCCGCTTCACGACCGGGGCCGGAATCGACCTCCGCAATATTGTCCTCGATTTTGCTTACCTCCACCACTCCGAACTGGATGAAACTTTCCGCGTCTCAGCCGGCTACCGCTGGTAGCAGCAGGCAGAGCCTGTTTATGCAACTAAGAGTGTCATCGGATAAATATCAGGTGGCTGGCAATGTCGAGTTGAGTAGGACAGTAGAGCAGCAGGCGTGGCCTGTAAATGCAATTAAGAGTATCATAGGACAAATATCAGGTGGCTGGCAATGTTGGGCTGAGTAGAAACGAAGAGCAGCAGGTAGAGCCTGGCCAGTTAGTTTGAAGGATAAACAGGAAAGCGGGTGATTGGAAGATCACCCGCTCTGTAGGACTTGTTGCTCTTAGAAGCGCAGGGTCAGTTTTCCGTGGTCGTCAGTTGCTGTACGATCTCTTCCCCCTGTGGCCAGTCGATCTCGACCAAAAAGGCGCCCCGGAAGTCTCCAACTTCATATTCAACGGCCCGGTCGCCCGGATAGGAGTTGACCAATTCTTCGCGAACCGAAGGGTCGATATCCTCTGTTTTGCCGTGGCATTTGAGGCAGAGAGCATTTACTCTGATCGCTTTGTAATACGAGAACTTTCGGCCCGTCTCTGTGTCGGCCCAGAAATGCTGTTCGTTGATAGTGGAGTCCAGGGACATTTTGGTCAGGACCTCCATCTGGGTGGAATCAGCCAGGTTTTTGGGGTTTCTGTTCCGGTCGGTAATCCTGTTGATGGACAGGAATTCGGATTCCGAGTGGGCGGCAGCAATCAGTGGGGCTTTTGTTTCGCAAACCGCAATCGCATTGGCCGGTCCCCCTTCGTTCAGGGCACCCAGTAACTCCTGCTTGAGTTCTGAGGAAAAATCGCCTACAACTTTTTGTGAGGCTGCAATGAGCAACTGTTCGGTTTCATCCACAGCGTCGGCTTTTTTTTCTGTGGTTGAGCAGCCCATCAGTAGCGCTATTGTCAGGGCAATTAGTAATAGTCGCATAATACCTCCATGTTGATCTTACTTAAGGTATAGTATTGTACTCAGGTTTTGCAAGATGAAACTGACTAAAAAGAGACTTACTCAGTTAGAATTCAAAGCCGACATTAATGTAGGTCTCCTCATGATCACTATCTCCTATCCCGTGAGAGATGGAAAACGGTCCCATTGGTGTGTTCAGCAATAGCTTCAGGCCAAATCCATGACGGAGATTTCTCAGCTTTATCTGATCCGTATGAGCGTAAACTTCGCCGATATCATGTCGGGCAGAAAGATACAGACCCATCGGCATGGCCAGCCTGATGGCGTAACTGAAGTGGAACAACTTGTCACCTTCGAGCTGGCTGGTCTGAAACCCAAAGAACGAACGGGACCCACCCAAAAAGAATCTCTCCGATGGGGGTAATCCTGATCCGGAGAGGCCAAGTTCCAGGCGGGGGTGGAGATTCAGGTACTTGCCCAGTGGCAGATACTGTTCCAGTAAAGCGCTGAAGCGGGTGTACTGCATATCCCCCCCAAAGAAATCCCCGGCCAGCTGCAACTGGAGTTCTGTCCTGTTACCGGAGACGGTAAAAGGGATGCGGTCAAAGCTCTCAACGAGTGATCGTAAGTCAAGGTAGCGAAGGTTTACTGTCTGCTCACTCGCCGTTTCCGGGATATGGTATTTGACTCTCTCGGCCACCAGAGCAGAAGTGAAAGTGCCCAGGCGAGCAATCTGCTGACCTATGCTTAGCATCCCTCCGGTCCTTCGCTCTTTGCGGAAATAGGTCTCGATCCCTTCGGAGTCGTAGAGAGATCGGTTCAGCCGGTCATGGAATAGTTCGGCGCGAGCGGTCAGGTAGGTTGACCAGATGCGGTCTGCCTGAAATGAACTGTAGTACCGCTGTCGATCATCGGCATACTGGGCATGGATGAGAAACTCCAGCCCCATCCCCATGACATTGTCATCCAGAAGTTGAACAAACTGCTCCGATTCATAGGTCTCATGCCAGTGCCAGCCGAGTCGGACCTGCCGATACTGCTTTTCGGCAATCCCGATTTTGGCGATTGTTCCGCGACGGTCTCGCTCTACATTCAGGGTCACGCTGTTGAAGAGGTCGGTCCCATATATATTGTCCAGTCCCCGCGATGCTGATTCTGTACTGTAGGAGGAGCCAACTTTCAAGGGAAAGTATGACCGGACAAACCAGTCGCTGGTCCGGACATTGTCATTCACATCAATGCGATAGAGAATCCCTTCATCGATCCGGATAATGACGGTCTGGTGGTCATGATCTATCTGGACCGAGGTTATATTGGCCAGGTCGATATTTTCAACAGCGTACAAGTTTAGCAGCCGATCCAAAGAGCGATGGAACTCCGCTGAGCTGAGCTTCTTCGGAGCGAGTGAGAACTGGGCGTTCAGTGCGGAGTCTGAAATGATTCGGTTACCTTCAAACTGAACAGCATACTTTGTCCGATCCAACGCCGGTATTGCGTTCAAATTGACCTGATAGGTATTGCCGCTGTCCGGAGCTGACAGCTTCACCTGCAGTTCAAATAGCTCCTTTTGGCAGGAAATCTCGCTGAGTATTTTGATGAGTTCCGACCAACTAACCGTCCGGTTCGGCAGTCTGAGTTTCAATTCACTCTCTGTTGCGGTTGAAAACTGGTTGCCAGTGATTTTGCCAATCAGGTACTTCTTTTCGGTCTCTTTTTCCAAAGCGGCGAAAGCCAGAATTGAGTCAGCCATTTTAAGCCCGATCTCATACCCAATTTTGATAATCTCTTCTTTTTTATCAAAGTCAGTGGACTCATATTTTTTCAACTCTGGTGTAATGACAAAATCAGCCAGTTTGAGTTGGGCCTCCATTTTGTCGGCGGTCATGATGGTGGTTACCTGGTTGGCGATATCTATCGGGGAGTTTAGTTCTTCGCGAGGGACCAGCGAACTGGCCGTATTAACCGCAACAATCAGGACGCTGTCGGGGAGAATCTCGGTGAGCAGCTGGACCGGAATTGGAACCAGTATGCCGCCGTCCATAAGTTGTCTTCCATTGCTCTTCACTGGCGTGAAGGCAAGGGGAAAGGCGGTGGTCGCACGCATGGCATTGGCCAGGGAACCGGAATCAAGCGTGACCGCTTCGCCGTTTTCAATGTCGGTAGTGACGGTTCTAAACGAAATGGGCAGGTCACGGAAGTTCTGGTTGGCGCGGTAGTTGGCGGCGGTTGTTAGCTCGGTCAAAAGTGATGTTAATTTCTGTCCTTTGGTTAGTCCGGTTGGAATTACCGGACGCCAGCCATCAAAGCGCACTGAAATCAGATGTTGGTCGCGGCTGGCCCGCTGGGTGAGGAACATGGTACCGCGGGCGGGGGCATTGTTAAAAAGGGAGTCAAACTGGAGCCGGTCGACAAAATCCCTGAGGTCATCAGCACTGTAGCCGCAGGCATAGAGACCACCCATGATTCCGCCCATGGAAGTTCCGGTAATCGCCCTGATATTAATGCCATGTTCCTCGAAGGCTTTGAGAATGCCGATAGTCGCCAGTCCCCGGGCTCCGCCTCCGGAGATGGCCAGACCAATGTCGGCCGTTTCCAGCGGTGAGCAGGGCTGAGTAAGAGAGAGCCCGCCAATAGTGGCGGATTTCTCCATTGCCGACAGCGGTCCCGCCCAGGTCAGGATAGCGCAGGTTATGATCAGTATAGTTTTCACTTGCCAAGTGCTCTGGATAATCGGTTCCTTTAGCTGCGAGTAGCTTTCTCCGAAGTAATGATGTCGGTAACACAAAAGGAACAAAAAAATGTCCGCGCCCTGCTTACGGTCAAGGGGCGCAAGCAGCAGGGCAGATTCGTGGCCGAAGGTGTGCGGTTGCTGGAAGAAGCAATCCGCCAGAACTACCTGCCGGAAAAGCTCTATTACTCGGATCATCTGCTCACCGAGCGGGGGCGTGAGCTAATCAACAAATGTGCCCAGGCTGGCTTTCGGTTGATAGAAGCCTCGGCCAGACAGATGGCTCAAATGAGTGAAGTAAAAAGCTCCCAAGGGCTGCTGGCGGTGTTCAAACGGAGTGACCAAACTCTCGGTGAATCATTTGACGGCTCCTGTCGTAGAATTCTATTGTGCGATAACATTTCTGATCCGGGGAACCTTGGGACGCTGCTGCGGTCGGCCAGGGCATTTGGATTTGAGACGGTAATCCTGAGTGGTCGTCCAACCGACTGTTCTGCACCCAAGGTGGTGAGAGCTTCCGCCGGTGCGATCTTTGGGCTGAAGATCATTCCGGCGCAATACGATAGTATCAGAAAGTTTGCCCAACTCAAGCGGGCGACTTTGATAGCTTCGGACTTAAACGCCGATGAATCGCTTGATTTGAATGCGACCATGACCGACCCGCTCATTCTGGCCGTTGGCTCCGAAGCGGATGGGGTGGGACCTGAGATTGTGGCGATGTCTGACCAGAGGATCAGGATTAAGCATGAAGCGGGAGTAGAGTCTCTCAATGCGGCGGCGGCGGGGTCGATATTGATGTATATGATATACTCTAACGATAGAGGATAGTATGAATGTTAAACGGATGCCGATTCAGATATCACTTCTTTTTGTTCTGTTGCTGGGGAATGTTTGCGCACAGGAGATAACAAAGGAGTCAAACAATCTATACTCCACCGGAGAGCTGTCCGCTTCGGTGACGATTGATAATTCATCCAATCATCTTCAGATAGAGTCGGTTCCGCAACTGCAGGGGAGTATCCGGATTGTCGCAGAGAATATCCAGACTATTGAAGCTATCTATCGCAAAAAAGCAAGGACAAGTTCCCGGTCCAGAGCTATTGACTATATTGATCTGATCAGAGTCTCGGTCAATTCTACACCGCAAGGGGTACGAATCCTGATGCACGCTCCCAATCCAGTCCGGTGGGACCCGGACAATGAGGCGGGCCTGGTGGAGATGGAGATTTCTGTTCCGCACGACTGCCAGGTTGAGATTGAAGCTGCCTATTTTGATGTTGATGCCACCGGCCCTTTTTCAGAGATGAGCATACCCGCTTCGTTGGGACGAATCCAGGTCAGTGATGTCAATGGCAAAACCATGATTGGTACGACCAATCAGAGGCTTACGGTTGAGCGACTGTCCGGGGAGATCGACATCAGCACTTCCAACGCAAAACTGGAGGCTTTTGATATCAAGAGTCTCGGAAAACCGGCCACTATCAGGAATCAGGTGGGGGATATCAATATCAATGGTGTCATCGGGAGTGTCAACGTGAAGAACAGCTTTGGCCGGATAGAGATTGAACGGTTTGTCCCTATGGGCGGCAAGAATTTTGTACGCGGCCAGTCCGCGCCGATACTCATGTACATTGACAGTATCAGAGCGGCGGAAGTGATCGTGCGTAACCAGAATGAAGACATTGAGATCATGGTCCCCCAGAACATATCGGTTGAGCTTTCTCTCGCCGTCGGAGACGACGGTCGTATAGAAGCATCCAATCTGGAATTTATCGCTGATATTGTGCAGCAAAACCGGTTGATTTTACGTTCGGCCGAGGGAGCGGCAAGGATTGCCGGTTCCATCCGGGGTGAAGGTAATATCTATATTACGGGAGTAGATTGATGAAGATGAGGCGTGCAACTATTCTACTGGCTCTGATTATCTGTATTACCGCAACTGCAGCCGATGCCGGTCAGCGCATTCCCATGCCGGGCGGGCTGTTCTATTATCGTCCGGCGGCATCTGTTTTTGGACCCGAAGCGGTTTGGACTAATCCGGCCGGGCTGGGGCGATACAAAGCCCACAGCTGGCAGGTGATGTTTGACTACGATCAGGGAGATTTTGCCAAAAGCTGGGGAACGGCCAGCACCGGCGAGCAGGTAGGGTTTGCTTATCGCCATATCTATCGTCCGGACGAACAGGATTTTAACGAATACGTTCTGGCTTTTGGCAGTGGATTTGGCGGCAGCTACAATTTTGGAGCCTCGTATCGCTACTTCAAAGATGGTCCCGACTTTTACAACAAGCGGCACTTCTGGTCGGTCGGTATTATGAATCAACTTCAGGGTCCGTTCGGATGGGCGGCTCTCTTTTCAAATCTCAATCGGGGGAGAATCGATGGGGAACGGACCGAAACGGAACAACGCTACTCGATCACTTACCAGGCAGTGCCGGACAAAATTACACTGTCGGCAGATATGTTTCTGTCCACCAAGACGCGCCTGAGTAACGCCGAATTTGCCTATCAGGTAGAGATTAGTCCCAAGGCGGGCCTGTACCTGACCGGCTATTATGATTCAGAGGACAATATACAGGTTGGGGTCAAAGCAAATCTCGCCAGGTATTTTATTGGAACGGATTCACGGACAGACAATGACGGGAACGATAAAGGAAATACGCTCTATATGGGGAGTACGACCCACTTGCAGCCTTCGCTGATCAGGTATCCGGGGAAACGATTGGCTGTTGGTGTGGGAGGAAGCATCCCGGAGAATCCGGTACGCCCTGTTTTTGGCCGAAAGCGGGATGGTTTTGCCGATCTTGTCCTTACTGTCTATCGGGCCGCCGAAGATCCGATGATCAAAGAGATGAGCCTGGCCTTGAGGCCGGCTGATCTTGGATTTGGACGCGCCAGTGAACTTCGCGAAGCAATCCGGTATTTTCGCAGCCGGGACAAAAAGGTCATCTGTCACATCTCGTATCCGAACAACCTGACCTATTACGTAGGGGCGGCGGCCGATGAAATCTATATCGCACCGGTAAGTCAACTCAATCTGGTGGGACTTCGGGCCGAACTCAAGTTTTATGGCGGGAGTCTGGCAAAGCTGGGCATACGGGCGGACATGGTGCGGATAGGGGATTACAAGACCGCCCCCGAGCAATACACTCAAACGGCGGCGACAGAAGAAAACCGCGCGCAGATCAACCGGATACTGGACAACCTCTATGAGCAGTTTGTTGATGGGATTGCCCGGGGGAGAGAGCTCTCAATTGACTCTGTTACGGCTCTGATAGACAATGGTCCGTATACCTCCGAGGATGCGGTTGCGGCCGGGCTGGTTGACGGACTCAGCTATCGGGACAATATGCGGAAAGATATCCTCTCGTCACTGCCGGAGATATCATTCCATCGTTACAAGAATGACACCCTGTCCAACAGTCGTTTTGAACAGAGCCCGTTGATTGCGGTGGTGGTTGCCGATGGTGAGATTGAAAACTCCTCCGGACGGATGAATCCGTTGGACAATAGTAAGGCGACTACGCCTTCGGCAATGAAAGCGGCCTTTGCCGCCGCATCTTCCAACCCGCGGGTGCAGGGAGTTGTATTCAGGGTCAATTCTCCCGGCGGGTTTGCCCTGGCCGCCGAAGAGATTTTTCACGAGGCTGACAAAGCGGGTAAGAAACTGCCAATGGTTGTCTCAATGGCAAATATTGCCGCATCGGGCGGCTATCATATTGCCATGCCTGCGACCAAGCTGTTCGCCAATCCTACCTCGGTCACCGGTTCGATTGGAATCTATGGGGGGAAGCTTGACCTGAGCGGATTGTACGACAAGATTGAAATGGGGACGGAGCTTTACACGCGGGGGCGGTTTGCGGGGATGCTCACTGATACGCGCGGTTTCAGTGACGAAGAGCGCGAGAAGTATTACTCACAGTTGGAAGCATTCTACAACTACTTTGTTGAATTGGTGGCGGACAACCGGGCGCTCACGGTAGATTCTGTGGATGCACTGTCGCGGGGGAGAGTCTGGACAGGATTGGAAGCGCTCAGGAATGGATTGGTGGATGAACTGGGCGGGCTGAAGTCGGCGATCGACTACCTGGCCGATCAGTTACAGTTGAGTGACTACCGGGTGGAGGTTTATCCACAGCGTCGTCCCTGGATTGTCTTTCCGGCCCGTCCCCTGTTAGGACTGGCTGCTTCGGTGTTCGGTACCGGGTCAGATGCAGTGGCCGCGGTTGAAGGCATCTCTGACATAAAGCAAAGGGAAGGGCATCTGATGACACGCCTTCCCTACGATTTGATCATTGAATAGAGCTTAGATTACGTCTTCCTGTCTCCATCCGGTTCTCTGGAAGACTCTTACCTGCGGCGTTTCCGGAGGCAGATTGGCCGGGTCATCAAGATCAGTATCATACGACCAGTTTCTTATCGGCGGCGAATAGTACGATCCGTTCCAGCTGCCATCGGCCTGCTGCGAATTCCAGAGATTGACCATGGAGCCGCTCCAGTTGAATCCCGTACCGGTCCATTGCTCAAGGAAGCGGGGAAGATTTTCAAAGCCGCCATTGTAGGCAGCAGCTGTAGTCTCAACGTTGCCAGTGAGGATGGAGGCGTTGAAGTTTGTTTCGGTGGCAATGCGAAGGTCCTTGGAACCGGAGCTGAGCAAATCATCCCAGGACGAGGATAAGAAAGTCACGGCGTCGGCCATGATGGCGGCCGGTTTTTTGTTCACCGAGTTGTAATCTCCAATTGTATAGATCGGGTTGGCCGAGGCTATTGTCAGCGCATCCCCCAATTCCGATCCGTTGTTGATACGCAAGGCGGGCCAGTTCCCACCCAGGGCATTGTCAGAGAAGTAGATCACGCCGTTGGCCGGTTCATAGCTTTCGGCGTAGAGCTTTTGCATATCCAGTTCCATGACATCGACCAGTTTTCCCTCTCTCTGATCGGTAAACTGGTTTGGCTTAAACTCAATGATTCCTTTGGCGATCATATCGGCCGTGACATTGTTCCAGACACCCCCAATTTTCTGATAGGCGACTCCCTCGACAAACTTAAGGGTCGCCTTGTTCTCGTAAGAATCCGGATTGCCCGGTTCAATTATATCATGCGGGACACTGCCTGCTCCATTGAGGGGGAGATTAAGCGTTCCCTGTCCAAAAGCTGCGTCCTGTACACGCCCCTGCCAGCGACCGGTGGCGGAGTCGTACCAGTGAGCGTCGGTTGACTCCAGCCAACCGGAACCTTCCTGCATGGAGACATAATTACCGTATGCATCTTTGGCACGAACATCCCCATTGCTGACCCCACCCGGACCTTTGCGGCCGTGGTAGAGATCACCGGCGGCGGTAATGTAACTGTCAAAGGAGAGGGAGCTGTTGGCCTGAACGTAGAGGTCGCCATTAGTGTGCACCCTGCCCAGCAGAGTCATGTTGGGACCGGGAGCTATTTCGAGGTCATTGTCATAGAAGACGGCGAATTGGAATAGTGGCACCAGGGCGGCGTTGAAGTCGATTGAGAGGGCGATCCGTCCATAGTCAACAGAGCTCTCGGCAACTGACCTGAGTGTGAAGGTTTTAACCAGCGCATGCAGCCCCTGAAGAGTGCCGGAGGTGAGTGTATTTTGTGTTGCCGGTCCGTTGTCGACAGCGACAAAGGTGACCGCACAGCCGTTTAATGAATCGGTCCCATTCGGCATGACGACCGGCGTGAGGCCGGTGCTGTCAAAGACAGCCTGCAGTTGTGAGGCTGTCTGCTCCAAACCGGCTTCGGCAGCATAGAACGCTCTCATCTCCTGCAGTTCGTTTCCTGCAATCTGAATCTCATCATCGGAAGTGGAAAGCGCGGCCAGTCCGATCAGGGTGAGCATTGCTACCATGATGATAGCTATTAAAGCCGCAAATCCATCTTGTCTTGTTAGTATCTTATTCATCCTATTGAGTTCCTATTTTAATTATCCGGCCAGGTTGCGTACATGTACGGACGTGTTGTAGGTTCGTCGACGGCGATCATCGTCCTGGTTTTGGCTGGCACCATAGACGCCATCGGCATCCGGATTGTTGGACATGGCGCGCACCGTAACCATGACTTCGCGGACCGCATCAACCATTACCGGTTCATCGACAACTGCTCCATTTTTCATGCGATAGAGAAACTGGAGGTCTTCGACATTCTCAGCATAAACCTGGGCTGCCTGTCCCGGCCTGAGAATCATAAGGGCGGGGTGATCGGGATTAGTATTCTGGTCTATGAAGAACTTGACTTCGGTCAGCGCCAGAAGAATAGCGTCGGCCCCGTATGTTTTGCTCAGGGTCATGGTGTTATGCTGGATATGTTTTGAGCCAGGCTGCACATGTGAAATCTCAAACCACTCGCCGCCTCCCGAGTCCGGTTCAAAGATATAGACCCACTGGCCATCATAGAAGCAGGAGACATCGGTAGCGCACTTTAGTTCCGCCGATGGCTGCGGCATAGCGGCCGAAAGATAGGTGTCACAGTTCTCCGCCCGGTAGGTCAGGGTGATAGTATCCGGATTGGTGTTGCTGGCTACGATTGCATCCAGACTGTAGGGTAGATCATTCCCGGCCATCCTTATATGACGCCCTAATTCATCGATAGAAGCGCGCGCATTTTGCTGAATGTCCGTGATATCTTCCTGGATCATGTAGTTTTTGTGCTGACGAATATAGAGGCTGAAAATGGAAGTTGTCACCACTCCGACAATGGTCAGGGCAATCATAACTTCAAGAAACGAATAACCGGAATCGTCTAATCTTTTGTTTTGGTATTTCTTCATGTTCAACCTCTAAATGGAATCAGTTCTGACATAAGCGGTCATGGAATCATTGTGGATAATTCCACGGACATCTTCCCACCGAGTAGCCACGACAACTTCGCGCAGGAATTTCCCCGCGTGGCGAATATCCCAGGAGCGCTCCATTCCACGAATGGTATCGCTACCTGCGACTGCTCCATTGATGTTAGCCCGGAGATGCTCCAATTTCTGCTGGGTTACCTGTGTGGATGAAGTGGTCTTGTTAGACCAGTCGTTGCCATCCAGGGCGACCATCCCCATATTGAGGAGAACGATTAAGGCCATGCCGAGAATGACCATGGAGATCATTACTTCCAAAAGAGTAAACCCCCGGTGGTTCATTGGTCCTATTAATATCATTTGTACTTCCTCTCGTCTTTTGTCAACAGATGAAATATCAATTTTTGTGCCACTTGGTCAATTCTCTCAGAGAGCTGACATGTCCCATTTTATATCAGTGTAAATCAATGAGTTACGGGGTCACGATGAACGAGGGGAGGGCTTTAGGTCTCGTTCTACACAGTACTTTTGGGGAGATTCCTGTTGTCTCTATTCGTTAGAATATGGGGCGATTCCAACAGTTCAGTGTGGCGCTGGTCCATCACTTGGGGGGAGGAGAGTTCACAGATACTCTACAGCTGATCAGATACCGGTCACAGAATTGAGACCTGCTCCCAAGCGTCCTACGACTATAAATTTGTTTATGGGAGAAGAATATTTCGTTATACTCAGAGGAGATTGGTCACTTTCATAATCGAATGGGAGAACATGAAGACTTCGGAAGTATTTGTCAAGGCGCTGGAAAAAGAGGGTGTTCAGTATATTTTTGGGGTTCCTGGAGAAGAGAACATTGACTTTATGGAGTCTTTGCGGAAGTCAAAGATTCAGTTTGTTCTCACCCGCCATGAGCAGGGAGCCGGATTCATGGCCGATGTCTATGGCCGCCTGACTGGTAAAGCGGGCGTTTGTCTGGCTACGCTCGGGCCCGGAGCGACGAATCTGATTACGCCGGTATCCGATGCCAACCTTGATCGGGCTCCGCTGGTGGCTATTACCGGGCAGGCGGATACGCTTCGGATGCACAAGGAATCGCACCAGTATGTTGATATTGTTTCCATGTTCAAGCCGATCACCAAATGGAATACACGAATAGGGCGTCCGGATATAGCTACCGAAGTCATCCGCAAAGCGTTCAAAGTTGCCGAAGCGGAAAAACCGGGCGCGACTCATCTGGAATTTCCTGAGAATGTGGCTGACGAAGATTGCAAGAAGCCGGAATTTTTTGAGGTCAAGAAAGTTCGTCGACCCGCCCCGGACTACAAAGCGGTCGATGCCGCCATTGAGCTGATCCGGAAGGCGAAAAAGCCAATAATTCTGGCCGGCAACGGGGCGATTCGTAAGAGAGCCACCAGGCAGCTGCGAATACTTCTGGACAAGACCTCGATGGCTATCTGCAATACGTTCATGGCCAAAGGTGCGGCCGGCCACGAGTACCAGAATAATCTCTATACGATTGGCCTGCAGTCACGCGACCATGTAACCTGTGCTCTTGAAGAATCTGACCTGATTATCTGTGTGGGGTATGATATTGTCGAGTACTCGCCGCAGTTCTGGAATCCGGATGGGGACAAGAAGATTATTCATATCGATTTTGATCCGGCCGAAGTTGACTACTGGTATGATCCGGCGGTCGAGCTGGTTGGTGATATTGCATCCACCCTCTGGGAAATCAACGAACGGGTGGACGACAGCATGCCGCGCGGGAAAGGGAGCTTTGCGGCCAAGCACCGCCGCGAGATTCTCAAAGATATCAACCAGTATGCAACCAGCAAAGCTTTCCCCATTAAACCGCAGAAGATACTCCATGACATCCGGGCCGTTTTGGGGGACGAGGATATCCTCATCTCTGATGTCGGCGCGCACAAAATGTGGATTGCCCGGATGTTCATTGTGCACGAGCCAAATACTTGCATAATCTCCAACGGGTTTGCCTCGATGGGGATCGCTCTTCCGGGCGGTATTGCGGCCAAGCTGGTTTACCCGGAACGGAAAATCCTGACCGTCTCCGGAGACGGTGGTTTTCTGATGAATGCGCAGGAATTGGAAACGGCCGTACGTTTGGGGACGCCAACGGTTAATCTGATCTGGACTGACAATTCGATGGGACTGATTGAGTGGAAACAGCGGAACAAGTATGGTCACGCCTTCGGGACCAAGTTCACAAACCCGGACTGGGTGCAGTTGGCCAAGTCATATGGGGCGATGGGGATCAAGGTTAAGCCGGGGGATGACCTCAAGGCGATCCTCACAAGAGCGTTCAAAAGCAAAAAACCGGTGGTGATTGACTGTCCCGTCGACTACAGTGAAAATGTGAAACTAACCAAAAGACTTGGCAAACTGGTTTGCCCAATATAGATATTTCTGATTCAGGAGGATTATGATGGCTAAAACATATAAAATGTATCTCGGCGGCAAGTGGGTATCCCGGCGCAACAAGATGGAAGTCCGCTCACCGTTTAGCAGCCAGCTGGTTGCATCGGTTTCATCCGCCGGGAAAGAGGACTATACCAAAGCGATTGACATTGCTCACGAGACATTCGGACAAACGCGTGAGCTCCCTTCGTACCATCGGGAGCAGACCTGTCTGGCCGTGGCGGCCGGGCTGGAAAAGAATATTGAGAAATTCACTCGTACTATGTCATCGGAGTTGGGAAAATCCTACAAAGATGCCAAACTGGAAGTTGCCCGTGCGGCTGGTGTCTTCCGCTGCGCCGCCGAAGAAGCCAAGCGGATGGGGGGGGAGATAATTGACCTGGACTGGAATCCGGGGGCCGAAGAGAGACAGGGGTTGATCCGAAGATTCCCGCTCGGGGTGGTGGCCGGAATTTCGCCATTCAATTTCCCACTCAACCTGGTGGCCCACAAAGTGGCTCCGGCGATAGCTTCGGGGAGCACGATAGTTCTCAAACCGGCCAGCACGACCCCGTTGTCGGCGCTGCTGCTGGCGGAATTGATTGACAAGACAGATCATCCAAAAGGGGCGGTCTCAGTTCTACCGGGATCATCAAAAGACTCCACGCCGCTGCTTGAAGATGACAGGGTGAAAGTGGTAACGTTCACGGGCTCTTCGCAGGTTGGCTGGTGGATCAAACAGAACTGTGGAAAAAAGAAGGTCGTGCTTGAGCTGGGCGGCAACGCTGGAGTGGTTGTGGCGGATGATGCCGATCTGGATTTTGCGGCTACCCGGATGCTGTATGGCGCGTTTGCTTCGGCCGGACAGTCATGCATCTCCGTTCAGAGAATATTCTTGCATGAGAAGATCCACGACAAGTTTCTGAAACTGTTCAAGTCAAAAGTGTCCAAACTGAAAGTTGGTAATCCGCTTGATCCCAAGACGGACATTGGCGCGATGGTCTCAGAAGCGGCCTGCCGCAACGCGATGGCGATGGTCAAGGAGGCCAAAGCTCAGGGAGCCAAAGTTGTCACGGGTGGGAAGTCTAAGGGCGCCCTTATGTGGCCGACACTCCTGACCAACACGAAACCTTCGATGGCTGTCTGTTCACAGGAAGCGTTTGCGCCGTTGGCGGTGGTCATTAAGTATCGGGATTTCAAGAAAGTTATTGATGAAGTCAATAACTCGGAATACGGTCTTCAGGCGGGCGTTTTCACTAATCGGCTCAAGGATGTCTTCTATGCGTTCAAGAACATAGAAGCGGGTGGTGTTGTGGTCAATGACATCCCGACCTATCGGTTGGATC
>JARGFS010000028.1 GCA_029211095.1 bacterium | reverse complement strand
ATGGTATACCGGGCAACCGGCGGACAGTCACTTTCTGGCTGGCCTTGAACAGGCTGACGGGATTTTTGAACTTGAGCAGGCGCTGGACCAGGGGGACGCGGCCGATCCTTTCCCGGGTACATCGGCAAACAACGGGTTCAACGGTACCAGCCTTCCCAACTCGAATTCCTACCTTGCCGGTCCAACGCTGGTAAGCGTCGGGGAAATCAGTGAAAATGGTACCGATATCACAGCCGACTTGAATGTTGGTATCGCCGCAAGTGTTGCCGATGAATTGGATCAGGCGGTCGCGGATAAATTTCAACTCAAGCAGAACTATCCAAATCCGTTCAATCCTTCAACCAATATAGATTTTGAAGTTGAAGTCAACGCTCTGGTTCAATTGGTCGTGTATAATATTGCCGGCCAAATTGTGGCTACGCTCCTTGATACGCAGCTCTCACCGGGAGAGCATACCATTCTCTGGGATACCCGGGATGAACAGGGCAACAAGATAAGCAGCGGTATCTATTTTTACCGCCTGACAGTAGGCAACAGTAGTCAGACAAAGAAAATGATTCTTCTTCGCTAACCTGGTGTATGGGCACGTTAGTGCCTGAAGTGGGCAATCATCCTCCCTGGTTGCCCTTGCCACGTACCCCTATTCCATAGGACGGACCGGGTCGTGGCCTGCAATCAATCCGGATAATCTACAGCAAAAGAACGTTCGTCGGCGCGACGATGACCATTGTTGCGCTGGACTTTTTTGTATTGCGTGTGGCAGGTCTTGCAACGCTTGGGATCTTCGGAGTATCCCCGTTCCAGGAAGTATTCTTGTGCTGCTACAGTGAACACGAATTCCTCATTACATTCATTACAAATGAGGATTTTTGGCTCCAAGCCGATTTCCATGACGTCCCCTCTACGCCGTCCAATGTCTTCCGTGACATTCTGGGCATATGTCATATTAGTTGTGAGAGTTAACTACGATTATTTGAACGGAGTGTCAATAAAAAAAACGATCAGTAGGGATTACATGGAGCGGCCGGTCCGGCTTGGAACAGATACTCTACAAATGTGGTCAGATCGGTGATATTGACATCAAAAGAACAGTCGACATCGGCTGACTCTTCCACCGGCTGCGGCAGCGGACCTCCGGCAAACAGGTAGTCCACAAATGAAGTCAGGTCACTAATGTCGACAGCTCCGGAGAAATCCACGTCCCCTCTTTGGAGCTCTGTCATTCCGACTGCGTCGCCGACCACATTCTGACTGGTGTCTCCCCAAGACCATACTTTGTACTGCATGTTGGACAATGTTCCCAGCGGTGTCCCCTGTGGAGGGGTGACTGAAAAGGTGAAAACAGTATCTTCGCCGGGCAAGAGTGATTCACTAACAGTGTCGGCAACTATCCAGCCCAGATCATCCCAGGCTGTCAGGCTCAGGATATCAGCCACGGGGGCATCATTTGTGGCCAGGACCTCAAACTTGCGCAGCCCACCGGAGTAAACAGCTGAATCTACTTCCAACCAGGAGGTCGACACTCCGTACGGAACGGAGACCGAAGCCGAGTAAAAGAAAGGAGCGGTAGCTGTATTTTCCGATATATTGGCCGCGGCCAGAGCTATACGATAGTAATTCTGAAATTCCGGGATGTCGATTGAGCCGGACTCGTTGATCGCGTCCAGCGTTATCTGCTCAAAGGTATGAACATTGTCGGCCGTAGACTTTATCAGCCAGGCGGACCAATCGCGCGCATCATCACCATTGAAAGTCAAGTGTAGCGTACCGGCGGCGGTACCCGGGAAAAAACTTACATAACAACTGCCATAGCCAGCCGGACTGGCCGGTCCGGCCTGAAGGCCTACCGGATATATGGAATGAGTTCTATCTACCCAGACCGGCGGATAAGATGCTCCTTCGGAGTAATGAAGAGCATCGGCTCGGTTTCCGGTGCAGTAATTCCAGTTGACAAATTCGCTGAAGGCTGAGTCCAATGTCCAGCCATAGCGGCCAAGTAAGGTGTCATTCATTACTTTAGGAAAAGGATTGAATCTCGCTCCCTCCCACAGGGCGCGAATGAGGGAAGTATCAAACTTTTCAATCAGGAACATCTCCCAGACAAAACTGGAATAGTAATGTGGCGAAGTATTCTCGGTCAGGGCGGTCTGGGGCCAGTCAAAGAAAGAGAGCAGGTAGTTGTAATTGTCATCTACATGGTCATAGACAATATCTTCCATGTGGGTGGCGTCTGATTCCAGAAACCACAGATCAATGGTGGCATCATAACCAAGCTGCACCGAGTGGTGAAACTCATGGGCTGCCGTTGCTTTCGCGGACCCGGCCACCTGACTTTCCGGATCACTGTTGGGTGGGAAACCGACAAAGTCATTGTGCATGACCATAAAGGTAATAAAGTCATCCCACGTCTCGGGTCCCTGAGTCTCATTTACTACATAACCATAAAACCCGATATTCTCAAAGTAGATGTCGTAGAGAGAGTCCCCTCCCTCGGTACCATCAGAAGGAGGATCGGCATAACCGAGCGCGACATGTTTTTCATAGGCGGTGTCCAGATAGGCCGCGCAGTTTTCGACAAAATCAGGAATAGTATTGGCGTTATCATCGGCAAGTGGAACAGCGTTAACTCCGGTGTCGTTGTAGTGCAGCTTAAAGAAACCACCGGGAGAGTTGTAGAAAAATTCGGCTGGCAGTCGCTGGATGACTTCGCTGGCGGCCAGCTGGACTTCGGGAGACAGCTGGTCCCAAACCCGTCTGATTTCCAGCAGAATCAAAGTAGCGCTTCTGTCCGTATATCGGATAACATCGCCCGAAGCAGACATGTAACGCTGAGGGAGTTTATCGGGAGTCTTGATTGTCTGAATCTGCAGCAGGACTTTGGTATCAAGGTCAATTCGTCCGGCCCGGTAGTCAGATTCAATGAGATCAACCGGACTCGCCACCGGGCGGTCTTTGCCGTATACAGTTACAGAAAGGGCTGTACCCAGAAGAAGGAGAATCAGTATCTTGTGCACGTTACTTTTCATTCTTTGTCTTGATCCACCAGAGAGTCTTCTCTCAATAGTATCGGAGCAGATTTGGTTCCGGCTCAGTCTTTTTGGCTGACCGAAAGCAATTTATGCAGTAACCAGCGCTCTTGCGTTTTAACAGCAATTTGACCTCAATCGTTTCAACAATTGGGGTCAGAAAAACCAGTCAGGCCATGTCCATCGGCAACCCGACCTCTACTTATAATGTATTGTCTATCATAGATTTGTCAATGTTAAACTGCTGAGGGCGGCCCGGAAGTATTGGTTGGTGCCAATCAAGATTTGCCAGGTGTTGCTCTCCGAATAGCCAAAATCCACCCGAATGACTCTATCCCGCCCCAGCCGAGCCAGATGAATCCGGAGCCCGACCCCGCCGGATATTAGGAAGTCATTAAGGTCGATCTCTTCGTCCTGTCGCCAGACTCTTCCGGCATCAAGAAAAATGACCCCCCCGAGGACCGCCGAAAGTATCTCAACGTTGGGGAAAAAGCGGCTCTCAAAATTCAGGACCGCTCTTCTATTTCCGGAGCGATAGAATGTATCATATCCCCTGACCCCGGTAGTCCCGCCAATATTCAAATCTTCTCGCCCATCCGGGTACCAGTTGGACAGATAGCGACCATTAAGAGCAAAAGTAAGAAAGTCCAGGCCATTGTTGTAAAAACCAAACTCAATATTGACCAGGTCCCGAATATTACTCCCCCCTTTGAACCAATGGGAGTCCGAAAGCTGGACCGAGATCAGATGTCCCCTGGTATACCATTGGCGGGCCAGTTCCACAGTCAGTTTATCATATCGATAGCTGTTGAAATCCGGATCGTTGGCCCGCTGTAGGCCGATCAACCCGGTTGTCCCGGTAATAAAATCCTCGGTGTAGCCAACCCCGTCAATCTTGCGCAATTCGACAAAATCGAACTTTGAAGCGCGCATCGAAAGTCCAACTGCGTGATATGAGCTATCGTCCGGAAAGACAACGGTCCGATGAATATGTGGTAGTTCTCTTTGACCCAGCGACTGTGCATAAATATACTGGTAAGTCAGGTTGAATCTTAATTTCCTCATGTACGGTCCAAAGCGGCGGGAGATACCTACACTGAATCCATCGGCTGCGTAGTCTGCTTCGGCAACAAGTGTTTCATCCTGATAAAAGTCCCGGCGGCCACGCTGATCAGAGAGCAGCAGTTCGTATCTCCAATTCTGTGTGAAGTCATAGTATGGCATACCGACACCGATAGCTGTTACTTTGTTGCTCGGATTGCCAGAATAGGAAAGCGAAAGCGCCTGAGAACTACCCAGGAACCGGGTGTCGCTGAAACGACCGTTGAAATAGTCAACATCTCTATTGGAACTGAAACTATCGTCATCCTCTCGCCGCTCCGAGACATAGTCGAAAGCCATCACCTGATTATTGCCAAACAGGTTCTTTTCTTCGATATAGAATTTGTAGTCCGTTTCTTTCCCGACTTTTTTGATAGTCAACCCGGTAGCCAGACTCCACTGGTCAATCGTTACCACGCGGACCAGGAGCTTTCCGCTCTCGGTTTTCTCTATCTCAATCCAGGCATCAAACAGAGCCAGACGCCGCCTGAGATTCCTTGCGGACTCCCGGATCAGATCGGTGTCAACATTGTCACCCGTCTTGAATAGCAGCTCCCGTCGAACTACCGCAGCTTTGGTCTTGAGATGCAGCCGGTTGACCGACTTAAAGAGAAAACCGGAGTATTTGGGATTCTTGGTATCGTAGATGTTCCGATTCTCAATCCTGATACTGTCAATCACTTGTCCTTCGTACCTTGTGAGACTGTCGGAAGCAGCCAT
Source organism: bacterium (assembly GCA_029211095.1). Lineage (GTDB taxonomy): Bacteria > Zixibacteria > MSB-5A5 > GN15 > FEB-12 > JARGFS01. The sequence goes on along the minus strand of JARGFS010000028.1, from coordinate 21,465 downwards.
TTCCTCACTTAGAACCGGCGCTGCGAGGAGAATGGTCAGAACAACCAGTCCGACGAGACTTCCAAAGGGATGTGGGGAGAGTAACATTAAGGTACGAATGCTCATTATTCTTCAGTCATTGGCCAGCAATCAGGCTGAGATTCTTAACAAGTTCATCAACAACAAGTTGTCTGTAGTCCTTTCCCCCTTAAGGGAAACTAATCTTAGTCCGATAATACTTCAGAGAATGGAATCGGCATAAATAAAAAATATGAAGACAAAAAAAATCGGCGACTTCCTGCTGGAGAAGGGTTTTATTACCACCGAGCAGCTTCAGGAAGCGCTACAGCAACAAACAACAACCGGCCGCCGACTTGGCGATATCCTGGTAGAACAGGAATATATCTCCGAGGAACAACTGTGTGAGAGTATGTCGGAACGGTTGTCGATACCCAAGGTAGCCCTTGAGTCACTAGTTATTGATCCGCAGATCATCCACACGGTTCCGGTTCATATAGCCCGGCGATACACCATCATTCCGGCGTTCTCTATCGGAAATACGCTGACTCTGGCCATGGCCGATCCGCTCAATATTATCGCCATTGACGAAGTAAAATACCTTACCGGCATGAACGTGCAGCGAGCGATTGCGACGCCTACGGAAATACGCGGATCAATCGATAAGTATTACTCCATCGCCGATTCATTGAGCCAGATTATCGGAGCGGAACAAAACGAGAGCTTACCGGAGATTGTTTCGGCTGATGATATCTCCGGCAGTTCTGACAGTCCTATTATAAAGCTGGTCAACCTGATTATCACCAAAGCGGTCACCGACAACGCTTCCGATATCCATATTGAACCGGAAGAAAACCGAACCCGCATCCGCTATCGCATTCACGGGGTTATGCGCGAAGAGGCCTCGCCTCCAAAGTCAATGCAGAACGAGCTGGTCTCCCGCATCAAAATTGCCTCAAACCTGGACGTGTCTGAAAAGCGATTGCCTCAGGATGGCCGGTTTATGATCAAGCTGGAAGGAGCCACGATTGATCTGCGTGTCTCCACCCTGCCGACTATTCATGGAGAGAAGGTTGTAATAAGAATTCTTGACCGAAGAAATCTGTTGCTGAGTTTCAATCAATTGGGAATGAACAAGAGGATAGAAGATCGTTGGAAAGATAATATAAACCAGTCAGAAGGACTGGTCCTGATCTCCGGTCCCACCTCCAGCGGTAAGACCTCAACACTGTACACTACCCTGCAGGAGATCAATACGGTCGAAAAGAATACCGTCACAATTGAGGACCCGGTTGAGTATTCGCTGCCACTGATTATTCAGATTCAGATCAATGAGAAGGCGGGACTTACTTTCCCCTCTGTGCTGCGTTCCATCCTGAGGCAGAATCCTGACACAATCATGATCGGGGAGATTCGTGACACCGAAACAGCCCGCCTGGCGGTCCGTTCGGCGCTGACCGGGCACATGGTCTTCTCGACCATTCATACCAACGATGCTCCCTCGGCTATCTCCCGCCTGACCGATATGGGCGTAGAAAAGTACTTGGTCGCTTCGTCAATCCGAGGTGTCCTGGCTCAACGTTTGGTGCGGGCCAACTGTCCTGAGTGCCGCACTTCTTATGTTCCGACCGACCTGGACCTCTCCCGTGCGGGGCTCATTGATCTGGCCGATGAGTTGAAATTCACCAAAGGAAAAGGTTGTCGCAAGTGTCTCAACACCGGCTTCAAGGGGCGAACAGGTATTTACGAGTTTCTGGAGATTACACCCAAGATCGCCGAATTGGTGGTTGAGGGAGCTTCTCTAAACCAGCTCAAGAACGAAGCACGGCGCAACGGATACATGCCGCTGTTTGAAATGGGGTTGGAGAAGCTGGCTGAAGGGACAATCTGTCTTGAAGAACTACTCAAAGAGACTACCAACATGGATGATTTCAAGGACTCTTCTTCCCAGACGACGGTGAGGACTCAGGATGCCAACGCAATTTGAGTACCAGGCTGTCGGCAGCGATGGCTCCCGGAAAGAAGGAAATCTCAGCGCCGAAGACAAGGAGCGAGTAGTAGAGCTACTTGTTGAACAGGGCCTGATTCCCATTGAGATCAAAGCCGGAAAGCCAAAGGGAGGTTTTACTCTATTTGGTTTTTTTAAGGGACAGGACTATGAGGACCTAATCGCCTTTACAAATAACCTGTCAACCCTGTTCCGGGCCGGCATTCCGATTCTCCGGGCACTGAACCTGATCAAAATTGGATCTGCCAACAGTCCCATAAACAAAGCTATCAACCAGATCAAAATGGACGTACAATCCGGCAAATCACTGGCTCGGGCCATGGGTGTGCATGATACTATTTTTAATAGAGTCTATATCTCTTCTATCGCGGCCGGAGAGGAGTCCGGTAAGTTAGATGAGATTCTGGGAAAGCTCTCGCCTATGCTGGAAAAAGAGCTGGCGCTGGCAAGGCAGATCAAGTCCGGGATTAGGTATCCGGCCATGGTAATCGGAGCTATTGCGGCCGCTTTTGTTGTCCTTCTTGCTTTTGTGGTACCCAGATTTGTCGCTTTTTTTGACTCTTTTAATACTGAACTGCCGCTGCCAACCAGAATTCTCATAGGCACCAGCGACTTCTTTCAGGCCTACTGGATCTACCTTCTGGCCGGACTGATTGCTCTGTTCCTTGGCTTCAGAAAACTGATTCGTACTGAAAAGGGAAAACTTTGGGTAGACGGACTTCTCTTAAAGATACCGGTGGTTGGACAAATTATAACCAAAGGGAATGTCGCTCGCTTTGCCCTCATGTTCTCAATCCTCCTAAAGGCCGGGATCCCGATTGTCAGAACATTGGAGTTGCTGCAGGAATCAGTAAAAAACAGTGTTATCGGGGGCGAAATCCGAAAACTCGGTATTCTGTTCCGAGAAGGACAGGAACAGAAGTTACTGGGGAGCGAATTTGAGCATCTGCCGGAAATGGCTCTTCAGATGATGAGAATCGGGCTGGAATCAGGCTCTCTGGATACGATCCTCAGCGAAGTTGGTGAACATTACAGCAAAGAGGTGCAATATGCCTCGAGCCAGATCACAGCCATTCTGGAGCCGATACTGACCCTGGTGCTGGGCGTTTTTGTCCTGATCATGGCACTGGCGATTTTCATGCCGATGTGGAATCTCATCCAGGTCATAAAGGGCTGACCGCTCAAGCCGGGGGCGTCACTGACCGACAATAAAGGCAGACCATTACATAAACAGTATCATATTTTTTAGGAGCAGAACATGTTCTCGAAACTCACAAACCCCAAAGGCTTTACCCTTATCGAACTGGTAATTATCATCGTGGTTCTGGGCATTTTGGCCGCTGTCGCCATTCCCAAGTATCAGGACATTACCAGTGAAGCAAAAGAAGCATCCGGCCGCGCCTCGCTTGGAGCGCTGAGATCCGGTATCACAATTTTCTACGCCAACGCTGCCGTCAAAACCGGAACAGCTACCTGGCCAAGCGTTGCCGATCTTGGCACCGTGGGTTCAGTCATGGAACAGGCTATCCCCAAGAACCCGTACCAGGTTGACGCCAATGCTCCTGATTCAGTTGTGACCGGCGTAACTAAGGGTGTCGTCGTCGGAACTCGCGGAGGCTGGGCCTACAACGCCACTACCGGCGAAGTCTGGCCGAATACCAACACCGTCGGCGAAAACAACTGGTAAACAGCGTTGAGGAGGGCAGCTATGCGCCCAATTCATAAAGCAGATTACCTCAAGCTCGATCAGTTCGGTTTTACGCTGATCGAGCTTGTTATTGTAATTGTCGTCCTGGGAATAATAGCGGCGGTGGCCATCCCAAGATTCGGCGCTCTTACGGAAAATTCGAAAGTCACCGCAACTCAGAGTGAGATGCAGACTCTCAAGAGAGCCATTGTCGGCAACCCCGAAGCCGTCTCCGGCGGTGAATTTGTCGACCGTGGTTATGAAGGGGACGTTGGTTTTTTACCGAATTCTCTGTCTGACCTGGTCAGCAAGCCGGACTCAGTTGCCGCCTATGACAAGCTGACGCGGCTTGGCTGGAATGGTCCCTATATTGATGGATCGGCCGACTATCTCAACGATTCCTGGGGTAATTCCTACAGCTACGATATCGGCAACAGGAACATTATGTCGGTCGGTGGAACCGATACAATTGTCGTAAACTTCTAAAGAGACCGGATTTCTGAAATGAGACAGCTTCTGGCAAAACTCAAAGGGACGGCAGACGGCCACGACAGCGGTGCTGTTCCCATAGCCAACTCTGACCATAAGTTTAAGTCAGGAGCATCCTATGATCTCGGGCGTCATGTCAGTTTTGCCGTAGAAGAGAGTTCTGTACAAATCGTCACGGCTATGCATCTTGGCCATAAAGTCAAAATCATTGATTTCACTAAAGCGCCTTTGCCGGTTGACCGCAGCTCCGAGGAACGCCGCAACAATACTCTTGCAGCCACAATCGATGCGTATCTTCGTGAGCATGGCGGCTATCGCCCTCATGTATCAATCACTCTGACCGGTCGTGAAACGGCATTCAGGACCTTCCTCATGCCCGATCTCAAAAAGCGAGAACTGCGATCGGCGGTTACCTATGAGGTCCGGAATCAGATACCCTTTCCCCCGGACAACTGCACTTACGATTTCCGCCGCACCGAGATCATCGGAAGCAAGGAGAACCGGCGCACAAAGGTAGCCCTGTACGCCGCTACCCAATCAAAAATATTTGACCAATTGAAGCCGTTCAGCCTATCCGAAGTAACGGTGTCCCACATATATCATTCGCAGGAAGTTCTCGGACTTCTTCTTCAAAGTCTGCCCGGTTTTGATCATCGGGAGACCTATGTCTTGTTGAGTGTCAATCGCGGTTTTTCGGAGATATCCTTTTTTGAGGGTTCTGACCTGAAGTTCTTTCATGCCGGTGAATTGGGCAACGTCTTTTCTTCCGGCAGTACGCTTGACTCTTCCGGGCTTGAATTTCTTGCTCAGTCTCTGGTAAACGAAGTAAGAACATCCTTTGATTTTTTCAGCGGACAATTTACGGGCAATATTACGCCCAGAGTGTATGTCTATGGTGACCTCTCCTACAGCGATGAACTACTCGAGCAGATGAGAGAAGACACTCCGTATGATTTTGTGCGTTTTCCAGTTACTGAGCTGGAGTGTCTGAATCAAATTGAAATTGAAGAAGCGGCCACCGTGGCCACCTGCCTGCCCGCTCTGGCGGCAGCCGTCTGCCAGCGGAAAACAACCAACCTTCTCCCCCGAGAACTGGTGGAACGTGTAGCCAGCGTTAGAAACAACCGGATCGGACAGCTTGTCCTTACCACGGTTATGGTTCTGCTCTTCGCGATTTCATTTGCATTGTACGATCGGGTAGAAAATGTCTCGGCCGGAGCCGATCGGCTTGAACAGCAGGTCAATGAGTTTAAGGAGTCCGAAGCGTTTCATACATACAACAATCTCAAGCTCAAAATATCCGATCATCAGTCATACATTGCCCAGTCCCAGCCCTCCGCTACAATGGTCTGGTTGGGATTCAAAGAGCTGTCACAAATAACACCATCTGAGATTAAGCTGCTCGATTTCAGCTATAGGCCGAATGAAGCCGGTCGGAATGTCAATGTACAGGGAGTGGTACTCTCGCGCGATGTGCCGCCGGAACTGATACTGGCCGAATATGCTCAGGATTTGTCCTCTTCTCCACTTTGGCAGGATGTAAAGATCGTCCGTCACACCAAGAAGATATCTGACTCCGGGCCGGAGATACAGTTCGTGATTGATATGCGAGGAAACTCATGAAATTGGGAGCACACAAATATCTGCTGGTTGCAATGGTGGTCACAACCGCCTGGGTCTTCTTTGCCTATCGGCCCCTCGACCGTCAGCTGGATCAGGGATACGACCGGATCAAAGCCGCTCGCATCGCGATGGATGACTTTTCTTCCACGCTACAGCAGCTCCCGGAATTTGAGAAGTCCTGTCAGACGCTTGAACAAAGCCGTCGTGAACTAAACGAAACTCTATATACTAAAAGAGATGTACTGCGGCTGTTTGAACATCTCCAGCAGAGGGCCGCAGAAAATAATCTGAAAGTTGTGGAAATCAGTCCGCCGATTGAAGAGTTGATTCGTCTCAACCAGGCAGTCTCCGATTCAACGGTGCCGCTCTTTTTGAATATTGGGCTGAATCTTGAGGGAAGTTATCGCGACTATGGGAATTTTGTCAAAAGCACCGAGCAGTCAGCCTACTACAGAGGGACGAACCTCTGCCAGATAATCGGAGCGCGCAATGACATAAGGCGGCTGGCTTTCAAATATTCATTCAAAGCACTACTTGGTAACGTGGAAGAAAGATCATGACCGAAAAGACACGCAAAAGATTGGTTCTCTCCACCCTACCGGCGGCGCTGCTTTGGGCGGCGTTCAATATCGGCGACAAAAAGTCGGCTGAGCCTCTCCCCCCACCCAACCCGATAGCTGCTATTGCCACACCCGCGCCAAACCCAACGGGAGCGCCGGGACAGGTTAAGCAGATCAGGGTTTTCGGTGATTTGGCGGAGATTGAATCTTCTCCCTGGGGAAGCGACCCGTTTTGTCTAAAAAAACAGCACAGGGTTAATGCTCCTCGAGCAACGACTATCACTACCTCGTATGCCCTCTCCGGCATTCTTTACAATGCCGATGATCCGGTTGCTATAGTAAACAAGCGTCCCGTGCGAGTTGGACAGGACATAGATGGAGCCACTGTTCTGAATATCGAACAGAACCGTGTTGTCCTGGAGCATGATGGTAAACGACAAACATTGAGAGTATCCAAAGGTTGAAATGATGAAGATAAACACACTTCTTAAGAGATTACTTCCTGCAATTATCATGATTGCCATGATTCCGACTTTGGGATCAGCGGCTCCGAATCAGAAACTGTCGCTGGAACTTGAAGCTGTTTCCATCCAAACTGTTCTGGGGATGATATCCGAGCAATATGGGCTGAATATAGTGGTCAATGCCGAAGTCACCGGTGAAGTCAGCCTGAAACTGAAAGAGGTCGACCTGAATACCGCTCTCTCCGCAATCCTGTACCCCAATGGATACAACTACTACACCGACGACGGCGTAATTGTGGTCAAGTCGTTGGAATCTCAGACTACAGCCGAACTGACCACCGAAGTCATCACTTTGAAATATGCCGATGCGGCAATGGTGCAAAAGGCGCTGGAAGCGCTCAAAACAGACCGCGGCTCGGTGGTGCTTCTTGATCCCACAATCGATGGCCAGGTGGCCAATGTACAGAAGTTTACGCCCAATCGCCTGTTGATGACGGATTATCCGCAGGTGGTAGATCAGATGAAGAGAATCATAGTTGACCTGGATGTAGCCGAGCGTTTGATCTCTATTGAAGTAAAACTGATTGAGACAACGGTGGATGACCAGAGTAAACTCGGATTCACCTGGCCAACTTTGATGACCGGCCAGATATCCTCAGGTGACATAAGCAGTTCGTCCTCGACTTCCACTTCTGATCAAGGTGATGGGTTCTTAGGCAGTATGCCGCTTGAAAGCGGGCAGTGGACCTGGGGGACATTGAGTGTTAGCGAAGTACGAACCGTGCTTGATGCCCTTAGCGAAAAGGGAAACAGTCGGCTGCTGTCCGATCCGCGCATTACCACCGTTGAGAATAGAGAAGCAGTAATTAAGAGCCAGACGGTGATTCCAATTCAAACGATCAACCGGTTCTCAGAAGCGGCCGCAACTTCAGATATAGTGACTTTTGTTGATGAAGAGGTGGGGATATCTTTGCGTGTTACGGCAAGGATAAACGAAGATGACAAGATTACTCTGGACGTGATGCCGATAGTTGAAGATATCATCGGTTACACCGGTACTGCCGAAAACAGCAAACCGATCACTTCCGAGCGGTCAATCAATACCCGGATAACTGTTCGCGCCGGTGAGACCGCCGCCCTTGGTGGCCTGCTCAAGGAGTCTGAGATTATAAAAGAGAGAAAAGTCCCGCTGTTGGGGCAGATTCCATTGCTCGGCAGCGCGCTCTTCAGTCATCGCCAGACTCAGAAAACGACCACCGACCTCCTGATACTGATCACTCCGATTCTGATGCCCTGATCAGTGCCGGGCCAGCATCCATGCTTTTGAGCGGCTCAAAAAGAGCTGGATGGTAAACAGGATAAGCACCAGATCAAACCAGAGTGTCTCCCAGGCAGACTCGCTGGACGCGGCGGCCGCTTTGAAACAACCACAGTCGATTGAAATCCCCCGGACAATTGCGCTGCTGAGAGCAAGAATGAACGCCACGGTCATTAGATTGGCCCAGACAACCGCTCCCCGGTAACAGACCCCAAACACAAGAGCCAATCCGACTAACAATTCTAACCAGGGTAGTATGAGAGCAATCGGGTTTATAAAAGAGCCCGGCATCATATGGTAGTACCAGATTGATTTGGCAAATGATCCCGGCTCCACAATTTTGTAAGCTGAGGCATACACAAATATAATACCAACGCCGATACGAACCAGCAGGGTCAGAAAGTCGTTATCGATTATTCTCCGCATTCTGTCCTCCGTTCGATCTCCAGATCAAAATTCTCCCACTCTCGCGCCCCGCCAAAAAAGATCATCAAGTTAGTGTAACCAAAGTCCTGCATATTACGAGCCAGGTGTAGTGACAGGTCACACTCTTCGCCGGAGCAGAAAATGATCATATCCCGGTCCTTAGACATACCACCAAGAGCGGAATCCACATAAAGATCGATATTTTCATCCGGGAGATATTCAAACGGGATGCTGATTGAGCCGGGAATGGTCCCGCACTCAAATTCTGCCCCTTCACGAGCGTCAATGAAGACGGCTTCCCCCAGGGAGTGCTCCATCTGAGCCACATCGATCGAAATAAAGGGCGGGTCCCCTTCACCGGCCGTGGGGGGGACAATCGGTTCATCACCACTTGAAAGGGTGCGCCAATTGCCAATGTATTCGATTGAATTGGCCGGTACAAGATTTCTTACCAGTCCCAGAAACATAGCAACCAGAAGCAAACAGATGAGCTGAGAACTTGTAGACTTCATTTATAGATAGACCTTTCTTTGTTTCCAGGTTATACAACATCAGGCCCCTCTTGGTTTGCCAAAATTAATGCCCTTCGTGCCCGCCCCCAAATAAGGTCATAAAGACAATTCCGGAGATCAACAAAGCCAGCTTAAACCAGCGTTTCTCCCTGGTGTGGAATACTTCCGGAAGTAAGTCCCCGGTGGCAATATACAGAAATGTACCGGCCGTTACACCAGTGAATACCCTGATCAAAGACACTCCGGCGGAGGAAAGCACGGGAGAAAACAGGAGGGCACCCACCGGGGCAGACAATGAGAAAAGCGCTAAAAGAAGCCACCTATTTCTCTTTTTTATACGACCCAGCACAAAGAGTGAAGCAAGAGCAAACGCAGCCGGTAGTTTGTGGGCAATTACCGAGACGAAAATAGAAGAACCGAGAGCCGACTCGTGTGCCCCAACCGCCAGCCCGACCCCCTCAAAGAGGGAATGAACCGAAAGCCCCAAAAAGACGGTGATGGAGATTACTCGATGATTGTGGTCATAACTTTCCTGGCCGGATGACAAAAGGATCTTTTCCACAAAGAAGATTAGGAGAAAGCCAACCAACACCGGCAACGCGGCCGCTTCTCCCCCGCCTTCGATAGATTCCGGAAGAAGATGCAAAAACACAACCCCCAGAATTATTCCGGCCCCCAGGGAAATGAACAGGTGCAAAAGGCTGTCACTCCATTGACGGACCAGGGCAAGCGTTCCGCCAACCATAGAGGCCAAAAATACAATGACGATTTGCAAATAGAGATTAGTTTCCATGACTTCGGGAATGAAGAGGTGTGGGGGAATGGAGTCAAGCTAATATTATTATTATTCGGGCAAAAGAGAGACCGGGGCTCATGAATATGAACCCCGGCCGAGTGAAATTTTCCTGTCCGCATGAAAGTGATGCCGACAGACTCATTGGCTGTGCTTTACTAATTGGCTGTGGTTCGCTTATCTGTACGCGAAACCAGCAGCCCATATTGACCACCAAGAATCTTTCCGACAACCACGGAAAATTTAGTTGGAGACAGAATCTGCAGGCTGTAGGGATGCCAGCAGTCCTTGTCCCCCTTCATTGCGAACTTCTCCGGTTCTTTTCTCTTCGGCATGGTGCTCTCCCTATTAAAGGTGTTCCCCTCTATCATGATTTCTCACAATAATTACTAATAGATAGCGGTTTACGAGCTAGGGAGACGAAAAATAGTCTACCTCAGTTATCACCTCCATTCGGGAGTACCGAGCTGTTTAAGACAATGAATATCCGGATGGTCCTTTTTCTGGACCGGTGAGGAAGTCCGGACAAATATTTCTTCAATTATAAGTCTTTTGACATACACCTAAGAGTTTAGAATTTTGTGTAATTTCTTGATTGCCCTGTGCTTATAAATATTTACCACCTGCTGGGTTATCCCGAGAATTCGGGCGATTTCACGCTCGGTCTTCCCCATCAGGTAGAACTTGACAACCTCTTTCTGACGGGCCGAGAGCGAGTTATTGACATGCCATTTGAGACGATTACGAAACTTGTCCAGTCCTCGAGCAACTTTGGACTCCCCTTCGCGGACATAATACGGCGACTGATCATTGGCAAATGATTCAAGAAAGAGCCTGTCGACCAATACCTCGGCAAAGTCGCTTTCGCGGCGAGGAGTCATCGGATTGGTTTCCTCTCAGTATTTTAATCCGTACCTGGACCTAATCTCTTTTAATTTCGCAGCCGTTATGGAGTATTTTGCAGCCGTTTCTTCCCTTATTTCGTTGAGCGAAACCTTCTTTTCATATTCAGTCAGGTCCGCCGGAAGTCGGCTATATCGCGTTTTGTAGTACTCGATTATCTTTTTATCCAGAGCTTCTTTCGGGTCGGTCTTTTGCGAACCGGCGCTTGATTTCTCCTGAGACTTTTTCAACTTTCCCTGCAGGTGGTCAATCTGCTTCTCCTTTTCACTGATTAGCTGGACCACCGAGTCCATCCGGGCTGTCTCCCGGAGACTCCGGGCGGTTATTGAGTCTGCAAGTTCCAGTTCCTTGTTGCTCAGAGCAATTTTGAGCGATTCTGCCTGGGCGGCCGTTTGAGACAATTCCGAAGCCGAGAGCTTCCGGCCCTGCTTGAACGCCTCATTCTTGACATTCTGGCCCCTGATCGACTTGACATAGCTGACTCCGGCCAGAATTGCCAATAAGACTATGGCAAGAACTATCTTTTTCATCTGCAACTCCAATTAACCATTATTGATTGAGGTTATCTTAAGCATCCGGTGGTGTCAAGTTTGAACTCAATTTACGCTATTTGAGCCGATAATAGAGGGTATGGAGTATAATTTGAGCCGGGTGAATTGATAATTTTTGTTTGCTGGACAACCTCTGTTACGCTTAATATTATCATAAGGGTACGCCTGCGAATTGAGGCCCCGAGTAACGCTGTTTTTCAAATTGAGACAATTCTGGAGAAAAGATGCAAACCAATCTTAGAAAGTATCTATTACTATTGATCGCCAGCTTCGCCATGATAACCGTTCTATCCTGTGGCGACAGCGACAATCCCGAAGAACCGGATGTTGAGCCGCCATCGTTAGCATCTGTTTTTCCAGCCGATGGGGCGGTCGACGTTTCTACCGGTACCAATATTTCGGCGACCTTTTCCGAACCGATGAATATTACCAGTTTCTCGGCCTCCTCTTTTGCGATATCGCCGACCATTGCGGGTGTTTTCTCAACGGCCGGTAATGTAGTAACTTTCGACCCGGATAATGCGCTTTCTTATATCACCGATTATCAGATCACAATGAGTACGGAACTCAAGGATGTGGCGGGCAACCAACTCGACACCTCCTTCAGCTGGACCTTTACGACCGCCCCGAACACGAATACAGGTATTACCTGGGATCAATTCGTAATGACCGGTAACACAGTCCCGATGAATGGCGTGGCTGGCAATGGAAGTGTCGTGGTTGCCGTTGGAGATTCCGGTCGGATATTCTACGCCAACACCCCGTTGAGCAGTACCAGCAGTTGGACAAGGTTCGCGATTACAGATACAGTTCACAGCTTGAATGATATTGCCTGGTCAGGCAAACAGTTTGTAGCCGTTGGTGACGTCGGTGTCATTTACGTCTCGGCTACCGGAACCTCTTTCTGGACCCCGGCCACCAGTAATACGAGCAGGAACCTGAATGCCATTGCCTGGTACACTGACCAGTTTGTGGCCGTTGGTGATAGCGCCGCTATTACAACATCCCCGGACGGAGTCAGCTCCTGGAGCGTGAAAGAAACGATTGGTCTGGACTCCCTTTACAACCTCCTGGACATTGGTGTCATGTCTGACCCCAAGAACTTTGTGATTGTTGGAAAATACTCCGATGTCGGTACGATTTTCTATCGCGGGCCGATCATGACGGTGGCGATTACCTCGCTTGATTTTGTCACGTTTTCCGGCGGCAATTTTTTTACCAATGTCGCCAGGGCAATGGACCAGACCAATCTGTGGGTAGCCGTCGGAAATGACCAGTTCGGCGCCGGAGTATCTATGTGGTCATCCTCGGGAGCGACCTGGGCGCAGGAGAGAAAGTTCTCCAGTGAAACAGTCACTGATATCGCCTGGTCACGAAATCTGTTTGCCACCGCGGGGGACAACGGCAATGTCTGGACAACCGACGATGGGATAAACTGGACTGACCGCTCCTCTGCCAATGGCACCAGTTCTAACCTCAGAGCTATCACTTGGTCCGGAGACCAATTGATAGCCGTCGGCGAGGACGGAGTAGTTCTGGTCTCGCCCGCTGCAGCGGGAACGCCTTAGGAGGCGGGCGGACTAAACCAAGAAACGGCTCTGTATATGAAGAGACTTCTTCCGTTCATAGCTTTACTTCTGCTGGCTTCGGTCCTCGGATTTTCCTGCGGTTCCGATGAAAAGAGCACAGATCCGGTTGATTTGGGGGATACTACCGCCATCAGGATAGATTCGGCCGTTCCCGGTCCGGGTGATACGGGCGTGTCTATCTATGAGACATTTACCGTTTACTTTTCAGAACCGTTCGATACGAACACGGTCCATAGAGGGGTCATGACAGTGGGATTGGACTCGGGCGATTTCCACCGATCAATTGATGAGATTAGTATTAAGCCGCTCAACAGACTGACTGGAGGTGTTGTTTATCAGGTGCGCGTGAGTGGTTCCGTTACTGACACAGCCGGGAATAGTCTTGGATCGGACAGTGTCTGGACTATCCAAACCACCACTTCCATTGCCGGTCCTTACAAAGGGGCCTATACCGGGATTCTCTTTTTTGGAACTGACGCAGCCGACACAATGGTCCAGCCGATTGATTTCTTTTTTGGGGATGCGACGTTCAAGCTGAATATTGACACCACCAGACCGATTGATACTCTTTTCAAAATTGGTGTCGGGGAAGGAACTTTCCGGTACTCTCCTGACACTGCCTTTTTTAAGGGAGCGATCTGGGGACCGGATATCGCGGCCGGATTTAATCAGTACGACCCGGACTGGGATATTGTTGGTCCGGTGGAGTCACTAACTCAATTCGCCCAAGGGGACTCGGTTGAGTTCGTGATTTACAACAGTATTGACAAAATCAGGAAACGAATCAGAGTGGGGCGGATTCAGTGAGACCGTTCTGATTCTTCGACAGCCTCTTCCTCAAGGTTTTTCAGAGAGAGATGCTCTTTCTTAAGGAAATAGAAACCCATCAACGTCACGACCAGATATTGAGTAGCATGCAAAACCAGCGCGCATGAGAGGGCATCTTCTTTCGCCACTCCATAAGTAGTCAATGACCATACCGCCCCAACATGATAGACACCAACAAAGCCGGGCGATGACGGCAGCAGAATTGAGATTGAAACCACTACCAGCAGAACAAATGCGGTTGCATACGGAACATCAAACCCAAAGACCTGAAAGACAAACAGGTTCGACAGCCCCATAAGTACCCAGATCATTAAGGTCTGGAAGCCAACTCTTAGCGAAGCGCGGATGTCTCTCATAAACTGCAGTCCATCGGCAAATTTCATAACGATCTCCTTGACCGTCTCCTTTGCCCTCGTTGGCAGAAAGAACATGTAGCGGGCGATAGAGCCGCCTACACGCTCGGGGCGAGTGGCCAAAAGCATCATGATGAACAGGCCAACGATCGCGATTCCGATGGATGCATAAATACCGAAAGTGATGCTGTCGTCAACTTTGGATTGAAGAGTGTCCGACAACCAAAAGACGGCCCCAAATATGAGCAGCAGGGCAGTCAGATCAAAAACCATACGCTCAACGAAGATTGTTGCCAGTGATGCCGACTTGGAAATCCGCTTGTCCTGAGCCGAAAGCGAATAGGCACGGACAAACTCTCCCAGCCTGAGCGGCAAAACATTGTTGGCCATGAATCCGACACAGGTCGCGGCCAGCAGGTTCTTGAACGGGACCGGTGAAATTGGTTTGACCATATCTCTCCATCGATAAGCCCGCTGGTACATGGTCAGCACAATCATCAGAACATTGGGAATCAGCCAGAAGTAATTCCCTTTCATCAGTACGGTCCCGAGCTGCGCAAACTCAATATCTTTGAAGAGCGACCACAAGAGGACAATCGAAATAACCACCCCCAGGCCAATATACAGCTTACGCTTTGGTCCGGTCGTCATCTAAGCACCTTCCGCAATCTCATTTATGACCTGTTCGAACTTTCGGGCGGCAATATCCCAGTTAAAGCGGCTCGCCCATTCCAGCGCACCGGCTTCGAGTTGCTGTCGGACCGCGCTATCGCTTAACATAGTATATAGTTTCTCGGTCAATTGATCAATGTCGCCGTACTCATACAGCAGACCGGAATGGCCATCGCTAACAGAATCGCGCAGTCCGGGAGAGTTGGCCGCAATCACGGTTGTCCCAACCGCGTTGGCCTCAATATTGGTCAGTCCCCATCCCTCTTTCAGCGAAGGAAGTACGGCCACATGGGAACGGCGAAGCCGATCAAGCTTGTCCTCCTTGCTGACAAAGCCAGTGAACTCGATCGCATCGTCTAATCTCAGGGAAGCGGTCAGTTTCTTCAGGTCCTCGGCATAATCCCCCGCACCGACAATCATCAGCTGAGCATCCGGGAGTTTTTCTTTAACTCGGGAAAAAGCAACAATCAAGTGGTGAATCGACTTGTACTTCTTCAGCCGTCCCAAGTAGAGCGTGGTGGGGCGCTCATATTTCTTGAGAGAGGGATCGTGTCGGTAAAAGTCACTGTCAATACCACAGTGGATAATTGAGATGTCAGACCGTGGCACACCTCTGAGCGCAATGTCATCGGCAGTTGATTCCGAAATTACGTTGTATTTGCAGCCCCGATAAACCGGGACCATCGGTTTCTCAGCCAGATAGATGTAACTGCCGAGGATGTAGTTTATTTCGTGGAAGACCGTGGTTGCAAAGAGGTGCGGGATGACAACGAGAGTTTTCAGGTTGAGATATAGGGGAGTATAAAACGGTATCTTGTTGATATCTTCGACAAGCAGATCAAAGTTCCCGTCACGGGCGATCTTTCTCAGATGCAAAGGGGCGATGAGATTGAAATTGTAGCGATTCCCGCGCCGGATTATACGAACACCATCTATCGTCTCCTCCTTTTTGCATCCAGACCAGCCAGAACAGAATAGGGTGACTTCATGACCGAAAGAGACCAGACGGCGAAGAAGCTCCTCCAGGTGAACTTCGGCTCCCCCGGCATACGGATTTTTCAGATCATTCCAATTGAGGGCAAGTATCTTCACTGAAGCGTGTCCTGAGTTCCGCGTGATGCCTTGAGTATTTCGCGATCCAATTCTTCGAGCAATTGCGCCATCTGGCTGTCCTGAGGATTCAACTGGACCCATCGCTGGAGAGTTGTCCTCATCTCGATATATCTGCGTTTCTCATAGTAGAGTCTGACCAACTCATCAAGCGCCTGACGATTGTCCGGCTCTTCCCCCAGGATGACTTCGAGAAGTCGGGCCGCTTCATTGAAGTTGCTATCCTTGATCTCCCCTCTCGCCAACAGGTAACGCATCCGATTCCGGTTGTTTTCAGGGGAGGTGTCCATGAGAGTACGGATTTCTTCGGTCCGGCCCTGATTGGAGTAGAGATTGGCGAGGAAATTGTAGGACTCCGCGCGGAATGGTATCGCGTTGATCCCAAACCTGGCCAGTTTCTCGGCGTCTTCCTGTCTCCCGGCACCTTCAAGAGCCCGGGCAAGAATCAGAATTCCGTTGGCATAGTTTCCGGTCAGCCTGAGAGTGGTCGGGTCCTTGTATACGGTTGAATCGGCAACCCCCCGATGTTTGAACCTCTCCTGATTCATATAGAAATCAAGTGATTCATCAAAGTCAATCTGCATACCATCTCGCTCTGGTTTGACTCGCCAACTCATACCGCTAAGCATAAGCATGGAGTCAGCCGATTTGCCAAGATATTTCCTTGCGCTTGATCCCACCGTTATGGAGAAATTGATCGGTCGTTCTCCAAGATTCTCATTGATGGCAGCATCGATCACCTGATCCTGAATACGGAAGACGGTACCATCCTGTATTCGGAAAGGGCGCAGAGCATCGATCTCTTTTTCGGTCCAGCCGAGATCGACCCCCATATCATCCTGTACCTGTTTTATATACCACTTGGTGTTGGCCAGCGAGAGGTTGATCACTTTTACATCTTTCCGAATGCCATACGCCTCCTGAAGACACCAGACCGGGAAAGTATCGTTGTCACCATTGGTAAACAGAACCGCATCTTTCTCCGCCGACTGGAGAATATTCCAGGCATAATCATAGGGCATGTAATTTTGAGAACGATCACAGACAAAGTAGTTGCCGGCCAGAGCAAACGAAGGGAGCAAAAACAGAAGACCGGAGAATACCACCAGCGCATGATGCAAAACTTTCGAGAACCTGGCGGTCGACTCCCTGACAAACTGAACCAAGATAGCGCTGCCCAGCCCCATGGCGAGACCAAAAAGAATAAAGGCGGGGGTGAAGAAGTAGTCCCGATCCCTCACTTCCAGATAGTCGAGTCCGTTCACCTGCTGCCGGGTACCATCGGCAAAATTCATGTAGAGAATCAGCCCAACCGACCCAATCAGAATCAGCAAGAGGAGTATCAGCCCTTCCATCGGTCTCCTCCTGATAAGCTCCCAGACGCCAAAAATACCGAGCAGGAAAATGATCACAAAGCGGGTTCCGTTCAATCCGTACTGTTCACTGAAAAAGCCCCAGAATCCCATTCGGCTGTGGATGCCGAACTGGTTCTCCCACTCGGAACGGCGCACAAACATCCGCTCGGTCATGGACATTGACCCGTACTGTTTTCGCTCGATATAGTTGATAGTGGCGGTCAGATTCTGAGAGGGGTTGTTTTCGTTGATAGCCGGATGCTGGGCCGACCGAATAGGGATATAGGTATGAATCGAGTAGCCCACCACCGAAACGATAATAATCGCCAGGGCAGGCTTCCACCCCGGAAGTCGGAACATCAGACCGGCGGCCAAAACAAGTACGGCCGCGATCAGCGATCCCCAGAAAAATTCTTTGACTCCAAGGACCACCATCGCAACTCCGGCCACGGCAATGAGCATGGTCCAGGAGATATGCTTCCAGAGCAGCCCGGCCAGAAGGAGCGTGGCCAGAGCGGTTACGATCAGAAATGAGACGTACCCTTTGGGGAGATAGAGAATCCCCACAGCGGCGATAGCCGTTAGTGCAAAGATGGCTGTAATCAATGAAGGACTGGAATGCGTACCGCCATTGTCCGACCGATACTTAAACAGAAGATATGCGCCAAAAAGCCCCAGCAGGCCCAGCCCTACTTTACCGATTATAGAGGCAGCCTCCATAGCCCCCGGTCCCAGAGATGCTTTGGTCAGGACATCGTATGCTTTCAGGTACAGGGGCGCAACCGCTGTTGCAAACCCGACCAGCCCAAAAGTGTACACTCGTGGTATCTCTTCAAACGAAAAGACATAGAACAGATAGAGAGCAAACAGAATGGCGGTCGGAACATAAAATGCAATCTCACCCGGCCTGGAGGAGAGAGCGAAGATCAGGTATAGCTCAAGAACAAAGAAGGCGGCAACCATATACCAGATTGAGGCGGGCGCATCCTTCTTGAGAATGAACAGAATGGCTATAATCGGGACAATCAGGAAGGTCGTCATGTGAACGGCAATGCCAGCAAAGGCGAGATAAAAAATCAGTATCGAGATTTGGATACGTCGCCCCTCGTACTGGTTCTGAATATAGACCAGGCTCAACCAGAGAATCATGAGGAAGATCATCATGGAAAGCCCGTAGACTTCGGCTTCGACTGAGTTGTTCCAGTTGGTGAGGCCGAAAGCCAAAAAAAGCGAGCCGGAGACAGACCCGGCATACATCAGGAACCGGGCCACGGTCGACTTGTCAGTTCCAAACCAGGAGCGCAACAATCTTACTCCCACCAGGTACCCAAACAGGGCGGTAAAGGCAGAGCTAATTGAGGAAAGGAGATTTATTCGAACACCAACGTCGGCGGCCAACGGGAGCAGGCTGAAGACGCGGCCAATGAGAACATAGAGCGGGGTCCCCGGAGGATGGGGAACTCCAAGAGAAACGCTGGCGGCAATAAACTCACCACAGTCCCAGAACGAGACTGTTGGCGCTTTGGTGAGCCAGTAGATAACCAGAACAAACAGCCAGACTGAAAAGCCTATAACGAGATTTCTTTTGTCAACTTCCTGTGTCAAGACAGAGTTCTCTCCCGGCTAAGTCTGAAGTCTAACTGTACTGATTGTGCCTTGTTGGGCGTTCCCACCAACCAGCTCTACAAGTGGCTGAATATAACCTATTTAGGTCCCCTGTCCAGATTGTTTTTCAGGCTTTCGGGTCAGCCTTTTCGCACTCTTTTGCGTACTGATCCAGAATCCCGTTCACAAATCCAAAAGACTGTCCGGTTGAGAAAGTCTTGGCTAACTCTATGGCCTCGTTAATAACCACGCGTACAGGAACATCGGGTGACTTATCCAGTTCCACCAGGGCCAGACGGAGGATATTGCGATCGATTACCGCAATCCGCTCCAGCTTCCAGTTGGCCGCATGGCTTGAGATAATACTATCGGCCCACTCCCTCCCTTTGATGACGGCATCAAAGAGGAAGCGAGCGTACTCGTGCCCTTTTGCGTTCAGCTTCTCGTCAAAGATCACATTTTGTCTGATATTCGCCGCTTCATCATCGCCACACTCAAGGGCATAAAGAGCCTGCAATGCAAGTTCCCGAGCCCTGTGTCGGGGTGAGGTTTCGCTCATCAGGAATCCATCGCTCTATACAGGGAGACCATTTCGATAGCTGTCTGGGCGGCATCCCAGCCTTTGTTCCCCGCTTTGGTACCGGCTCGTTCGATAGCCTGATCAAGAGTGTCGGCGGTGATTATCCCGTAGATAACCGGCATGTTTTTGTCGAGCCCAATACGTGCGATCCCTTTGGAGGATTCCGAAGCAATGAAATCAAAATGGGGAGTGTCTCCCCTGATGACAGCACCGAGGCAGATGACAGCATCATACTTGGTCGGGTCGGCCATTTTTGCCGCCGCGTACGGAATTTCAAAAGCGCCCGGAACGTAGGCCACGGTCAGGTTGCTTTCATCGGCACCATGCCGGGTGAGGCAATCGACTGCCCCTTCAACCAGCTTGCCGGTCAGGAACTCATTAAAGCGGCTGACCACGACACCGAATTTCATCCCCTTAGCGTTTAACTCACCTTGTAACAGATTGTACTTCATTTTATCTCCCGGCAATTATTGCATTTGATTCAACAGGTGGCCAAGCTTGTCGCGCTTGGTCTGCAAATATGACTGGTTATGTTTGGTCGGCTTGATTTGTAAAGGGACTCGTTCCAGAACCTCCAGCCCATGTCCTTCAAGACCGATAATCTTTCTCGGATTGTTGGTCATTAGCCTGATCGATGATAAACCGAGGTCGACCAGAATCTGAGCGCCAATACCGTAGTCGCGGAGGTCGGCCTCAAACCCGAGGTCTTCGTTAGCCTCGACCGTGTCTCTCCCCTCTTCCTGCAATTTGTAAGCGAGGATTTTGTTGGCCAGCCCGATCCCGCGCCCTTCCTGACGCATATAGACAATTACGCCGCAGCCAGCCCGGTCTACCTGTTCCATTGCCGAATGAAGCTGTGTGCCACAGTCGCAACGGCAGGAGCCAAAGACATCGCCGGTCAAACAGCTGGAATGGACGCGAACCAGAACACCGCTCTGTCCGGCCACCTCCCCTTTGGTAAGGGCGAGATGATGGTGATCGTCGATTTCGGACTTGTAGAGATGCAGCATGAAATCGCCATGACTGGTGGGGAGTTTAACTTTGGCAATCTTATCCACCAGTTTTTCGGTGTCCCGGCGATAGGTGATCAGGTCTTTGATTGTGATTATTTTCAGATTGTGCTTGGATGCAAACTCCACCAGCTGAGGCAGGCGAGCCATACTTCCGTCGTCATTCATAATCTCGCAGAGAATGCCAACCGGCTTGCATCCGGCCATGCGGGCCAGGTCGACCGAGGCCTCCGTGTGTCCGGCCCGGGAGAGGACCCCTCCCTTGAGCGCCTGAATGGGGAAGATATGCCCGGGACGGGCGAGATCTTCCGGCACAGCGTTGTCATCGGCCAGGATGGCAATTGTGTTGGATCGATCCGAAGCTGATATCCCGGTCGTGGTACCTTCGACTCCGTCAACCGAGACTGTGAATCTGGTCCCCAGCTTGGCGGTGTTGTTGTCGACCATCGGATGCAGCTTCAGGCGCGCAATTCGATCTTCGTTAAGGCTGACACAAACCAGACCACGGCCGTGCTTGACGAGAAAATTTACCGCCTCCGGTGAGACAAAATCCGCAGCCATGATTAGGTCACCTTCGTTTTCCCGATCCTCGTCATCAACAACGATCACAAAACGACCGGCCTTAATGTCGGAAAGCGCTTCCGGGATTGTATTCAATTTGAATTCGCCGCTCATATTACCATCCGCTTTCTCTCAATTTTTTTGCAGTAATTGATTGAGATCTATTCCAAGAAGATTGTCTAATTACATATTTTCCAATAAGATCAAATTCCAGATTCACATTGTACCCCCGTAACCAGTCATTCATATTCGTTGCCGACAAAGTGTGCGGGATGACATTGACGCTCAACTGACCGGTTGTGACATGGTTGACAGTCAAAGAGACGCCGTTGATCGCAATAGAGCCTTTCTCTACCACCAGCGAGTCAAATTCAGACTCATAGGTAATGACAATCTCTACCGATTCGCCGATCTTCTTTATGGTCTGTATGCGGCCCACCGTATCCACATGCCCGGTGACATAATGTCCAA
>JARGFS010000027.1 GCA_029211095.1 bacterium | reverse complement strand
AAGAATGTTGACTGTTCGGCAACTTCCTGATCACCAAATTCATCCACGATCTGAGAGAAGCTCAGCATGGCCACCTGGTTGTTCCCATTCCGGTACTCAAGCAGGGCCTGAGAAAACCGGCTGGCCGATTCAGAAACACGACTTGATGCCGAGGTGGTGAAATAACCGATAGCAAAAAAGACCAGCGCTAACGCGATGGCACCCAGCGCAACATACTGCCAGTTGTCATTCGCGTACCGCTTGGTACTCAGCATGAAAGCAGTAAATTTGTCTTCTTTTATCTGTCTTTTAGAAAGCCTAACCTTATTGTGCATCATTACTCCCGAATTGATTCCCAAACTATTACTATCGGCAGGACATAGCTGTCCCTTAGAACGAGTGAGTGGTGGACGATCCTACACCGTCTTGGGCAACCAACCGTTCCCTAAAACACTCCTGTGAATGAAAAACTGATCCGATGATTTTTATACTTATAATCGATATAGAAAACATCCCTATCTCTTATCGTATAGGTGTAGGCCAGATCGAGCTTAATCTGCTCCCAATGAACTCCGGTACCAAAGGAGAGGTCCATATTGGCCACTGTCTTGGCCGAGAAGGTAGTCCCATCGGCAGTCTGAATGCTCGCCGGAGGAACCGGAACGTAGCCAAAACCGGCCCGAATCGGAACCGTGCCGAAACTCATCTCTTTCAGATACTCACCGCCCAGACGAACCACAATGGCATCCTGCCATTTCATAAACTCAACTTGCGAAGGATCAAATTCCGTGTAGAATTCAGTATTGTTTCCCGATGCTCCAATAAGCAGAGAGTCCCGGAATTTGACTGTTGTCGAGCTATACTGCCTCATCTCCAGATCGGCCGCCACCAGGAAATTCTCTTTCACCTGATAGCTCCCTCCAATGCCAATCATGAGCGGCAATTCATATTTACTCAGCGGCGGGTCAATTTTGGGCGACAAGAGAGAAAAACGGAAATCGGTCCGTTCCAATCCGTTTACATAAACGGTCGTTGTAAGAGTTCGCTCCGTCCCAACGCCCAGGCTCAGCGGAGTCCGAATAATCAAACCGGCCGTGAACTTCTCCTTGTTATACTTGAGCCCCAGAGTAAAGTTGACACCACTGAATTTCAGCGTATCAATAACGTCCTTCCGAACAACATACTCGGCGGCCTGGTTGGCCGCAATAAATCTCGATTGAACGCCATCAAGCGTGTCAAGCCCAAGCCCGATTCGCTCCATCTTTCCAGTGTAAACATTCAGTGCCAGCCCAAAGGAGAACGACCCCGACAAGCGGGTTCCAAACCCAAAATTGACCACATCAAGGCCGCCCTGGGTTTCATCGAATTCTGTGTGACTAAAAGTACTTGAACTATCTTCGTTGACCAACGGCAACTGGGGACTGTAATCACTGGTGAAAAAAGTATCTACCGGTGTGACCGGGACATTGCCGCTGGCTCTAAGGGTAACCGATTCAAACTCGCTATAGTTTCGGAAATAGTTGATCGAGCCGACAAACTTGTGTCCTTTTATCCTGATTGGAGCCAGAAAATTGGCGCTGCTGATGGAGCGAAAACTACCGATATGATCAGCCAGGTACGCGCCGGAGTTGCTAACCGCTTCCGTGATTTCGGTTGTTCCGCGCGGACTGAAAAGACTATAACTGATACCAAAAATTGGCATATCGTGCATGTACAGGCCGGCCGGGTTGCCGGTTCCGCCGGTAATACCGTCAGAAAGACCAATGCTGGCCCGCCCCATAGCCTCGGCCCGGGCGCCGGTAGCGCCAAAGTCAAAATTGAAATTCCGCAGCTGGTTGGTTTCCGGCTGGGCAAAAGCGGTTGCTGACAGACAGAGTAATATGGCGGCGACTCGTACAAACGACGATTTCATCAGTTGGACTCCTAAGTAATAGACTATTTAATTCAACCTATCTATAGACGGTCAAACCTCAAAACAATCAAAAAATATATGGGCCTGTCTATGGCTTGTCAATGGATTTTGCCCTCAATTTGCAGTATTTATTCGTCTGAATCGCAAAGAGTTGCGAGTGAGAATCAACTGACCACAAATCCAGGCGAAATATTAGAGTTCGGCCGTTTCCAGACAGACAAACCCGGTCTGAGAGATATCGACTACTTTATCTCCTTATTCTCTTCCACAAGATTCCCCTCCCGGTCCCACTTTACATGCAGCCGGTCATCAGTCCCTTTGTGGAACAGAAACAGCTTCTCGCTACTCGTGCGATCCAGAATCACATCAATCTGCGTAGTCTGATTCTCACTGATCACATTGGTCAGTTCGGTCCCTTCAAATTCAATCTGGTACGGATCGGGGGCATAACTAAACAGCTCCGTATGGCTCTTGGAATCGAACTTCAGGAAATAGGTCAGGTGCGGTTCAAACTCTTTGAGATCAATAAAGACAGTGAAATGATTCGGGGTCGCTTTGTTCTTGTGCGTATGCGCTACCGTCTTTGAAGCTTTATCCTCGCCGTTGACTTTCGCTCCCAGTGTCACAACATAATCATCAATAGGGGCACCGGTGATATCACGGAACCTGAAATCAAGTTGCGCAAATGGTTTGCGCTTTGCCCTGGTGAGTTCTGTTATCTGCGCAAACTGATCCCTGACTCTTTCATAGGAAGCTTCGCTTTTGACCGCCAGACAATCGAGAATCAGTTTTAGATTCTGATATTTAACCATCGATGGTTTGGCGCTCTTCCTGATTGAGTTCATGATTCCCAATTCATCCCCGGAGTGGGTGTAGTCTTTGAGCGCCACAAACGGAACCGAATGTATTTCACCAACCATCTTCCGTTCTTTATTGGCAGCATCAACCAGGTAGCGACGGAAATTCAGATTCCCTGCCGCCGCTCGTACCACTTCATCGGAGCCCTTTTCATAAGCGGCAGGAAATATCTTCTCGGCAAATATCATCTTCTCTTTGAAGCTCTTGTCAATCCGATCCCCGATAATGCAGTACGGCCGCACCCCTTTTCGCTTCCAATTCTTCCGGTCCAACCACAACTCATTGTTTTGCCAGGAAAATTCCGAACCCAGTTCCAGAGCAGTCAGAACCTGGTTCCCGGTATCCCCCAGATACCTCAGATGTGATATCATGGACCGCCCATGATGGGCCAGCCGTGATCCAAAATGCGGCCCGGCCAGAAAGATAAGATTGCGGAGCGGCTTGTTCTCACAGAACTTCCCCGTATAGTGTCGGATGACCCACTCTTTGGCAACCAACGCTCCGGTGCTGTGCGTAATAATATGGAACGGCTCCTGCCACCGGCCCACACCAAGCTGTTTCTTGAGAGCGTTGTGCATCGCAGTGGCGATATCCTTGATCTCGACATGATCATCAAGCGAGACATACCTCCCCAGATATATCTCAGTCAGGTCAAAGCCCGCTTCGGCCAGTTTTAGATGAAGCGCCTGGTAGGTGGTGGTTTGCGCTACTGACCAGCCATGTACCAAAAATACTCGTTCAGCCATTGGACCCTCCCTTCAAAACGAATCTCAACCATACGATTTAGGGCAGATTCCTGTAATCCTGCCATTCAGATTACAGAATCAGAGTACCCCCGACAGGATTCGAACCTGTGACGCACGGTTTAGGAAACCGACGCTCTATCCTACTGAGCTACGGGGGCAGATTAGTATCCTACTATATACGCTCAGCGGCAGGAAATCAAGCAGTAGGTCTTGCTCTTGACACAACATGACAGCCCGATCTCGCGACCCGGTATCAGATTCTGTGTCTGCCGCACATCCCCGTGCGACAGCAAATGTCCCTCTATCCTGCGAATCACACGAGAAGTTTGGTAGGTTAGGAGGCCTGCCCTCCTGACACTCTTGGTTGGATAATAAGATGGCAGGAGCACGGGGATCCTGCCCTACGATTCAAATCCACTCTCTATCTAATTGGCCTGCGTGACCGTCCCTTTTCCTACACACTAATGGACGAATCCTTCCCACGCAATGTTGAAAGTGGTAACACCAGGCCATAATAGACAAAAGCGGGAACTCCACTCATAGCCAACTGCTGTTTTCCGCTGATTCGGTAGCAATTCGGCGAAGAACCTGACCTCCAACTAACTAATAGAAAGGAGACGAAAAATGAAACAACTTATGAACAGCCCAAACCCTTTTGATCACTACAATCGGATTCATCACCAAATCGGCTGTTACAAACTCAAAAATGACAAAACAAACCCAATTACGCCATGACCCAAAACAGGAATTGTGATTGCAGGAAAATAAATTATAAAACGAGTAGGGCGGAACTCTTCAGCAGTTCCGCCACAGGCAATGGCAGAACGGCTTAAGGGTTCTGCCCGACACGAGCATAATCAATTTTAGACAGAGTCCGAAGGAGATGAACCCACTATGTGGGTGTTTAAGCGAAGCAAAAAAAAGGCTATGCCTCCTCGGAGTCGTAGGAGATCAGGTAGTTGACGTCGTAAGCAGCCAATTTCTCGCGCCAGGGCAGGAAGGATAAATCGATCACGGTTGATATCCCGGCCACTTCCCCTCCCAGACGCTGGACCATGTTGCAGGTAGCTTCCAGCGTGCCGCCGGTTGCGATCAAATCATCGACAATGACAACTCTGTCACCATCGTTGATAGCATCTTTGTGCATCTCAAGTTTGTCAGTGCCATACTCCAGGTCGTATTCCTCGGAGATCGTTTCCGAGGGCAACTTCCCCGGTTTTCTGACCGGAACCATCGAGAGCCCCAGGCGGTCGGCGATAGCGCCGCCAAAAAAGAAACCGCGTGATTCAATAGCGGCAATTTTGGTCGCGCCTCGTGAACTGACATATTTTTCCATTGAACTAACGGCCAGCCTGAAACCGATTGAATCTTGCATGAGAGTCGTAATATCATAAAACAGTATCCCCGGTTTGGGGAAGTTGGGAACTTCGCGAATATATTTTTTTATCTCATCCATGATTTTAGCCGCTTTCAATTATCTCCTAATCTCAAAATCGTTAAACTCTCCGGCAAACTCAGCCCATTGTATGGCCACATCGCTGACTCGCGAAGAACGACAGCCGATCTTAACATCAGCAATCAGCGCCTCCACCGCGCTCCGCTCCCCTTCCACTACCGAGCGAACCGTGCCGTCCGCCTCATTTTTCACCCAGCCGGTCAGACTGAGATTGCGCGCCGTGTAGTGACAGAAGTAGCGAAATCCAACCCCTTGGACCAGTCCGGAGATTCTAAGTTCAGCCCGGACCGAGCTCACTCACTCTCCTTAATGAGTTCCAATGCAAGTTTGGCCGCTTCCAGCGGAGAATCAACCTGCCGAATCTCATCACCAAGTTTCCAGGCTGAAACCGAAATCAACGGTTTGCCGGCATGAAGAGCAAAAGCCATTTCGGTCAGGGTGCCGTATTTTCCGGGAAACGCAATCACGGCATCGGCTGAACGAACCACCATCAGGTTTCGAGCTTCGCCAAATCCGGTCGGGATGACAATGTCGATAAACTCGTTGGCATCTTCCTTTTTGTCAGTCGGCAGTATTCCAATAGTCAGTCCGCCGCCTTCTCGAGCTCCTCTGGCGGCTCCTTCCATGATTCCGCCCATACCGCCACAAACGACAACACCGCCGTTTTCGGCAATGTGCTTACCAGCCTCGTGGGCCATATCTCTGAGTTTTTTGGAGCATTTTCCGGCCCCAATAATGGCCACAACCGGTTTTCTCTGTTCAGACATTTTTTAAGAGTCCTTTCCGGGAAAGGTCTAATGAAACAAAGTTGTCAATCGTAAGTGAGTAATGTCACCAATGAGAAAAAATAACCTAAATTAAATCGGGGCGACTGGATTCGAACCAGCGACCTCTTAGTCCCGAACCAAGCGCGCTACCAACCTGCGCCACGCCCCGATAATAGTATCAGCAGATTATGATATATTATTCTCATCGGAAGTCAACTGAATATTGCCAGCCCGTATTGATCCCGCCCAGGCCCGACATTCAACCATCAGAGTCTGAAACCGGACTCGGCGATCCTATCCAGGGAAGTCTGGTCTGTGAAGTTCAGTTTTAGTGGAGTAATAGAAACCACTCCCCGCTGGATGGCTTCAAAGTCTGTACCCCCAGTGGACTTCCATTTGGGCCGTCCCCCAATCCAGTAGTAGGGCTTTCCGCGAGGATCAGTTTTGTGAATCACAACATCTTTGTACTGTCTAAATCCGAGCTTGGTAAACTCGCACCTGGAGTAGGCCTGGCCACAATCAGCGGGGAAATTAACGTTCAGGAATGTTGTCGGATCCAGTTCCATCTGGTCATATTTTTTCACTAATCTGGAAACGAACCGAGCCGCCCGGGTCATATTTGTATTGGGACGCCAATTCGCCATTGAGACGGCAATCGAAGGTACTCCCAGAATGGAGCCTTCGATAGCCGCCGCTATCGTTCCTGAGTAGGTGACATCATCCCCCATATTGCCCCCATGATTGATCCCGGAAATTATCATATCCGGCTTTTTCTTTTTGAAAAAGAGATGAATGGCCAGCATGACACAATCGGTGGGTGTGCCATCGGTGGTGTACTTATGCTTGTCAAGCTTCTGAACTCTGAGAGGACGGTTAAGGGTCAGCGAATGTGAGCTGGCCGACTGCTCCCGGTCCGGGACCACAACATAAGTATCGGCGAAACGGGAAATTGCTTTCTCCAGAGCCCTCAGCCCGTCAGAGTAGTAGCCATCATCATTGGTAATCAAGATTTTCAGTCTTGTTTTGGATCGTTCAATGTTCTTGTTCATATCAGGACAAGCTAACCAGCCTGAATGGAATTTGCAAGCATTGCTGCCTCACTTTATTGCGTGATCGCGTGTGACGGACTCAGGCCCAGATTCTTCGCCAGATCAGTCGGATGAATCGCCAGCTATCGGCAAACGGATTGATATAGGACTGAGAGCCTTCGTAAATCGTGGAGATAGGAACTTCGTGAACAGAGCATCCGGCCAAACCCGCTTTGAACAGTATCTCTGACTCCAGGTCATAGCCGGTAGTCCTGAGATCAAGTGTCTTGAGCAGAGAGATGGGGATCAGGCGATACCCGGACTGACTGTCCCGGACACGGCTGGAGGAAAAAACAGAGATTATCAACGATGACATATTGTTGGTCAGCCACCTTGGAAAAGGCATCCGGTCAAGCTTGATTGTTCTGGTGCCAACCACGACCCGATGGCCGTTATCCAGAGCGAAAAAACCGGGGAGGTCTTCGGGCAGGTGCTGCAAGTCAGCATCAATAGTGACTATTGAACGATAGCCGTTTCGAATCGCGTATTCAAAACCGGTTGAGAGGGCGGCCCCCTTGCCCCGGTTTACGGCAAAAGTGATCCGATTGACATCAAGCACTTTTAGAATCTCGGCGCTGTTGTCGGTTGATCCGTCGTCCACAACGAGCAGATTGGAATCGCAGACAAACTGACGCAGGCGGTTTATCAACTCGGTCAGGTACTCACCGGCATTAAAAGCCGGCACCATAACCAGAGCAGAGTTTTCGTGAAAGTTGGTCATATAGTTTCTACACCTGGAGAGCCAAAACGAGAGAAAAAAGAGAAGCCGGTCAAACCGGCCGAATTTAGTGATTTATGGTCGGAGCGAGCCGATTTGAACGGCCGACCTCTCGCACCCCAAGCGAGTGCGCTAACCAGACTGCGCTACGCTCCGACATCAGATTTGTTGCCCTGACCAGATAGGAATCTATCGAAATTCAGGCAAAACTCAAGGGAAAAGTTTTAGAAGCTCTTTGACCTCTTTTCGCATCTGGCCAATCAGTGTTCTGGCTTTGGCCGACAGGAGCATGTTTTCTTTTACTTCCGATGATTTCCGCATCGCCAATTTAGTTCTGGCCCCGGCAATGGTCAGCTTTTCGCTCCGTCTCAGGTGCTGAATCCGGTTGATCAGCTCAATATCTCGACTGGTGTAGATACGATTCCCACCCCGGTTCTTTTTCGGTTTCAGCGAGGGGAACTCTTTCTCCCAGTATCGTAGCACATAGGCTTCGAGTCCCGTCATCTCGGACACTTCGCTGATCGAGTAGTAGAGCTTTTCAACGGCGGTCGGTTTTGCCATAGGTCCTCCCTCTCGAGTCTATTTCCAAACTTCTGTTTTCAATCCCCGTCCCATCAATTCACTGACAGCTTCGGCCGGGTTCTTTTCTTCAAACAGGACCTGGTAGATCACCCCCGTTATGGGCATCTCCACACCATGCTTTTCAGCCAGCGCCTTTCCGGAGCGAGTCGTCAGAACACCCTCGGCCACCATGGCCATGCTGTCAATAATCTCATCCAGTTTCTCTCCCCTCCCCAGCCGTTCACCAACAAGTCGATTCCGGCTGTGACGGGAACTGCAGGTAGTAATCAGGTCACCCAGACCAGACAGTCCCGCAAAAGTCTTGGGGTCAGCCCCCATGGCGACACCCAGACGGGTGATTTCGGCCAACCCTCTGGTCAGCAGCGCCCCAAAAGTATTATCCCCCATTCCCAAACCGGCCGAGATACCGGCGGCAATCGCAATAATGTTCTTTAACGATCCGCCCAACTCGACTCCAACAATATCATCACTGCCGTATACTCTGAAATTATCACCACTGAACAGCTTTTGCAGATTGGCGGTGTATTCACCCGATTGCCCGGCAATCACCACGGTAGTAGGCATGTCAGCGATCACTTCTTCGGCATGCGAAGGACCGGACAGAGTGGCTATGGCCTCCGGTTTGAGCCTCAATGCCTCGGCGACTAATTGGGACATTCTCAACAGACTATCAGTCTCAATCCCTTTGGCCAGGTTAAGATAGCCGACTCCATCACGCAAAGGGCCAATCCGCTCCAGCACCGGTCGCACTACCTGCGAAGGGACCGCTCCCACCAGTAGCTGTGCTCCGGCAATTGCGGAGGTCAAGTCGTTGGTTATCTGTATCTCAGGGGCGAGAGCAAAGCCCGGCAGTTTTTCTTCGATAGTCCGATTGCGAAGTAGTCTATTGTACTCACGGATATCAAACTCCCAGAGAGTCACCTGACAACCGTTCCGGTTGAGCAGGTGGGCCATCGCCATCCCCCAGGAACCGGAGCCAAGAATTGCAACGATTTCAGACATTTGACCCTGCCTCTTTTGATGTCGAGAATGAAAACCGATTTTCCGTCCCCTTGACCAGGCGACCGATGTTCTGACGATGTGTGTAAATAAACAGAATTGCGATAACTGTTATCAGATAAAGATAGACGTTGGCAATTGGAATCATCAGGATAAACCGT
Organism: bacterium; assembly: GCA_029211095.1. Classification (GTDB taxonomy): domain Bacteria; phylum Zixibacteria; class MSB-5A5; order GN15; family FEB-12; genus JARGFS01. Next base: position 17,299 of record JARGFS010000027.1, on the reverse strand, counting down.
TCAATGTATACCGCGCCGGTCACTGTCAACACCCCCACAATTGAACCGGCCGATATGTATTTTGATAAAAACGCTACAATAGAAAAGGCGATCAGTCCGATCAACGACTCCAACGGCAACAGGGTTGCTACCGCCCCCAGCGAAGTATTCACTCCCTTGCCTCCCCGGAAATTCAAATAGACAGAGAAGACATTCCCCAAAACCGCCGCGACCGCGCAAATCACCAGAAGCGTGTCATAAGGAACTATGCTGCTTTCAAACAGGCCAAAAAAGAATTGCCCAAAAAAAACAGCCAGAATGCCTTTGGAGATGTCGGCCAGGTAGACCCAGAAAGCAGCCTTTCCCCCGACTACGCGCCAGACGTTGGTGGCGCCTATATTACCAGAGCCATGCTGCCGGATATCGCTGACGCCAAAGGCGCGGGCGATAAGCAACCCCGAAGGAATCCCTCCGAGAAAATAGCACATTACGACTGGTATCACTTGTAACATAAAAGACAAAGTCAATTTTCTACCGCCGGGTAACTATCTTTGTAACAATTACCCGGCCGGTTAGCTTACCTTCGATAAAAGAAGCTGGTACAACCTACTCGGTAGACTCTTCCACCGAATCCTCTGACTCGTCCATGGATTCAGAGTCGAATGACTCCTGAATCATCGGTTCCGGACGGTAGTCTTCGAGGTCCGGGAAATACTCTATCATGCCATCGACAATAATCCAGGCCTCGTCCTCGTCGATTTTCTCATCTGATGGAATCGTCTGGATCGACTGGAAAAAGACCTGGTACTTTTCATAGTCCAACTCAGATTCGTTCAGCTTCAGCTTGAAGGCATCGGCCAGAGCATTAAACTGAGCGGTGTCAAGTCCGGCCACCGGTTCCTGAGCCAGGGTCGATTTAACTCCATCAAGCAATGTTACCGCTCCAAATTTGGCCAGGTCATCTTTCTTCAGCCAGCAGGTCACGGCGGCAGCAATGAACATGATCAACAAAACGCCGGCCACTATCATCCCCACCATGCACCCTTTTGACATTCTTTTCTTCGGCTGTGGCTGTTCGGTCATATCCCCTCACACAAAAAACAGGTTAATAAAATTGATTGGTTATTTCCAGAAATTGACAGGCACTCACCATGCTTCCGAATATGAAATAGTTTTTCACCTTAGACTGATTATAGGATATGGACCAAAGAGACGCAAGCGATAATGCGACGGATGAGCATCTGGCACCAAGCTGGTGTTACACATAGCGCTAGCTGATGGATCGTCGATTTGCGAGAGGACCGATGCGGGTACATATTATCCCAACAAAAAAGCTCGCCGTAAGGCGAGCTTGATGTCGGTCAAAGATGTCTTAGTTGTAAGCGGCTTATTTTTCAGCAGCTTTAGCGGCTGGCTTGGAAGCAGTCTTAGCTTTCTTTTTGCCTTTCTTGTCCTTCTCATCGGTTTCAACTTTTGGTTTTTCCGTAAGAAGTTCCACAACTGACATAGAGGCTCCATCACCGCGTCTGACACCGAGTTTGATGACCCGTGTAAAGCCGGAATTCCGCTCTGAAAACTGAGGGACGATTTCGGTAAAGAGTTTCTTGAATACATCTTTCTGTTTCACAGTTTTGGCCACCTGACGCTTGGCATGAAGCGTATCCTGTTTGGCTGTGGCGATCAGCCTGTCCACAACCGGACGGAGAGCCTTCGCCTTGGCATCGGTAGTCTTGATTACCCGATGCTGAAACAATGACATAGCCATGTTAGCAAGCATAGCTTCGCGATGCGGTTTGGTGCGTCCCAGTTTCTTGACTTTATCTCTGTGTCCCATCGTCTACTTTCAGTTAGTTAGTTTCCTGAGCCTCAAGGAAGCTCGAAATGTCCATTCCAAAGGAAAGATCCAATTCATCCAGAATGGCCCCTATCTCATTGAGCGATTTGCGACCAAAGTTACGGTACTTAAGCATCTCGCTTTCGCTTTTTGTCACCAGATCAGACAGTGTCTGAATATTGGCAGCTCGAAGACAGTTTGATGAACGAACTGACAGTTCCAATTCATCCACCCTGGTCTTGAGCAGGCTGCGTACCCGAACGGTCTCTTCATCTTCAGCCGGTGTCTCCTCGACCATAACCTCTTCATCCATGTTAATGAAGAGCTGCATATGATCTTTGAGCAGCTTGGCCGCGTAACTGAGCGCATCTTCGGGAGTAATAGTACCGTCGGTAGTTACTTCCATGATGAGGCGATCAAAGTCCGTCCGCTGTCCTACACGGGTGTTTTCCACCAGGTAAGAGACTTTCACAACCGGCGAAAAGAGGGCATCAACGAAAATCGTTCCAGCCGGAACATCCGGTCTTTTATTCTGATCGGCCAGGCAATAGGCCCGACCGGAATCAATATCGATTTCCATTTCGAAATCAATATCGTCAGTCAGTTCACAAATGTGCAGATCGGGATTGACAAACTCAACTTCCGGGTCACCCTGGAAATCGGCTATCGTCAGTTTCCCTTTCTTGTTCGCTTTGAGCGTAAGGGTCCGCATTTCATCAGCATGAAGTTTGACGCGAATATTCTTCACATTCAAAACGATATTGGTAACATCCTCATATACTCCGTCAATAGATGCAAATTCATGGAGACATCCACGAATACGCATGGAGACAACCGCCGAACCCTGGATAGATCCCAACAGGACCCGTCTGAGGCCGTTGCCAAGGGTGGCACCGTAGCCTCTTTCAAGCGGCTCGATAACAAATCGAGAGTAGTTTTCTGTTGCCGAGGACTGGTCGTTGACGACCTCTTTCGGCATTGTCAGTGGCTTCCATTTCATATGGCCAGTAACCTCCCTAGTTCGGGATTCTCCTTACTTAGAGTACAGCTCGACAATAAGCTGTTCGTTAACCGTCAGCGGTATATCGGTGCGCTTAGGCACTTCGAGCAGTTCTCCTTCGAGACCCGCTTTGTTCAGGCGCAGCCAGGGCATTTCCTCGCCCCTGCCAACTTCTTTCAGCGAATCATGAATCAATTCCAATTTCTTGGACTTGTCCTTGATTCGGATAGTCTGGTTTGGCTTGACCTGGAAGGCTGGAATGTCGACCAAGCGGTCGTTGACCGTCACATGACGATGCCGAACGAGCTGTCGGGCTGCTTTGCGCGAAGGCGCAAAACCAAGACGGTAAACCAGGTTGTCAAGACGACTCTCAAGCATCTGCAGAAGGATTTCACCGGTGATGCCTTCCTTCTGGTCAGCTTTCTTAAAGTAGTTCTTGAACTGTTTCTCAAGTACGCCATAAATACGGCGAACTTTCTGTTTCTCGCGCAACTGCAGACCGTACGGAGAGATTTTCCTTCGCATGTTCTGTCCGTGCTGACCGGGGGCAAAAGCTCGGCGTTCGAACGCACATTTTTCGGTCAGGCAACGGCTGCCTTTCAAAAAGAGCTTCTCTCCCTCGCGGCGGCAGAGTTTGCAGTTTGCTTCACGGTAACGAGCCATCTATTCTCCTATATCAAACCCAAAATTATTCGCAAAATCAGACACGCCGTCTTTTCGGCGGGCGGCACCCATTATGTGGAATTGGAGTGACATCTTTTATCATGGTGATTTCAAGACCGGCCGCAGCCAAAGACCTGATGGCGGCTTCGCGACCAGAGCCCGGTCCCTTGACCCAGACTTCAATACGGCGCAGTCCCATGTCCATAGCTTCCTTGGCGGCAACGGTAGCTGCCTGCTGGGCTGCAAACGGGGTCGATTTCTTGGATCCCTTGAATCCCACTTTACCGGCGCTCCCCCAGGAGATAGCCTGGCCCTGAGCATCGGCAATGGTTATGATCGTGTTGTTGAAAGTTGCCTTGACATGAACAATGCCATTGGACTCAACTTTACGACTCTTCTTTTTAGAACGACCTTTTTTCTTAGGATCAGCCACAAATCACCTCTATAACATTCACTTTCAGATTTCTCTACTTCTTGCCCGGAGGCTTTTTCTTAAGTCCGCCTATAGCGCGCTTCGGACCCTTCTGGGTGCGAGCGTTGGTCTTGGACCGCTGACCGCGAACCGGAAGGCCACGGCGATGGCGAAGACCACGGTATGAACCGATATCTATCAGGCGCTTAATATTCATATTGATCTGGCCGCGAAGGTTACCCTCGACAGCATAGTCTTCTTCGATTACGCTGCGAAGTTTGGCAACATCTTCATCGGTCAGTTTGTTGACGCGAGTGATCGGATTAACACCGGTCTTCTTCAGAATCTCATCAGCAATGTGATGTCCAATTCCAAAAATATATGTCAGGCCAACCCTGATTCTTTTTTCTTTTGGCAGATCTACACCAGCAATACGAGCCAATGGTATCTCCTTATCTCAAGAATATTAATTTGCTTATCCCTGACGCTGCTTATGGTTAGGATTGCGTGAACAGATAACCCGGATAACTCCGCGTCTCTTGATGATCTTGCAGTGCTCGCAGCGTTTTCTTACAGATGATTTTACTTTCATATCTCACTCACCCTTTATAACGATAGGTGATTCTTCCTCTGGTCAAATCGTAAGGCGACAATTCCAATGTGACTTTGTCACCCGGCAAAATCTTTATGAAGTGCATTCTCATCTTACCGGAGATATGTGCCAGAACAACATGACCGTTATCAAGTTCCACCTTAAACATGGCGTTTGGCAGAGGTTCAATAACCTTACCTTCAACGGAAATGTTTGATTCTTTAGCCATAATCTCCTTGCTAAGATACCGTCAGCACATCTGGACCCTCGTCCGTAATAGCCACCGTATGTTCAAAATGTGCCGAAGGTCTCCCATCGGCCGTAACAATAGTCCACCCATCCGGCAAGGTCTTCACCTCGTGGGTGCCCATATTTATCATTGGCTCAATCGCCAGCACCATCCCCGCCTGGAGAGTGGGACCTTCGTTGGGCGTTCCAAAATTGGGAACCTGCGGTTCCTCGTGCATGTTCCGCCCAATTCCATGCCCAACTAGCTGGCGTACTACGCCATATCCTTCTGATTCCGCAACTTGCTGAACTGAAGTAGAAATCTGTCCCAATTTATTACCTTTTTTCGCATTGTCAATACCAGCCTGAAGCGATTTTCGGGTATTCTCCATCAGCTTAAGACAGTCATCCGTGACCGATCCAACCGCAAATGTACGGGCGGAATCCCCCACAAAACCATCAACAATAGTACCGACATCGACCGAAACGATATCTCCGTCCTTTATAACCCGGCTGCCGGGAATACCATGAACAACCTCGTCATTGATTGAAATACAGGCCGAAGCGGGAAATCCGTGATAATTCTTGAAGGCAGGCACAGCACCGGCATCGCGGATGAACTTCTCTATTGCCGTATCCAGCTCAAGAGTGGTCAACCCGGGGCGAATCATCTCACCGGCCATATCCAGTGTCTCAGAAACAAGACGACCGGCCCGACGCATGATTTCAATCTCTTCTTTAGTCTTCAGTATGATCACGGCATTTATAGCAGTTACTTCACTGCCTCCAATATCGCGTTAAAAACAGAATCCGGACTGCCCACTCCTTTGACCGAAGTCAGAATGGACTCCTTGGCATAAAAACCGATAATCGGCTCGGTCAGTTTCTCGTACACTTCCAACCGGTTCCGAACAACAGATTCCTCATCATCGGGCCGACGTTTAAGCTCGGCGCCGTCCTTATCACAAAAGCCTGCTTTTTCCGGCATTTTCACCGGGTAGTTGTAACCTTCGCTGCACTCCGGACAGAACCAGCGTCCCGACAAACGACGGACTATCTCCTCATCATCCACGTCGAGCAGAATAGCCTTATCGAGGTTGGCCTCAGCCTCCTTCAGCATCTCTTTCAGGCTCGTGGCCTGGGGAATGGTCCTTGGAAAACCATCGAGAATGAAACCATCGGACAATTCACCGCCGGTGACCTTATCCTTAATCATTCCAATGAGAACCTCATCGGGGACCAGGTCCCCCTTATCCATATATGCCTTGGCAGTCAGGCCCACTTCGGTCTGGTTCTTGACTGCTTCGCGCAGTACATCACCAGTTGAGAGGTGCGTCAGGTTAAGTTCCTGAGCGACTTTCATCGCCTGGGTTCCTTTACCTGACCCCGGAGGGCCCAGAAAGACAAAATTCATAATTACATTGACCTTCCGCGGATCTTACCTTTTTTCATAAAGCCGTCATAGTGACGCATCATCAGGTGAGATTCTATCTGCTGCAACGTATCCAAGGCCACACCGACCACAATCAGAAGTCCGGTACCGCCAAAGAAGAAGTTTACATTTGCCTTGGAGATCAAGACCCACGGCAGCACGGCTATCGCGGCAAAAAAGAGCGCGCCTGGCAAAGTGATGCGGGTGAGAATCTTCTCTATATATTCAGCGGTATTCTTACCCGGACGGATGCCCGGAATATAACCGCCGTTTTTGCGCATGTTATCAGCAATTTCTACCGGGTTAAATACGATGGCCGTATAGAAATAACCAAAGAACACAATAATCAAACCATAGATGATCGAGTACCACAATTCACCCGGGGCCAGCCAAACCGAAACCAGGTTCTGAATCCAGTCAGTAGTCGGAAACAGCTGCGCTACCGTTGATGGGAGGAACATAATTGACTGGGCAAAAATGATTGGGATAACACCGGCCGAGTTAACTGAAAGTGGCAGGTGCGTTGAAGCACCGCCAAAAACTTTACGGCCAACAACCTTCCGCGGGTACTGCACCGGCACTTTCCGCTGCGCGCGAGTTACCAGAATAACGGCTGCGATGACAGCAATCATCATAAATAACATTAAGGCGCCAGTGAAGAATGACCGACTTCCCAGGAATGCACGCTGAACTTCGTCAATCACAGCTTCCGGGAAACGAGCGATAATACCGATGAAGATGATCAAGGAAATACCGTTACCAATTCCGCGTTCAGTGATCTGCTCACCCAGCCACATAATGAATATGGTACCGCAGGTGAAGGTCAGAATGGTAAGCGGAATAAAGCTGGCCGAACTCATATGTACGGCCTGTACCCCATTGTAGTTGATCGTGGTCAGGAATCCGGCCGTTCCCCAGGCCTGCAATGCGGCAATAAGAACGGTCAGGTATCTTGTATACTGGGTGATCTTACGCCGACCATCTTCCCCCTCACGCTGCAAACGCTGGAGGTACGGAACAACCGCACCCATCAGCTGCAACATAATGGAAGCAGAAATGTATGGCATAATACCCAAAGCAAAGATGGTCGCTTTGGCAAAGGCGCCACCGGCAAAGAGATCAAACAATCCAAAAATTGAATTTGATGACAAAGCCGCCGAAAGGACCGATCCATCGATACCTGGCGTTGGAATATGTCCACCAATACGATACACAACGAGAAGTCCGAGCGTAAAGAAAATCCGTTTCCGCAGCTCTTCGATTTTGAAAATTGACTTAAAAGTGTCGATCACTTAGTCACCTCTGTTTTCCCTCCTGCGGCCTCAATCTTCTGGACGGCCGATTTGGAAAAGGCTGCTAATTTTACATTGAAAGCCTTCTGAACTTCACCATCGCCGAGCACTTTGACCGGCAGATAGAGTTTTTTGATCAGACCGGCGGCTCTCAACGTTTCAATGTTGATGTCGCCAGCTTCACAGCGATCAAGATCGCTCAGGTTGATAACCTGAAACTGTTTTCTGAAGAGATTGTGGAAGCCACGTTTTGGCACCCGACGATGCAAAGGCATCTGCCCGCCCTCATGACCTCTTCTCTTACGGGATCCGCTTCGCGAACCCTGTCCTTTATGTCCGCGTCCGGAAGTTTTGCCTAATCCGCTTCCCGGGCCACGGCCTACCCGCTTTCTATCGCGAGTTGAACCTTCTGCTGGTTTTAGAGTATGTAGCTCCATCGCTGCCTCTATTTTATTAGTCGATCTCTTCCACTTCAATCAAGTGGGATACAGCGCGGATCATACCACGTATCTGCGGCGTATCATTGTGAACGACAGTCTTTCGTATTTTGCCCAATCCGAGCGCTTCGATAGTCCTCTTCTGAGGCCTCTTGCGATCAATGGTACTTCTTGTCTGAGTAATTTTTATTCTGGCCATAATTCAATACCTATACTGATCCTTAGCCCAGTTCTCTAAAACTAAGCTGTTCTTCGCGAGTACGGAGAGAACCCAGTCCATTCAGAGTGGCCTTGACAACATTGTTCGGATTGCGGCTGCCCAGGACCTTGGTCAGAATATCCTGTACACCGAGTGATTCCAATATTGCCCGCACCGCGCCTCCGGCAATTACACCGGTACCGGGAGAAGCCGGGCGCATCATTACTGTTGTGGCGCCGAACTGACCGTTGATACGATGAGGAATGGTGCCTTCTTTCAGGCTAATCTTCACCATTTCCCTTTTCGCCGATTCGCTGGCCTTGCGGATGGCATCGGCTACTTCCGAAGCCTTGCCAAAGCCCACGCCAACCTTACCATTACGATCCCCAACCGTCACCAGAGCAGTAAAACTAAACCGACGACCACCTTTTACAACCTTGGACACGCGGTTTACAGTTATTACTTTCTCGTCGTATTCTGGACCTTCCGATTCAAACCTTGCCAAACAACACCTCTTTCTCTATCGAAAAAACAAGATACTTCATCAGATTTTCAGTCCGGCGGCTTTGGCGCCGTCGGCTACTGCCTTAATCCGGCCATGAAAACGGTTCTGATTGCGGTCAAAAACAACCGTCTCGATTCCCTTTTCCTTGGCCAGGCCGGCGATTTTCTCGCCAACCAGTTTTGCCACATCCGTCTTGGTCATTTCATCCTTCAACTCGCCCTTTACCTCTTTGGAGTTGGAGGCTGCCGCGGCCAGCGTGACATGGTTTTCGTCATCTACCAGTTGCGCAAAGACATTCTGAAGTGACTTGGTAACGGTCAAACGAGGACGCGTGGCGTTGCCAATAACTTTGCCGCGAACGCGACGACGACGGCGTTCAGCTTTCTTTGCTTTTACAATATTCTTGTCAGCCATACTTATTTCACCACTATCCTATAATTAGGCGCCAGTTCCCGCAGCCTTACCGGCCTTGATCTTGACATGTTCTCCGGCATAGCGAATGCCCTTACCTTTGTATGGTTCTGGCTTCCTGTAAGAACGGATTTTGGCCGTTACGGCTCCAACCAGTTCCTTGTCTATACCTTCAACAAATATCTTATGCTCTTTGTCTATTGCTGTAACCGTTACACCTTCCGGAATCGCAAACAGGATAGGATGTGAGTATCCAAGCTGCAAAACAAGGCGAGTACCCTGAACTTCAGCCCTGTAGCCAACACCGATAATCTGCAGTTCCCGCTTGAACCCCTCAGATACGCCAACAACCATGTTGTTGAGGAGTGCGCGGGTAAGTCCGTGCAAAGCACGATGCTTCTTGAGGTCACTGGGACGGGTCACCAAGACCTCGCTACCTTCAACGGCAGCGGAAATATCTTTATGAATCTCACGCACCAGCTCCCCTTTGGGACCGGTAACCGTAACCAGTTTTCCATCGATTTTGACCGAAGTCTTATCGGGGATCGGAATCGGATGTTTACCTACTCGAGACATTCTTATATCCTTTCCTTACCAGCACTTCAGCAGAACTTCGCCGCCAACACCCTTTTGAGCCGCGTCAAAATTTGACATGAGCCCCTGGGAGGTGGAAACAACCGTGATTCCGCGGGAGTTATAGGTGGACAGGCGAACTCCCTGAGAATCTTCGTAACGGCGCAGGCCCGGACGCGAGACTCTCTGAATGTCGTGCAGAACAGGAACATCGCCCTTATTGTAGGCCAGATAGATACGCATTATGCCCTGTTTGTTGTCAGGCAATTCAACAGTGTCTCTGACAAATCTATTCTCCTGCAGGATCCGCACAATCTCTCTCTTAAGATTAGAGGCCGGAACATCGACGGCATTTTTCTTCACCCGAGAGGCATTTCGGATTCTCGTCAACAGGTCAGCGACCGGATCGGTCATACTCATAAAACCATACTCCCAAACAATAACTCGTTATTCACTACCAGCTGGCCTTGGTTACACCGGGGATATCACCCGCGAGGGCCATCTGTCTGAAACAGATGCGGCAGAGACCAAAGCGACGCATATAGGCGCGGGGACGTCCGCACCGACGGCAGCGGCTATACTTGCGAACACCAAATTTCGGGGTCCGCTTCTGCTTTTCCAAAAGACACGTTTTTGCCATACGACTGAGTCTTTCTCCTACTTACTAAACGGAAAGCCCATCTCAACCAACAGCTGTCGGGCTTCGTCATCAGACTTAGCCGTGGTGGTGATTGAAATGTTCATTCCACGAATCTTATCAATTTTATCGTAGTCAATTTCCGGGAACATAAGCTGCTCTTTCAATCCCAGATTGAAATTGCCGCGGCCATCAAAGGCCTTCGGGCTGATTCCACGAAAATCTCGAATACGCGGTATTGCAACGTTCACCAGGCGATCAAAGAATTCCCACATGGCATCGCGACGCAACGTAACACAGCACCCAATCGGGACCCCTTCGCGAAGCTTAAAATTGGAAATGTTCTGCCTCGCCTTGGTTATTTTGGGCTTGCGACCGGTGATCTTGGTAAGATCTTCGACTGCAGCATCAATAGCCTTGGAGTTCTGCGTTGCTTCGCCGACACCAATATTGATCGTGATTTTTGACATCCGGGGGACCTGCATCACCGACTTATACTGGTTTTCTTTCATCAGCTTGGGAACAACATCCTGCTGGTAAATATCTTTCAACCGTGCCATTAGTCCATTCCCTTATATCTGTTCACCTGTCTTGCGACAGATTCTCACCCGGCTCTTTTTCCCGCCGTCTTCGATGGTTCGCATCGACACACGGGTTGGCCCGGACAATGTTGAACTATAGATTCCAATATTGCTAATATGTACCGGCGATTCCAGCGAAATAACTCCACCCTTGGGGCTTTTCTGGGTTGGCCGCTGGTGCTTCTTACGCATATTGACCCCTTCAATCAGGACCATCATTTTGCGCGGAAACACATGCAAAACCTTACCAGTCTTACCTTTCTCCTGGCCCGCACGGACATAAACTGTATCACCTTTTTTGATATGCATCTTAAACCATCCCGCCTACAATACCTCTGGAGCGAGGGATATGATCTTCATAAATTGCTTGTCTCTCAACTCACGCGCCACCGGTCCAAAGATACGTGTGCCACGGGGTTCGTTCTGTTCATTGATGATCACGGCCGCGTTGTCAGAGAAGCGGATCAGCGATCCGTCCTTGCGACGCAATTCCGACTTCGTCCGCACCACTACGGCGCGACATACTTCCGACTTCTTCACCGTGCCGCCCGGGATGGCCTCTTTGACGGTAACAACAATGATGTCACCAATATGAGCCACTTTCTTCCGAGAACCCAGGATACGAAAACACATCACCTGTTTGGCACCCGAATTGTCGGCAACTATGAGCCTCGTAAATTCCTGAATCATCTATCTACACCTTCACCGCGAGTATTTCTAAAGATTCTCACTTACTTTGCTTTCTCAACAATTTCAACCAGCCGCCACCGCTTCTTAAGCGACAGAGGACGGGTTTCCATTATACGGACCACGTCACCTACGCCAGCTTCGTTCTTCTCGTCATGGGCGTAGAATTTGGTGGAAGTCCGGAAGGTCTTTCCATACAGAGGGTGCGGCATTGTCCGGTCAATTTTGACTACAATGCTTTTGTCCATCTTGTCTGAAATAACAGTACCTGAACGGACTTTGCGTCTGGTTCTTTCAATAGCTTCGGCCATCTAATCAGTCCTTTTTGCCTTTTTCTTTTGCCGCACCGGCCAGTACTGTGACCTTTTCTTTGGCCAGTTTTCTGATACCGAGCTTATCTTCATTCAAAACGGTCAGAACCTGGGCAATCTCCCGCCCGATCTCTCTCAAACGCAGTGGATTGTCGAGCTGCTTGAGCGAGCGGCGCATATTGAGATTGAACATCTCCTCTTCAAGGTCCATCTGTTTCTGCTGGATCTCTTCGCGAGTCATCTCCCGCAAACTACTAACTTTCAGCATCTTTATGCTCCCTCAGTTTCACCACGGGTAACAAACTTCGTTTTCAGCGGAAGCTTGTTAGCGGCCAGGCGCAGAGCTTCTCTGGCCAGTGACTCGGTGATTCCTTCAATTTCAAACATGATCCGACCCGGTTTGACAACAGCTACCCAATATTCAGGGGAACCCTTACCTTTACCCATACGGGTTTCGGCCGGCTTTTTCGTTACAGGCTTATCCGGGAAAACCCGAATCCAAATCTTACCGCCACGCTTGATATGACGTGTCATCGCAATACGAGCAGCTTCAATCTGGCGATTGGTGAGCCAACACGGCTCAAGGGCTTTGAGACCAAACTCACCGAAATTGACCGACGAGCCACGGTAAGCCTTACCGGTCATGCGTCCACGCTGCATCTTGCGGAACTTGGTCTTTTTGGGCATCAACATTTACTATATCTCCAACGCAATCGCTTTTTTTCTATTATTCACTCTTCGTATCCGGCTTTCCACCTTGATCACCACCGGTCGGCTTGGGAGCCGGAGGAGTTCCTCCGCTCTTCGGCGCAGAACCAGACTGGGGTCGCGCTTCCGGCCTGCGTCCCCGAGGAGCCTGAGAATCCGAAGGTCCCCCGCCACCCGGAGCGCCGTCACGACGGCGTACGCGCCCCCTTGGACGCCTTGATTTCTTCCGGTCTGACGGACCGCCGCCACCGGGACCGCGACGCGGACGTTTCATATCTGGTGTACCGCGAGGAGCCGCCTCGTCCTTGGATTCAGCAGTCTCATAAAACGCTCCCTGCTCCATAATCTCACCGCGACAGATCCATACCTTTACACCGATACAACCATAAGTCGTGCTGGCGGTGGAGGTAGAGTAGTCGATGTCGGCTCTAAGCGTATGAAGCGGGACGCGTCCATCTTTATATTTTTCCGTACGAGCGATTTCAGCGCCACCCAAACGACCGGCACACTGAACCTTGATACCAACCGCGCCCATCTTCATAGTGGCGGCCAGCGCCTTCTTGAGGGCCCGACGGAAAGCGACACGCCCTTCCAACTGGCGGGCAATTGAGTCCGCCACCAGGCGAGCGTTCAGCTCCGGCTTTCTAACTTCGACAATGTTAAGGAGAATGTCCTTCTTGGTCAACATCTGCAATTCTTCGCGCAGCTTGTCAACTTCCGCGCCTTTACGTCCGATAACAATACCGGGACGAGAGGTGTGAATATCAATAGTCACCTTCTTGGGTGCGCGTGAGATATTCACGGCGGCAATACCGGCGTTGTCGAGACGACGATTGATATACCGCTTGACCATCATATCTTCAATTAAGAGATCTGAGAATCGATTATCCCGCGCAAACCAGCGACTATTCCAGGTCTTTATGACTCCTAGCCGAAAGCCTACGGGATGTGTTTTCTGACCCAAACTATAACTCCTTAAATCAACTTCAATTCTTATTCAGACTAACCAGTCTTCTTGGTAGTCGTAGTCTTCTTCACGGTCGACTTCGCTTTGGTCGACGCCTTACCATCCGAGACAATTTTTGATCTCGGCTTCTTAACTTTCTTCTTTTTCGTCGCGCTCTTGGATGGGGCCTTGTCACCGGCATCAGCTTCGGTCTTCTTGACTTTGGCCTTTGCCTTCGTTGAAACCTCCGCCGAAGTATCCATCTCCCCTTTGATATTCACGGTGAGATGACAGAAACGTTTGCGATAGCGAAAGACGCGGCCCATCGACTGGAAACGAATCCGTTTCGCTGTCGGGGCGGCATCAACAACGATCGTATCAATCAATAGATCTTCCGGCTTCAGATGATCCGTACCTTCGCGTGACAAAGCATTGGAGGCAGCCGACTGGAGTGTCTTAGCCAGATGGCGAGCAGCTATCTTGGGCGTGAATTGAAGCACGTCAAGAGCTTTCTCAACCGGCATATCTTTGACCATATCAGCCACGAGCCGCATCTTACGCGGTGGAATACTCAAGTATCTGAGTCTTGCAAATGATTTTACCAGCATAATCGGACGCTCAACCTTTCACCTTGGAAGCTCGCTCTGCCAACCTGCCGCTATGACCGCGGAAAGTTCTCGTGGGGGCAAACTCACCCAGTTTGTGACCAACCATGTTTTCCGTGACGTAAATCGGAATAAACTTATTACCGGTATGAACGGCCAGCGTATGTCCGATGAAATCAGGAGAGATCATCGAGCGGCGCGACCAGGTCTTAATGACCTTTTTGTCACCGGATGCGTTCAGCTTCTCAATCTTCTTGAGAAGACTTTCATCTGCGAATGGACCTTTTTTAAGCGAACGAGGCATTTATATCACACTCCATGATTACTTCTTGGCTCTGCGATCTTCGACCAGGTGATCGAGAGATTTACGCTTACTACGAGTCTTGTACCCTTTGGTCGGCTTACCCCAGGGCGTACAGGGATGACGTCCACCCGATGTACGACCCTCACCACCACCCATAGGATGATCAATCGGGTTCATAGCCACACCACGCACATTGGGACGAATACCGCGCCAACGTGAGGCGCCGGCTTTCCCCCAAACAACATTCTTATGATCGATATTGGAGACCTGCCCAATAGTGGCATAGCAGATAATCGGCACCGTGCGAGTCTCCCCGGACGGCATTTTCAAAATCGCCTTGCCCGAGTCTTTCGCCACCAGCTGCGCAAAGGAACCGGCCGAACGCACCATCTGAGCCCCTTTTCCCGGCTTCATCTCCACGTTGTGGACGATAGTACCAAGCACCATCTGCTCCAGCGGCATGGAGTTGCCAACATTATTTTCGACTTTAGCCCCGGAGACTATCATTGCGTCAACCTTCAGCCCATCAGGAGCAATGATGTAGCGCTTTTCACCATCCCGGTAATGCAGCAACGCAATCCTGGCCGAACGGTTGGGATCATACTCAATAGATGCCACGCGGGCGGGGATATCATGCTTATCGCGACGGAAGTCGATCAGGCGATAGTGTCGCTTGTGGCCGCCACCGCGCTGATACGCTGTGATCCGGCCTTTGTTATTCCGGCCGCCGCTCTTTTTGAGCGAACGCAGCAAGGATTTCTCGGGTACCGTGGACGTTATATCATCAAACGAAGGTACGGTCCGAAACCTTAACGATGGGGTAACTGGTCTAAATTTCTTTACAGCCATATCAAAACACCAACTTCATTTATACGTTCTCAAAGATCGTAATTGATTCACCGGCTTTCAGACGAACAATCGCCTTCTTCCAAGTCGGGCGCTTTCCCTGATTTCTTCCCATGCGCTTCAATTTGCCCGGTACTACCATAGTGCGCACCGAATCAACATTGACTTTGAACGCCTTTTCTACAGCGCCTTTTATCTGAAACTTATTGGCCACTCTGGCAACCCGGAACACATACTCGTTATTGTCTACACGAAGCTGTGTTGTGCGTTCCGTTGTCAAGTGGGACAGCAGTACTTTGTGCGGCTCCATCAGCTAAATACCTCCTGCACCTTTTCGAGTCCTGCTTTTGTAATTACCAAAATATCAGCGTTGAGCATGTCATATCCATTGGCCAGAGAAGCCCTGGTGAAGAGAACCTTCTGCAAATTGCGACAGGACAACTCAAGTGACTTATTGACGCCTTCCTCAAGCACCAAACACTTCTTCCCGTCAAGCTCCAGCTTGGAGATAACATTGACCATATCCTGAGTGCGCGGTTTCTCAAATTTTATTTCATCCACCACACGAATACATTCGCGAGCAGCCTTGTCAGAGAGAATCGACTGCAGGGCCTGACGTTTCATCTTCTGGGGGAGCTTGGAACCATAGCTTCGCGGCTGCGGTCCAAATACCGTACCGCCCCCTCGCCAGAGAGGTGAACGTGTTGTACCGGCTCTTGCGCGCCCGGTACCTTTCTGTCGCCACGGCTTGCGTCCGCCACCACGAACATCGGTACGAGTCTTGGTGCTGGCATTTCCCTGACGCTGACGGGCGAGATAGTTCACAATGTACTGATGCACAAGGCTCTCTTTCGGCTCCACACCGAAAACCTCGTCCTTCAGATCGACGGAACCAACCTCTTTACCCTCTTGATTGTATACTTTAACGTTCATCGTCTTTCCTACTTCCGATTGGTTCTGCGCACTTTAACGAGCGAACCTCTAAAACCCGGCACCGAGCCTTTGACAAGCATCAGGTTCTCGTCTTCCACAATCTTGACAATTTCAAGATTCAGAACAGTAATCTTATCTTTACCCATACGACCCGACATACGAATCCCCTTAAACACTCGCGAGGGAGACGAAGACTGTCCGATCGAACCGGGAGCACGCCATCTGTCGGACTGCCCGTGGGTTGCATTGGCGCCGGAGAAATGGTGGCGCTTCATGGTACCGGCAAAACCGAGTCCGCGCGAGATACCACTCACATCAACTCGTTCGCCTTCATGAAACAGACCAACTGTCAGAGTGTCGCCAACCTCAACCTCTCCCTCGAATTTGACTTCGCGAAGATACTGAGTGGGCGCGACGCCCGATTCTGCAAAATGTCCTACCATTGGCTTATTGGTCCTGATCTTTCTGCGCGCTCCAAAACCGACCTGCACAGCTTCGTACCCATGCTTATCAGTGGTCCGTTTGGCAATCACAGGACAGGGACCAGCCTGAATGACCGTACATGGCATTGCTTCTCCGTTTTCAGAGAAGATGCGCGTCATTCCGAGTTTCTTGCCCAGTATTTCTTTCATTTTCCTACCTTATCAGGTCTTAATCTCAACATCAACACCGGCCGGGAGGTCGAGCTTCATCAGCGCGTCCACCGTCTGCGGGGTCGAATCAAAAATGTCAATCAACCGCTTATGTACTCTCGTCTCAAACTGCTCACGCGACTTTTTGTCGACATGGGGTGAGCGAAGAACCGTATACACCGTTCGTTTGGTTGGAAGAGGAACCGGCCCCACGATTCGAGCGCCGGTCCGGATAACCGTACGAGCGATCTCTTTCGTGGACTTATCCAAAGCGTAATGGTCATACGCTTTTAGTCTGATTCTTATTTTCTGAACGTTCATAATGAGCTAATCTGCTCCCTTATTCCTGAACTTCCGCGATGACGCCGGCGCCAACCGTGCGACCACCCTCGCGAATGGCGAACCGAAGTTCCTTCTCCATCGCGATGGGAGTGATCAACTCCACGTCCATCGTTACGTTATCACCAGGCATGATCATCTCAACTCCCTCAGGAAGATTCGCCACGCCCGTCACGTCTGTCGTTCTAAAATAGAACTGGGGACGATATCCGG
>JARGFS010000026.1 GCA_029211095.1 bacterium | reverse complement strand
AACTCTCACCGGTAACAACAAATCCACATCCTCACAAGTTCTCCACCCTATCAAATTGTGAGAAAAAGATCACAATGTGACCTCCAGACTTCTACAGATTGACGGATTCTGAGCGAGACAGGGAGAAATGGAGGTCGAAACCAGTGCGGTCTCGACAACCGAAGCTTCACAGCTGATAAAGCATCAGTAATCATGGTCGCTGAGTGCCACGCCCAAACTTGTTCGGGCGTGACCGAGAGATCAATCCGGGCCAAACAAGTTTGACCCGGCCACCCGTCACTGGGGAACCACCTCAATCAGAATTAGGCAGGGCTACAGCTGATAGAGCATCAAATAGACAAGCACACCGGTGACAGAGACAAACATCCAGACCGGCCACGTCCAGCGCATGACTCTCTTATGCCGGTCAAAGCGTGATTTGAAAGCATGCCAGACGCCAAGTAGAATAAACGGCACCATTAACGCCGCCAGAATCACGTGCGGAATCAGGATAGCAAAGTATATTGGACGGGTCCAATCATGGTGTGGATAAGGGACTGATCCGGCGTAATAATGATAAATCAGATAAGAAATCAGAAATGCGGCGGAAGTGAATAGCGCGGACAGCATGATCTTGCGGTGCCCCTCCTGATTCCCCTTTCTTATCTGGATATAGCCAATCGTAAGAAGAACAGTGCAGGTCCCGTTCAGGATAGCATTGAGGGCGGGGAGATCGGATACGCTCACGGAAGTTGTCTGGCTAAGCTTTGAATGTGAGTCGTCAGGACAGTCATTGAGGCTGGGTCACGGCCATCATAATAGCCCCGGATTCTGGCCTGATCATCCAGCAGGACGAACTTGGTTGAGTGATTCCCCGGCAGGTCATCAGCAGCCAGCAGAAACCCCTTCTCGCAGAGTTCAGCGATATCTTCAATCTGGCCGGTGAGGAATCGCCAGCGCTTGTCATCGACACCAAAGTTGGCCGCATACTCCTGCATCACACCAAGAGAGTCTGTCAGGGGATCAACCGTGATAGAAACAAACTGGATTTCCGGATGGCCATCGAATTTGTCGTACAATTCGGCCATATTGGCGCTCATCACGGGGCAAGGCCCTTTGCAATGCGTAAAAATGAAGTCGACCACGCTCAGTTTCCCTTTCAGCTCCTCGGTCCCAAAAGCGGTACTATCGGAAGCCAACAGAACAAACTGGGGAATTTCTCCAATTACGGGGAGGTCAGAGACAGACTCCTTGGCTCGGTCTACCACAAAATATGCTATAAGAGCCATGACCAGGCCGATCGGAATGAACAGGCCAAAGATCATTTTTGTCTGACTATGCTTACTCATGAGTGGCTCCTGGCTCTTCGAGCCGAATTATAAATTATCAGAGTGGCCCCGAAAAACATCGAAGCAATCCACAGGTGAAAGACCCGGGCCAGTTCCGGCATGCCAATCAGCATAAAGACAAACCCGAGCAGGATTTGAATACTGATCAGGACCAGCATTGCAATGGTCGCATTCCTCGCCAGAGCCGGAAGGCTTTTGGTTCCAACCAGAATCCTCCGCCCGGCGAGTATGGTCAAGAGCAACATGATCAGTCCCAACCCCATATGCGAATGGCTGAAAGCGCCCAACTGATCCAACCATTCCAAATCTGTCTTGAGCGGGAATTGCTGAGCCAGAATCTCCAGTTTGGACCGCATTTGAGTACCTAAAACTACCTGAATACCCGTTATAATCCATATCATGAAGATAAATTTCTGGGTCCGGCTTGGGTAGACAGTCTTTTCTTCGGTCCTTTTGTCCTCTTCATAATAGGCGTGTTGAGTGGTGTAAATCATGGCGCTGGCCAGCAGCAGGGCCAACAGCATATGAATTGAGACCGCAAATGGCTCCAGCTCAGAAGAGATTACAAAGGCGCCTTGAAAACCTACCAGCGTAACCAGAATGGCCGAAGAGAGCGCGCCAACCATCACTTTGAAATTATGCCGACAATGTTTGACGGCCAGAATTGCTGTGATAAGAATCAGAATGCCCAGAGTCATGCCGCAGAGTCGATTGATATACTCAATCCAGGCCAGGACAATATTGAAACGGCTGGCATCGAAATAGCCCGGTACTTGATCTATCGAAGTTGGCGGGAACCAGCGTCCAAAGCATTTGGGCCAGTCGGGACAACCCAGTCCGGCTCCTGAAACCCGGACTAGTCCGCCGATAAATATGACCAGATAAGTTCCAATTGTTGAGATCAACGCCAGTCTTCTGAATACTTTCATCTGCTCCCGCTCGATAATTGTGCGGTTAACGTAGTTTGAAAATAGTAATCAGGCGCGAATGGAAAAACAAGTCTTTCCTTATGATAATCAGTGCGATGACTGGTCGGTCACGGCGGAATCGACCGTCAGGCTGTCGGTCACACCGGATTGCCCGGCCGTATCGGTACTGTCGGCCACCGGCTTGTCCTGATAGATGACCGCATTGGGCGAGATCGTTTTAATTCGGATAGGATTTATATCATCTCTTCGGAGAGTATCCAGCATGGTAAAGATAATAAAAATGGCCAGGAAGATCAGCGCTCCCACAAAGACAATCGAGAAAATCTTTTTGTCATATTTGAGGTGCATAAAATAGAGTGCCACCAGCGTCGCTTTGGTGGCGGCCACGGCCATAGCCACAATTAGATTCATGGAGCCGAAATCGAACAGAGAAATATAGACGGTGATAGCCGTCAGGGCCAGCAACAGGGAGCCAATGATCAAGTAGGTACCGAGTGGTAATACGTGCGGATGGTGTTTGGCTGTCATTGAATCGGTCACTTTCATTATCCAATCAAATAGAACATTGGGAACAGGAATATCCAGATCAGGTCAACAAGATGCCAGTACAACCCGGTCATTTCCACCGGCGTGTAGTACTGAGAGGAAAACCTGTTCCGGCTGGTCTTTACAATCAGCCAACCAATTATAGACATTCCGGCGATAACATGAATTCCATGCAGACCGGTCATCAGGAAATAGACCGAAAAGAAAATATGCGGATTGGTTCCTTCGATCCCCTGAAAGGTGTAATACTTTCCGGGCAATTGCCCCAAGTGGAATTTATGGGCGTACTCAAAGTACTTAACCACCAAAAAGATGCCGGCCAGTATCAAGGTTGACCAGAGAAACCAGAGAGCGGCTCGCTTCTGATCAAGTTGAAGCGAACGAATCGCCAGCGCCATTGTAACCGAGCTGGTAATCAGCACGACCGTATTCAGAGTTCCCATGACAACATCCAGATGGAAATGGGCATTATGGAAGATATCCGGATTCCATGCCCGGAAAATGGCATAGAAACAGAAGAGACCGCCAAACAGAAGAATCTCCGTCAGCAGAAAAAGCCACATTCCCAGCTTGGCTGATTCCTGCTGTTGCTCAACTTCGGTAAAGTGGTGGGCCAGATTGGCCGGATGATCAGATGAGTGACTCATATCTTACAATTCTCTCTTCAGCCGTTTGGGCCAGCCGCAGTCTTATATTCGTATGGGTCCGAATCAATGGTCGGAACATTATCAAAATTACCGCTCGGAGGTGGCGAGGCAATACTCCATTCCAGAGTTGTCGCGCCCCAGGGATTCTTATCAGCCCGGGCTCCCTTAAACAGAGAGTAGAACAGATAAAACCCCATCAGGATAAATCCGGCGGCCATTATCAGAGAGCCAACCGAAGAATAGCCGTGCAGCGGCGCAAACTGTTCCGGGTAGCTGGCGTATCTTCGCGGCATCCCCTGAATACCCAGCATGAACTGGGTAAAGAAGGTCATATTGAAACCAACAAAAATCAGCAGAGCCGAAACGCGAGCCATCCCTTCACTGTACATACGCCCGAACATCTTGGGCCACCAGTAGTGCAAACCGGCCAGCAGCGCCATCACGGTTCCGCCAACCATCACGTAATGGAAGTGAGCTACAATAAAATAAGTGTCGTGTAGAAAAACATCGACCGACATAGCGCCCAGGAAAATTCCGGTCAGACCGCCAATTGAAAAAAGGAACAGGAAAGCCAGGGCATAGAGCATTGGCGCTCGGAGGTCGATTGATCCTTTATAGAGGGTAGCAACCCAGTTGAACATCTTGATCCCGGATGGTATCCCGACAAAGAAAGTCAGGAACGAGAAAACCATCGCGGCTAACTCGGACTGACCGCTAATAAACATATGATGCCCCCAGACAAGGAAACTGGTCAGGGCGATACCGAGACTGGAAAAGGCGATTGCCTTGTAGCCGAATATTTTTTTGTGGGACAGCGCCGAGATGACTTCGCTGATAATGCCCATTCCGGGGAGAATCATAATATAAACAGCCGGATGCGAGTAGAACCAGAAGAAGTGCTGATAGAGCACCGGGTCTCCCCCCATAGCCGGGTCAAAAATACCGATTCCTACCACGCGCTCCATAATAAGTAAGGCCAGAGTTATTCCAAGAACAGGCGTGGCCAGAACCTGAATGATGGCTGTTGCATACAGTCCCCAGACAAAGAGCGGCATCCTGAACCAGGTCATACCGGGTGCACGTAGTTTGTGAATCGTTACAATGAAATTTAAGCCAGTGAAGATAGAACTGAACCCCATGACAAAAGCGCCAAAGACCATTGGTACAACCGCGGTCGAGGTGGTCACACTGTATGGAGTGTAGAACGTCCATCCGGTGTCAACCCCCCCGCTGACCAAAGAGTAGACTGCAAAAAGTGCACCGATAATAAAGATATACCAACTGGCCAGGTTGAGTCTGGGGAAGGCAACATCCTTGGCTCCAATATGAAGCGGCAAAACGAAATTCCCGAGTGCCGCCGGGATGGACGGAATGATAAACAGGAATATCATTACCGCGCCATGAAGCGTGAACAGCTGGTTGTATGTATCCGGGCTGAACAGATCTGAAGGCGGTGTCCAGAGTTCCAGGCGCATCATGACCGCAAAGACACCGCCGACCAAAAAGAAAGTCATGATCGAATACAGGTACAAAAGTCCAATCCGCTTATGATCATGTGTCAACAGCCAGGACTTGATCCCTTTCTGTTCGTTCAAATAGTTCTTTGGAGCTGTATCAGACATTTATTTTTCTCACTATTTCAGTGTCT
Organism: bacterium; assembly: GCA_029211095.1. Taxonomy (GTDB): domain Bacteria; phylum Zixibacteria; class MSB-5A5; order GN15; family FEB-12; genus JARGFS01. The sequence goes on along the minus strand of JARGFS010000026.1, from coordinate 21,515 downwards.
TTATGTACTCAATCAGGGCGTCAACCTGACGGTCTTTCAAAATACCTTGATAAGTAGGCATTACCGGCTCATAGCCTTCTACGACTTTAGCTTTCGGATTCAACAGCGATTCTCGAATGTAGTTCTCATCCACTATCACACTGCTTCCGTCCTTCAACTTCTCCTGACTTCCGAAAGTTCCTTTGAAAGTAGGACCGGTATTCTTGGAGCCATCAATCGAGTGACAGGTTACACATGCCTTCTTTTTATAAAGCATCGCCCCGAACTCTTCGAGCGATAAACCTTTGCCCATATTACTGTTGGCCTCAATCCAGGCGGCACTCTCTTCAGCCGGGAGAACCCGAATGGTCCCCAGCATCTCAGAGTGTCCCTTTCCACAGTACTCGGTACAGAAAATGTTATACGATCCGGTATCCACCGCCTCAAACCAGGCCACCGTATAGCGGTTGGGCAATACATCCATCTTGATTCTAAACTGGGGGACAGCAAAACTATGGATAACATCCTTTGAAGACATAAGCAGCTTGATCGGATGTCCCACCGGAACCACCAGTTCATTGACCGAGGAGGCACCTTCTGCATAATCAAATGACCAGAACCACTTCTGGGCCGTGACTTTAATTTCCAGAGCGTCATGGGGGACAACATATAGCCGCACGTAATCTTTGAAACCCCAGAAAAAGACGATAAGCACCAGAATTGTTGGAATTACTGTCCAGACTATTTCAAGCAGATTGTTGTGCGCGACCTGCGAAGTGGCCGGTTCATCCCCTCTTCTCCGGTAGCGAATTACAAACAGAATAGACAGGCCGACAACAATGGAGAAAAAGACCGCCGATGCATAAAAAATAAAATTGAACAACGCATCTACATCGGAAGCAATTGTCGATGAACTGGAGGGGAAAATATTTGTCAGGCTGGAATCCATCTATTCTATTTCCTTAAGACCTTAGCCGGTCGTTCTCTGATACCTTAACGGCGGACCGGCGACGGTCCCGTTTCCACAATAGCCCCAAAAATAATCCAAAGATCAAAAGTGAAACTGCCCCGCCCAGTTTCATCACATTGGCAGCAAAGACAACATAACTTCCGGCATCCGGGTCGTAGTGAAAACAGTACAAAATCAAGCGGTCCAGACTGCTCCCTACTTTTCCTTCGGAGGCCTCCAGCAGCGCCAGTTTCAGGTCGTTCCCAGCATACTCCAGGCCATAAAGATAGCGCGTTATTTTGCCATCTCCCGAAGTCAGAAAAATAACGGCCGGATGAGCATACTGCTCCTGTTGTTCATCCCAATAGTATTTAAACCCGAGTGCTTCGGCCAACGCCTTTGACTGGCTTTCTTCGCCCACCAGAAAATCCCATCCGGAGATAACTCCGTCTAACTCGGCCTCAGCCAGATAATTTTTCTTTTTTGCGGCCGCCAGTTCATAGGTTTCAGTAGGATCAAAACTGACCGTGACAATCCGGAACTGTTCGCCCGGTGTCCATCCGGTTTGCTGCACCCCGGCGCTCAATCCGTTGAGAACCAAATTGCAGAGCATGGGGCAGCTGTAGTAGGCAAGAACCAGCACGACCGGCCGCTCCGAGTCATAGTAATCAGCCAGCGTGACTTTTTCACCCCGATCGTTGGTGAATTCAAGATTGAGCGGAATACTGTCTCCCAACTGCTCAACAACATCAATCTCATTGAGAGCTTCAACATCGTCCCGAATGGTCTGACCGTTCACGGCGGAATTTACCAAACTGACCACAACGATCAATATTGGACACATTATATAGCTAAGACTTCGCTTCATTCTAATTCTCAATCACCGGTCACTTCATTTACCAGATTGTGCTTCTCTTGCGACCAGTTCAATGGCACTGTCGAGTGGGATTCTATAGCTCGTTTTGGTGCTGTCAGACCAGCCATAGCTGTTCAGAATGGAGTCCTCAACAACTCTCAGTTCAGACAGAGTTGCTTTGTCCTGCGTTCTCACCTGCTCCGTTATCACTTCTTCACTGACAAACGTAAATAGTTCATTCAGCATAACCACAAACAGGACCACCAGCAGGGTCAGCCCCACCGCCCAGGAGATAATCTTACGAGTGGAAACATCCTTCTTCTCGTAGCCCATTTTTCCGTGTGGTTCGTTGCTGCTCATATCCATAATCATATTAATTCGTATGTCTCACAGAAGTTCCCAGATCAGGGTCCTTAATTGGAATTAGTGGTCGTGAAGTATAACGCCCCCAAACAAACCAGACAAATATACCCCCGATTCCGATAAGGGAGGCGGCATCCTGCCAGGAGAGATGGACACCATCCGGAGTGTAGCTGGGGAAAACCAGCCAGTACAGGTCAACCCAGTGCATAACCAGCAACAGTAGTGCTACCAGCGGCAACATGATCGGGCTCCGTTTGGACCAGCGTGTCAGCAGTAGAACAAACGGTACTGCAAAATGCCCGAATATAAGAAGCAGACTGAAGTCTTTCCAGCTCCCAACCCAGCGGTCAAGAAACCAGACTGTCTCCTCCGGAATATTGGCATACCAGATCAGGAAGTACTGCGAAAATCCCATATAGGCCCAGAAGATTATGAAACCAAACATCAGTTTGCCCAAGTCGTGGTAGTGGTTGTCAGTAATGATTCCCCTGAGAATATTCTGACTATACACAAATCGGTTGAGAATGATGGCAAATGCCAGAAAGCCCAGCAGCGCGCCGGAGAAAATATAGACACCAAAAATCGTTGAGTACCAGTGCGGATCCAGAGACATCAGCCAGTCAAACGAAGCAAACGTTATTGTTACGGCAAACAGGATTATTCCCGGAGCTGAAATGCGCCGCACCGAAGAGAGCCATTTCTCGCTGTGCCCCTGCTCCTGCTGACCGGACTTGGCGTACAGCAGCCAGCTTACCAGTCCCCAGATGACAAAATAGCCAACAGACCGGATAATAAAGAAACCGCTGTTGAGATAGGAAGCTTTCCCGCTCAGCAAATGATCGCTGGCTACAACTTCCTCATGACTCCAATGAAAGAGGTCATGCATACCAAACAGAATGGGGATAAAAAAGAGCGCCATCAAAGGGAGTGTCAGTCCAACCGCCTCTGAGAACCTCCTGAGAACCACACTCCAGCGGGCATTGGCCAGATAGTGAATCAGGGTAAAAAACAGCGCGCCCAAACCGACAGTCAGCCAAAAGACAAAGCTGACCATCCAGGAATGAAAGAACTGGCCATGATCCGAAGTATAACCGTAGGCGGAAGCAGCCAGCCCGAGGATTCCAAGAACCAGGGCAATTCTGCCAAGTGATCCGGAGTCGGTTACCGTGTATGTGCTGTCATTGAATTTCATAGGTTCGGTTTATTCACTCAATCTCGTTCAACACCGTACTGGGAACGTCTTCCTTGGTTGCATTCTGACTGCGCTGCAGCGCTCTAAAATATGAGATAATCGCCCAGCGATCTTCGACCGGCACCTGGTGTCGATACGAAGGCATGTTGCGAATCCCGTTTGAGATCACATCGAAAATATGTCCATCACCAACATCGCGCAGACGTTGCTCATGGAAACTGGGGGGCGGGAGCATCCCGCGCTTGACCACAATCCCCTGGCCATTGCCAATTCGTCCGTGACATGGTGTGCAGTAAATCTCGAATCTCTCTTTCCCCCGCAGCAGTCCGGCCATGGTGGTTGGCACCGGACTTGTCTTTATTGTATCCCCCCGGCTGTTAATTCCGGTGAAATACTCTACATCTTCACGCAGCCAACCTCTTGCCACCGTCCCTTCAACCGGTAAACGCATGGCGGAACCGTTTTCAAAAAACATCGAAGACTCCTGCGCTTTGTATTTCTCCTGCTTATCCATATTCGGATTGAGATGGATAGGCGGCTCCTTTGAAGGACGCCCCTGGTAGCATGCGGTCAGGCTCAGCAGCAACAGTGAAACAACGGCTGTAAAGAATAGATTTCTCATAGGTCCTTTATGACCTCAATATTAGTGCCGCCAATAGACTCCAGGAACTTGGAAGTCTGAGCTTCATCGTACTTCTTGTCTTCTCCCTCAATGCTGACAAAAAAACCGTTGTCAGAAACAGCCGAGAACTGCTCGGAATTGAAGAGGGGGTGATGAAGCCTGGGGAGTTTATTGAAGCCAAGCATGCCCAGCACAGCCCCAAAGGCTGACAAAAGAATCGTAATTGCAAATGCGACCGGAATGTAGGCCTGCCAGCTGAAAAACGGCTTACCGGAGATGACCAACGGGTAATCAACAGCCGAAGTCCACCACATAAAGACCATAGCGCTAACCAGTCCGGTCGCCCCCATGCATCCAACCACATAACCGACCGGTGATCGCTTTAGTCCCATAGCCTGATCCATCCCATGAATCGGGAAGGGGGAATGGCAGTCAAATTTACTATAGCCGGTCTCTCTTACTTTCTCAGCGGCATGCAGCAAGCTGGCCGGGTCTTTGAAGCGAGCCAGAATAATGTCTGCCCCCTTCTTTGGACTGAACAGATCCATTAGTGTCCTCCCTCACTAATATGACCATGATGCGGATTGGCCTGTGGAAGAATCCCTTTGACTTCGGACATAGCCACCATCGGAAGGAATTTCAGGAAGAGCAAAAAGAAGGTGAAGAAGAGTCCGAACGACCCCACATATATTCCAATATCAAACAGAGTTGGACTGTAGTAGTCCCAGGACGAGGGCAAAAATCCGCGCGAAAGGGTGGAGACAATCACAAACCGCTCGAACCACATCCCCACGTTTATCAGAATTGAAGCTACAAACATAACCGGTATGGAACGTCTCAGCTTTTTGAACCAGAACATCTGCGGAACCAGAACATTGCAGGAGATCATAATCCAGTAAGCCCAGGCATAGGGACCAAAGGCACGATTCACAAAGGCAAACCGTTCGTAATCATTACCGGAGTACCAGGCGATAAAAAACTCCATTGAATAGGCATACCCAACCATTGAACCGGTCAACAACATGACTTTACACATCAACTCCAAATGCCTGAGTGTAATGATCTCTTTGAGGTTAAAAGCTACTCGCGCAATCAGAGTCAGCGTCATGACCATCGCAAAACCGGAGAAGATAGCGCCGGCCACAAAATAGGGCGGGAAAATGGTGGTGTGCCATCCGGGCAGCAACGAAGTTGCAAAGTCTGTTGATACAATAGAGTGGACCGACAACACCAGCGGAGTTGAGATACCGGCCAGAACCAGATAGGCCAGTTCATAATGTTTCCACTGGCGGTTTCCGCCACGCCATCCAAGCGAGAATATCCCGGTTAATATCTTTTTGATACGGGACTTGGCCCGATCACGAAGTGTGGCCAGGTCCGGCACCAGCCCGACATACCAGAACAGCAAAGAGCAGGTGAAATAAGTACCGACCGCAAAGGAGTCCCACAACAGCGGACTGCGGAAGTTTGGCCACATCGCCATAGCATTCGGAATCGGCATAACCCAATAGATTACCCAGACTCGTCCCACGTGAATAGTTGGGAATAGCAGGGCACAGATAACAGCGAAAATTGTCATCGCTTCGGCGAACCGGTTAATCGAAGTCCTCCAGCGCTGACGCAGAAGAAAGAGAATAGCCGAAATCAGGGTTCCGGCGTGTCCGATACCGACCCACCAAACGAAATTTACAATTGCCCAACCCCATCCGACCGGGTTGTTGAGTCCCCAGATTCCGGTCCCTTCCCAGAAAAGATAGGCCAGCTGGAAAAAGAGCAAACCGGTCAGGGAAACAGAGACAGAAAAGAGCGCCCACCACCATTTGGTCGGTTTCCCTTCGGTCACACAACTGACCCGCTCGGTGATTGTCTCGAAAGTGGGGTCACCTTCGATCATCGGTTCCAACCGGTCAGGTATGGCTGCTAATCTTTTGGCGGCTTCATTCACTAACTATTTATTCCCAAATTTCTCATCATCGTATTCAATTCACAATCCGCTCAACTCAACTCTGGATTTGGATTCCGTATCTTGGCCAGATAGGTGAGCCTCGGCTTTGTATTCAGTTCAGAGAGCATGGCATAATTTCTATTCTGCTCTTTAGCTTTGGCCACCCGGCTCTCTTTATCAAGGATATTTCCAAATTCAATGGCATTGGCCGGACAAGTCTGCTGACAGGCGGTTGTGATTTCACCATCCTGAATTTCACGATCAGCCTTCTGTGCCTCCAGCCTGGCACCGTTTATCCGCTGGACACAGAAAGTGCACTTCTCCATAACGCCGCGCGAACGCACGGTTACATCCGGGTTCATGGCCATCTTGACAACTTCCGGTGTGTCTTTGGTGAAGTTGAAGAAATTAAACCGGCGAACCTTGTACGGACAGTTGTTCGAGCAATACCTTGTCCCGATACAGCGGTTATAGGTCATCACATTGAGACCTTCTTTATTGTGACTGGTGGCTGCTACCGGGCAAACCTGCTCACACGGGGCATCTTCGCAATGCTGACAGGTTACCGGCTGATAGACCATTTCCGGGTCGTTCTCGTCACCGGCAAAATATCTGTCGATTCTAATCCAGTGCATCTCACGCCCTTTTTCAACTTCAGCCTTACCGATCACCGGAATATTGTTTTCTGACTGACAGGCAACGGTGCAGGCATTGCAACCATTGCAGACATTGAGATCAATGGTCATTCCCCACTGATATCCCTGGTCATATTTGTGCTCGTTCCACATTGAGACCAGCGGCGGGTGCTGGACCATTTCCGGAGCAAATTCCGGATCGCGGCGATATTCCTCAAGCGAAGCCTCGCGTACCAGCGGACGCCCTTCCATACTACTGTGGTCCTGAACATTGGCAATAGCCATATTGCGCCCGGTCTTGCTAATGGTAAGCCCATAGGCAAAATGCTGGCTCTCCCAGGTCCGCAGCTTGTAGGCGTTGGCTCCGATTTCGTTACCGATCCGACCAACCCCGCTACGCCCGTAACCGAGCTCAATCATTATAGAATTATCCGCCTGTCCGGGGAGTATCCAGGCCGGGGCCTCAATCTCACGCCCATTAATGGCCAGCCGGACTATCTCTTTGCTTTCAATTCCAAGCTGACTGGCCGTGGCCGGACTCATCAGGGCGGCGTTATCCCAGGAAATCTTGGTCACCGGATCGGGAAGCTCCATCAACCAGCCGTTGTTGGCATAGCGGCCATCATACAGCGAAGGTGAGACAGCAAAGACGATTTCCATGCTGTTGAAAGTTTCAGCCGTGAACAGTTTGGCAGTACAGGCCTTGGAGACGGCCCCACTTTTAACTTTGCTATCGCGTAGTTTGCCAGCCGATCCATCCTGGAGACCATCATGGAGAATTTTTTTCCAATGCTTCTCGAAAATGTCACCACTGAGAAGTTTGCTCCAGGTCTGTCGGACCAGCTCATACCCTCTGGACTCTACGCCATTGGTAATAAGACTCAGCAGTTCCACTGAACTGTGCCCGCCATACAACGGCTCAATCATCGGCTGCACCAGTCCACGGGTCCCGTCGGCCGATCTGACATCCCCCCATTGTTCCAGATAGTGCGACATGGGCAAGTGCCACTGGCAGGCCGCGCCGGTCTCATCCCGGTAAAGACCAAGATGGACAGTGGTGGCTGCCTTCTTCAGAGCGGAGGCGAATTTTAGGTCCGAGGGGGCGTCATAGACCGGGTTGCAGCCCATGAGTATCAGGGTGTTGTATTTCCCCTCGTGGATTTCATTGGTGAAATCGGCAAACTGGCCTGAATCCGACAACAGACTGTCGGAGAAATCTACGTAAGAAACAGCCTGACTCTCCAGGGCGTGATTGATTGCATAGACAAGGGCGTGCAATTCGGACGGCTGGCGATAACCGGCCACAACCAGGCTCTGCTTCCCCGCTTTCATCAGATCCTGAGCCAGCGGCTTTAGCCAACGCTGCCACTCAGAATCTCCGGCCGGAACCGAAGGCCTTGTTACCGACTTGAGAGCTTCAATCTTCAAGCCCTCATCCTGCAACGCAAAAGCCAGGGTCAATGCAAAAGCGGGAATCTGCCCCGACTGCAAGCGGAGTCTGTGATCAGCATTACCACCAGTACTGGAGTGTCCGCTCTCGATCTGGTACAGGCGATTCATCTCGTCTTTTTCGCTCTTCACACGACGCCCATCGGCAAATCCGCGCGAGGAGATAATATTTTCAGATTCGGTCAGAGTGAAATCAGAATCAAGCGACAGAATGACCTTGGCGGCACTATAATCATAAATCGGCCGATGGTCCTTTCCCGATGCAACCTTGATCCCGCTATAAACGTTTTCATCGGTTACCGGTGCGTAGCCAATCCATTTTGCTTTCGGATATTTTTTCCCAAATTCAGAGAAGAGGCGATTCAGAGTAGGTGAAGCGTACGGCTCAGTTACAACAGCGAGCCCTTCCCCCTGGTTTTCTTCAAAGGTCGCGGCATGCTCTACCCAAAAAGCGGCAAAATCCGCCCATTCCTTTTTGTCGCGACCACTCGTCACCGACTGTGAACGGTCCGGATCGTAGAGCCCGAGCACTGAAGCCTGAATCATCGAGTTAAGGGCGCCGCCACTCGAAGGATGCAGCTTGTTTCCTTCTATTTTGGTTGGCCGACCTTCGTGAGTCTCAACGACCAGCCCGACTGAACTATCTCCGAGCGGCATATTGGTGGCATAAAAGAGCGGCCGGCCGGGGAGAATCTCCTCGGGGGCGCGCACATAAGGAACAATCTTCTCCTCGGGACGACGGCAGGAAGCAAGCCCGGCCAGGGCCATCGAAGCTCCCATCATGGTCAGGAAGTTGCGCCGTGACCACTTGTTGTCCATTTCAGAGGCACCTTCCGGGAACTCACGATGCAAAAACTGCTTGAACTCTTCGCTGCCCGACAGCTGTTCCAGCGATCGCCAGTATTCTTTGCCCGTTTTGTCTTTCAATTTTTCTTTCATTACCTGTGACACCCCGAGCATTCTATCGGCGGATTGATACTCTTCTCTTCTATAACCCGAGAACTAAACGTCTTATGGTCTTCTCCCTTTTCCCATTTCATATTGGTCACCTGATTGGTCGGACGCAGTTCCGGACCCGGATTCTTGTGACAATCAAGACACCATGACATTGACAACGGTTTGTCCTGCTGAACTTCTATCATCTGAGCAACATTGCCATGACAGGTGATGCAGCCAACCCCTCTATTAATATGAATGGAATGGTCAAAATAGACAAAATCGGGAAGGTTGTGAATGCGAACCCATTCTATCGGCTCGTTGGTCGACCAACTCTGACGAACCAGCGTGAGGCTGTCGCTCTCCGGAAGAACCAGCGTGTGACAGTTCATGCAGGTCTGCGTTGGAGGAACCGAAGCCACCGCCTGACTTTCTACCCCCACATGGCAATAGCGGCAATCTATCCCGAGATCACCGGCATGGGTTTTGTGACTGTACGGAACCGGCTGGGTTGGCCGGTAGCCGACATCGGTATATTTCGGCGATCCGTAATACCAGAAAAAGCCAACAACACTGGCGGCGCCCACCAAAGCAACCGCGGCCAAAACCAGAGGTATGGAATTAACCCATCTGGGAAATATCTGAGCCAAAAGTTAGTTATCTCACCTAATAAATAGATTCGCTCTTTGCCAACCAACACAAAAAAAAATCGCTCTCCTGTCACCTAAAAACAGGTCACAGCCTGTGAAAATATGCCCGCACCCCTTTACTGTCAATAGAAAAAAGACATTCCTGAACCAATTTGTCCATTTACGGAGTCAGGATTCGTTATCATTTTGATAATGTGGGTTAATATGATCGTTAATGTTCTCATGCGGGACCGTAGCAACTCCCTGTCACCCCAGAAAACGGCCCGGGAGGAGCAGACTGTCTACGATAATCGCCATAAACAGCGCAAAGAGGTAGACAAGTGAATAACCAAACAGTCCCTTGAGAGAACTTTCCGATCTGATTGCCCTGGCCCTGAAAACCTTACGGATAAATTTGTAACCCAGAAATATCGCACTGGCCGCATAAAACCAGCCGGCCCCCAGCAATAATAAGGACAAAGAAGTCAAAAAAAGCACGAACGAATAAATGACTATCTGCTTGTAGGTTCTGTCTTCCCCCACGACCACCGGCATCATCGGCAGTTTGACCTTTTCATAATCGGTCCGGGAATAGAGAGCCAGAGCCCAGAAATGCGGCGGGGTCCAGAGGAATATAATGAGGAACATGACCCAGGGGACAAAATCAAACTGTCCGGTGGCTGCTGTCCAGGCTCCGACTGGAGCCATCGCCCCCGCGATTCCACCAATGACTATATTCTGGGGCGTATTTGGTTTCAGCCAGAGCGTGTAAAATAGGGAATAAAAGAGAATTGTGCCCAGAGAGAGCATTGCTGTCAGCAGGTTGAAAAAGTACCAGAAGAGCAAAACGCCCACAACACCAATAGTAATACTAAACACGAGAGCCTCGGTCGGCTTCACCTTTTGAGTCGGGAGCGGGCGTCGCGAAGAAGTGCGGGACATCCGGGAATCAATCTCCCGTTCAAAATACTGATTTAAGGCATTAGCAGAGCCGCCAGTCAGAAATAGCCCGAGCATGACCAGGAAAAAGTCGACCGGTTGTCCAAGGAAACTCCCCTCTATTATAAGCGAAGTTGCGCCGGTAAATAAGACCAGCAGCATTATCGATGGCTTGGTCAACTGGATTAGGGCTGAAACTCTTCTCATTCTGTCCAAATACTTTGCTACTGGTGGCATCGGCTATAATTTACTCGGGGGAGACAACATCAGAACCAAGAGGAAGTTCCCAGCCCCGCCCGATTTGACCAAATCCCGGATAATATATATCGAAGAGCCTCGAAATCCAACATCATAACCGACTTATTTGGCGATATATGAAGACTCTTTCTATCTGCATTTTAGACATTCCCAACTATCTGATTGACAACCGCAATTCTCTCAGACCAAAAGAGCGATTGTTCTGCCGCGGACAATCTTGCCAGCAACAGTTTTTTGTGATATCTTGGCCCCGTGTCAGAACTTGCAAATAACAGCCTTTCTGCTCTCAAGCCGGTCAGTGTCGGGCGAGTTTATATAAGCCTGGTCGGATTGACCCTTCTTTTGCTGACCACCAGTATTATCTATCTGCTGGTTATTGGGGAGACTTTCATCGCATTAACCGCCTTTGCTTTTTTCTGTGCGACCCTGCTGGTATTCTATCCCCAGCTCTGCTTTTATCTCTTTTTCTATCTGCTGGCTGCATACATCCCACGAACAATCGGAACTTTTGATATCCATCCTTATGACCTGGCAATGGGCCTCCTGGCTGTTTCAGTCGCGCTGGATTTCTTACTGCATAAAAGTCATCTTATGCGTAGAGGTTTTTTTGACGGATACTTCATGTTTATTATCGCGATCACTTTTGTCTCAGCCCTTTTTGCTTATAGCCCCGCTCGCTCCATTGTACCCTGTGCCCGGATACTCATAATCTATCTCGCTTTCAGAGTATTTTTGACCATGGCACTCAAGATTGGGGTTGAGCGGCTGCTTCATAGGTATGTCTATCTGGTCTTCTTTCTTTCCCTCATTAATATCGGGCTCTACCTGTATCACGGTGGGGAGCAGAGAATATTTGGCACTGCCTGGCTGGCCTATGAGACCTATGCCATGACCGCATTGCCGATGGCCCTGACCTTCCTGGTCTTTCATTCAAAACCATCCAAACGCTTAATATTCGGGGCTATCTGCATTGTTATCGGAATAGGCATTTTTGCCACCCAGTCACGCGCCCCTCTGCTGGCCGTGCTGACAGCGATTCCGGTCGTACTGATCATGGCCGGTTACAAAGCGCGCCAAGACAGACTGAAGCCGGTCCGTCGGCGACTAAAAACACTTCTGGTCCCTCTTCTTGTTCTGGCCACCATCCTTATCCTGTTCCGGGAGAGTGTCCTGTCCGGGGCTATCGGAAGATATGAACAGTTCATTGACTCCTTGTCTGATCCTCAGGGAACGGTGGCGCTCCGGTTGGTCCTCTGGACGGCAGCCTGGAAAGCGTTTCTTTCGGATCCATTAACTGGAATCGGTATCGGTAATTTCAGACTTCTGGTTGAGCTGATGCCGCGCCTTCGCCTGGTCTCCGTTTGGGACCGTATCTCTTATATGTCCGCCCACAATGTTTTTTTGCAGTATCTTGCCGAGACAGGGATTGTGGGGGGGATTGCCCTGATCAGTCTGGCTATGGCCGGACTGCGCAAGTCCTGGAGCAATGTCAAAACCCGCCTGGCTGTGTCAGACCAGTCGGTGTCGGTCGCTCTGTATGTCTGCATGTTCCTCTTTGCGACCACGATCTTCTATATGCGGGAATGGACCTGGGGACAGGGGGGCTATCTGATGGCTTTCTTTTTTGCCCTCACCACCGCCTGGACCTATGAACTCCGCGGGAAAAAACTCAATACTGCGACTGAGCCATCAGCCACAACCAGGGTCAGACCGAACACTCATGATTGAAAGACGGTGACCGATTTGACCGGAATGTTTCGTAAATTCAGCGCCTGGGTTTTTGGCACGATAAAATACTACCTGACCGGACTCTACCATCGGACCTTTGAACATCACATTTTTCTTTTTGGTGGAGGGCTGGCCTTCTCTATGTTCGTCTGCGCCATACCACTCTCCCTTATTCTCTTTTCAGTCCTGGGGACAATATTCGGACGCCCTTCGATTGCTCAGGAAATTCATACTTTCATTGAGCGTGCCATCCCATACGAGAGTTACGCCGAGTATATCAATCAAGCCATATTCAGCCGGGTTGAGCATTTCAAGCTCTTCAAGAATATCACCGGTGTTCTTGGTGTGATCGGGTTAGTCGTAGCCTCCTCGTCACTGTTTAGCAGCATGCGGACAATTCTGGACACGGCCTACAAAGTACCGGAAGACGAACCAATCCTGATGGGCAAAGTTCGTGATCTGGGTTTGCTCGCGTTGGTGATTATCTACTTTCTCCTGTCCACAACCATTTTGCCAGCCTGGGAAATCCTGTCTGAGATGGCCAACAGTGTCGCTCTCCTCCGGGCAATCCGGTTTGCACTGGTCGAAGATATATTTTTGGGCGGAGTCGCCTTCCTGTTGATCTGGATGGTTTTTTATATCGTTTACTTCCTTGTTCCATACGTACGACAACCCAAGAAAGTAATTCTCGTCAGCTCTTTGTCGGCGGCTCTGCTCTGGGAGATTGCCAAACAGATCTATGGTTTCTATATAGCCAAGATTGCAACGCTCAATATGATCTATGGCGCTTATGCTTTAGTGGTGGTCTCGGCCTTCTGGATCTATTTCACCGCGATTGTTTTTATACTTGGTGCGGAGATAGGACAACTATACGCCGAAAGGCCCGCGCCAATCCCTGAAATCGCCAGTCGGGAAGAACTCTCCGAGCCGGAATAGAGTACGAACAGCCTAATTATTGTTTGTAAACCAGTATCTACTATAACTCCATCGTCAGGATCGACAGGATTGTTTTCTTCGCCACAGGATAGAACAACAATGACTCTTCCGATAAGAGAAATCAGCAATAGCCGATGAACATATTGTACCATAGTAGGCGCAACCTCATTCTACATGACTCTTGGGTCTCTTGCTATTCGGGACTGAGAGTAAGATGTCACAAACGCACTAATCTGTCAATATTCTATCCGGCCAGCCTCTACAGCGGCTGTTTCTTGCATTTGATTACCGTCTCTGAAGATTCTCCCTCGGCGCTCTTGTGGCCGACAACTATGCGAAGCGATTTATCATCGGTTAGTTCATACTTCAGGCCATCAAACTCAATGGACTCTGCCCCACTACTTGTATAGGCAAACTCAACAACGTCCATTTTCTCTTCCCACCCGGTCAGATCCGCGTTGAAGTGTTTGAGTCTCATCTGCGGCTTGCCATCGACCAGAGTGATAGTCATTATCTCGTAGAAGACTACCGCATCGTTGACAACTAACTTAAAGGCACCGGTCATGCTGCCTCCGGAAGAGGGATTCCAGGTCTCTTCGCATATCCCGCCAAATCCTTCCCCCACCCAACGCCCGGCCAACCAATCCATCTCCTCGAGCAACATTTCATCTCCTCCGTCGGCAGTCTCATTAGTGGCGTTCGAAATTGCAGTCATCAACAGGGCCAATAGTATGACGACAACCAAAGTTCTCAATTCCTGGCGCAATAGATTCTCCTTAGGTAAGACAAAATCCTTGTATTTATACATGATGAAAAACAAACCGAGTATTGTCAACATAGACTTAGACGATCCACTCGCTAATTCGTTGAAAATCCACAATTGTTTCTGTCACTTGACAATCAATTCATTAACGGTGTAATTAGTCTAATACGGTGTTAATGGCAACAAGCCAGAGTCCGCATTCAGAAATCTCAAGCGAGGAACTTATGCAAAAACAGAGCCGGAGTCCCATTAGACAATTAATTCGGGGCATGTTCCCGATTGCTTTGTTATTGGTCGCATCAACGGCCGATGCCCGCCTTGGAAAAGAAGTTGTCCCGGTAAAACAATTAATTGATTTGACCATTAATGCCGATTCCTCCCACTACTCCGGATTTGTGGTCATTGATCTGAGCGTCAATAAAGCAACTGACCGTTTTGCGCTTCAAGCCGAAGAGATGGAGCTTGGTCTGGTCGAGCTAACCAATATCACTGGTCTCATAGAAACAGAGATTGAGATGGGCAAACATGGGTTGCTCAGTATTCTGGCCGGTGAGCGGCTATCCCCCGGGAACTACCGCCTCAGAATAGAATTTGAGAATGACTTCAACACTAATGCGGTCGGACTGTATCGTGTCATTGAGAACGAGAACGGCTATCTCTTTACTCAGTTTGAAGAGGATGATGCAAGAGAGGCGTTCCCCTGTTTTGATGAACCGGAATTCAAGATTCCATTCCAAATGACTTTGCGCGTTCCGACGGCCCACTACGTCATTGCCAATACGCCGATCGAATCTGAGACCGAGACCGAAAGCTGGAAGGCAATCAAATTCGCCGAGACCAGACCGCTCCCAACTTACCTCTTGGCGATTGCAACTGGAAAACTGGAAACAGTTGATATCCCCGGCATGTCTATCCCCGGGCGAGTGGTAACTGTGCAGGGAAAATCTGATCTGACCAGCCTGGCGATCAAAATGACCCCGCCTATTCTGGCCGCCTTGGAAAACTACTTTGGCTCCCCTTATCCATACAAGAAACTGGACCTGATTGCCGTGCCCGAGTTTTGGGCTGGGGCTATGGAGAATGCCGGTGCCATAACTTTTCGTGAGACGGCCCTGGCTGTTGACGAGGCCTCCGCCAGTGTCTCTACAAGACGGAGAATGGCCTCAATCATTGCTCACGAGCTGGCCCACATGTGGTTTGGTGATCTGGTGACGATGGTCTGGTGGGATGATCTCTGGCTCAACGAAGCTTTCGCAAGTTGGATGGGAGACAAGATTGTTGACCAGGTCTACCCCGAATTCAATATGCCGATAACGGTTGTTCACTCATCACAGAGAGTCATGTCTTCCGATACCCGCAAGTCAACTTCGCCCATCAGGCAGGAAACAGCTGACGAAGAAAATCTTCTGCAGAATATTGGGATCATTTACAGCAAGGGGCAAGCGGTTCTCCAGATGTTTGAAAATTGGTTAGGCGAGAAATCTTTTCAGAATGGAGTAAAGCAGTATCTCAAAGATCATGAATGGGGAAATGCCGTAGCCGATGACCTGTGGAACGCCCTGACCAATGCCTCAGGACGTGATGTCAACGGATCCCTTTCGACTTTTGTTCTTCAGCCGGGTGTCCCCCTGGTTACAGTCGAACCGGGTCCCGGCGGAGAAGTGACTATCACACAGAAGCGATTCAGCAATTACGGTACCGACTTTCCGGAGGCCAAACTCTGGAAGATTCCCATAACGCTCAAGTACAGTGTCGACAATGAGATAAAAACTTACTCCCTTTTGCTCACTGAAGAATCGAGCACATTCCGCCTGCCGGGTGAATCAAGACCGGATTGGGTCCTTCCAAACGCTGAGATGAACGGCTACTACCGCTGGCTGGTTCCGGCCGATCAGATGAAGTTGATGGCCGAAAGTGCGGCAACCCTGCTGACATCTGCGGAACGAGTCGGGTTCTTGTCCAACATGTCCGGGCTCCTCAATGCCGACCTGATTACTGGCGGTGACTACCTCAGCGTCATCAGTCGCTTCTCAAAGGATGAACACCCGGATGTCGCACGCGGTGTCATTGGGGCCCTCTCTCGCATACATACGGTATTTGTCAACGACAGTAACCAGGATGCCTTTGCGGAGTTGGTTCGCGCCTCCCTGCGTCCAACGATGGACAGGATCGGACTGGAACCAACCGAATCGGAAGACGAAGCTATCGCGCTGCTGCGTCCGTCTCTGATTGGTTTTATCGCCGATGAAGGAAAAGAGACAGAAGTCTTAGACTACGCCAAAGAAAAGGCAGCAGCCTATCTTGATGACAAATCTGCGGTAGACCCTGCTTTGATTGGCACCATGTTGACCTTGTCAGCCTTTGATGGCGACCAGAAGATGTACAATGAATACAAGTCTCGTGCGGAACAGGCAGAAACCCCGGTGGAACGTTCCCGGTTTTTGTATACACTCGGAAATTTCAGGGACAGGGCTATTGTTGATCAGGCACTTGAGTACGCGCTGAGCGATCATCTCCGACCGCAGGAGTTGGGTACCATTCCCAGATCTGTCGCTTCGCACTCACCGGAAATGAACAGTTTCATATTTGACTGGATCACCAAGAACTATGACCGTATCGTGGCCAAGATTCCTCCTCCTTCCAGATCATATCTCGCCTTTTACGCCTCAGGCTGTGACGAAGATCTTCTAAAGAAAGGGCTGGACTTCTTCACTCAACCGGAGCACTCCAGTCCGGGGATGGAAAGCCGTCTTGCTCGGGTGAAGGAGTCAACCGAGGATTGCCTCAGCCTTCGGGAGCGTGAAGAAGAATCAGTTGCGGAATTCCTGAAGGCATACGGCGGTACGAAGTAGCGTAGCCTGGTACTACAATGAACAGAAAACGCCAGCTAACCAATAAAAGGTTGCTGGCGTTTTGTTATCTGGCAGAATATCAACAACTACATCTGAATGATAATGTCAATTCGCCGATTCTGTGATCGCCCTTCTTCGGTCTGGTTTGAAGCAACCGGCTTGTCCATGCCAAAACCCATCGACTTAATCTTGTCAGCCGAAATCAACATGCTCTGGCGGATGTACTGCGTAATGGCATAGGCGCGCTTTTCGGACAGAAGCATGTTGGACGAAGGGTCGCCCGAACCATCGGTGTGTCCTTCTACCACAAGAAAGGCGTATGGGAAGAGCTTGATTACTTCTTCTACTTTCTTAAGCAGCGGTACGTGATCATCTTTGATAGTGCTCTGTCCCACATCAAATGAGATTCCTGTCAAACGAAGAACAACATCGTTGGAAGAGTTAAACAAAACTTCCCCCTCCGAGGGGTTCAGAATCGTTTTGGCCTTAATGAATTTCTGTTCTTTCTCCACCCGAAGCGCAAGTTCTGATTCTACTTCGGCATTGGCCGCTTCAAGTGTGGCCAGTCTGTCCTGCGTTTCATTCAACTGCTGCTCAACAACGGCATACTCTTCTTTCATTTTGAGCATGGCCTGTTCCACTGCTTTTCCCATCGCAACCGGATCGTTTCCATCAAATGGCTCTTCTATCGCCAACAGAATTGACTTAAGCTGTTCCGCTACCGCTCCGGAAAGAAACTCACTATCCTGCGAGAGGTTCTGGTTCTCCTCCTGAAGAGCGGTCACTTTATTGATCATGGCGTCTGCTGCAGCCAGAGGACCGTTGTCAAAGGGCAGAAAGGGAACGCCCAGCGAAGCGCCGACACGATTCATCTGTATCTCATAGAGAAGCATCAGTTTTTCCCAGGCCTGGTCGTTCTTGCTCAGCGAACGCACCGAAAGGGCAATGTTGGAGGCGTGCATAGCTTCGTATTCCGCCCGATTCGACTCCTCGACAGCTTCGGTCCGGTTATACCTGTCACCAGTCAGGATAGCGTACGACTTATCCCGAGCGGTTCTCGCTTTGTCCAAGGTAGACAGGGCATACTTACCGGCACCGTCGGCCTCCGCTTTTTCAATTAGCCGATCCGCCTTTCCAAGCAGATCAATCTCAATGGCAACCATCTCGACCATCTCAAACAGTTCAACCGATTTTTCCGCCTCTTTCAGCCCCCCTTTTACATCGCCTGACTCTACTTTCTTGGTCGCTTTCACAAATTGGGCTTCGGCCTTATGGTAGGTCTCCGGAGCGTGGATCGGCGCTTTGGCCTTGCGTGCATTATTTCTGGGTGCAAGATACTCCTGAAGAGTCAGCTTCCCGACTTCCGAGGCCCTGATCGAGTTCTCAACATACTCCATTGCCTTGGTCAGTTTATTGCTGATATCTTTCGTACTTTTGCCGCCGTCTATTGATCGCTGGACCTTGTGGTATGACTCGTTCGCCTTCTTCCACAAAGTAGGAGCGAAAACGTCCGCCTCAATGGCTTTAGCTGAATCCATCAGAGTCATTAACTCCGCCAGTTGATCCAGATCGGCCGCCGGTGCCGGACCGGACAAAACCATAATCGCCAGTATCGTAACGGCAATAATTGAAATCGATTTCACGTTATTCTCCTTCGAGATAGAGCCGAGGGGAGGTCTCGGGCTAAAGGGAAATAGTTCACTCTATCTATATAATTTCGGTTGAGCTAAGGATAACTTTAGGAACGGGGTGGTCTCACGATCGGACCGTAAGGCCTTGAATTATATGAGATTAGGGCCGGAAAACAGTTGCTTGCATGGCTGTTGAGACGCGGGACGGCCGCCTCGTCGTGAGTCGGAGGTTTGGCAACCTGATCCCCTCCACCTACCAGAACTCAGTCCGGATACCTGTTTTTGATGAAAGCCACCGACTCCCCAATCAGCTCTTCCAGCACTTCCAAGTCTACATCCTCAAGACTCTTGATGTAAAGGCAGGACTTCCCGATCTTGTACTTCCCCAGTCAGGTCATCAAATCTTCGTAACGCTTGAAGCCAGCCATAATGTACAGCGTTAGGGCCTGTTTGCGCGGTGAGAATCCTACCTGCAAAAAGTCCCCTTCACGGCCGGAGGGATACTTATAGTGGTATTTGCCAAACCCGACAATCGAAGGCCCCCACATTTTTGCATTGCTGCCGGTCACCTTCTTCATCAACTTCACCAGCAGCATGCAATCCTTTTTGCGCCGGGGATCTTCGACAGTTTCCAAAAAGGAACTGACCGCTTGTTTTGTCTCTACTGTCTTGTTGGCCATCGATATGATCTCCCTTTCTCGATTAGCTTACCAATTCAGGAATCAACCACTCCAGCCTGACTTAGTCCTGAGACCCGGCATCTGTTGCCGAGGTCAGGTGAGCCGACCGGCTCTTGCATAAGATACAAAAAGCCAAATCACAAGGCAAACAGGAGCACAAAAACCCTAAATTGGACGGTTCCCACTATTTTCGCT
Organism: bacterium; assembly: GCA_029211095.1. Taxonomy (GTDB): domain Bacteria; phylum Zixibacteria; class MSB-5A5; order GN15; family FEB-12; genus JARGFS01. The sequence continues at coordinate 1,978 of JARGFS010000026.1, read as the reverse complement.
AATCATGCAATTTCATGCCGGTTTCACCCTTTTTCATGGATTTCTCTGATCCTTTGTAGAGATGAGAATCAAGCAGGATATAGACAAATTAGTTTAATCTTGCCTACCGGGGGGGCCGGTTACTTAGATTTGGGATGAGCAAAAGCGTTGATCGGAAATTTCTACATTCGGAATAGTTTTTGCTCAATTCTGGTGAGAGGACCATCTGTTTTTGGTCCCTTTGAATTGAACATTGGAAGAGAACAATCAAATGCCAGGCAGGCAGGTCTTGCTATATGATAAGTTTATCGGAGCAGGCTTGCTCTGACCAGGGTGAATAAACAAAGGAACAGCAAATGAAAAAGACAGTTCTAGTCGTCAGCTGTTTTATTCTCTTGACCTCCCTTGCTTTTGGACAAAAGGTCACTATTACTGGCTTCCCTCTCGGAGTGGGCGGAAGTATCGGTGATTCGATTTTTGATGCCCAGCGGGTCGAGCTAAAAGCTATGGCTGACACACTCCACAAGTACCCACTCTCTCATGTGCTTATCACAGGAAGCGCCGATGCCGAACGGTATCGTGCGAGCAATGATGCCATGAACCCCGCCCTGGCTCTGAGCCGGACACACGCTCTGCGTAACTACCTGATAGCCCAGTTCGGCGTGGATACTGCCCAGATATTTTCACGAACTGAGGAAGTCTACACCAAAGGACCTGAGTTCCGGTATGTCCGGGCCGAAGTAAATCGCGATCTGTCCGATCTCAGCGTCAGACTCGCAAGGTTAGAAAACGCCCCACCGCCCGAACCGGTCGTGCAGCCGGTCAAAGAGATTGTGACTATCAGAGAAGTCCCGGCCGATACGGCCACCGAAGTCAAGCTTCACCTTGGAGCGGGACTGATGACCTCTCCGTTTGGCGGCATACCAATCGCCTCGGCAGCCGTTTCCTGGGATGAGCATCTCTTTTTGGAAGCGGTAATTGGCCACACCTTTTGGAATAGCGACTACGATTTTAGTGGCCTGCAGCTAAACACCAAGCGGCGGCTTATTGGCGGACAGGCCGTTTACTATCCGAGTGAAACAACCCCCATCGGTATTGTGGGTGGCTGGATGCGGATTGAAGATGTCTCCCGCGACTTCTACAAATACGTGCGTCTCTCCGAGGGAATCATGGTCGGACTGCGCTGGCTTCCGACAGACTTCCTGTCTCTTACCGGAGTCTACAATCCTTCCAAACACCAAATCACGGATATCGCTCAGTCCGAGACCAAAAACGGTCAATTCCTTTTCTCGGCGGCCTTTCACATTGACTTTGGAGGTGCCAAATGAGAAGACTTGCCCTGCTTGCTGTTTGCGCCTTTCTGATTGTGGGTGCCCAGGCGCTGATGTATTGCTCGACACCACTGGAATTGGCCGAGGATGGACCCGATCCGACTCCGCCGATTATTCGTGTTGATACAATCTTCAAATATGACACCGTCTTTGGTGATGATTCAACAATCATCATTGATACAGTAATAGACTATGATACTATCTACATCACCGACACCCTGTTCGACGGTGACACTATCTATATCTACGATACAATCATAGTGGATTATTTCGACACCCTCTTCGATACGACCTATTTCTATGATACTCTATTTGATACCACAACTGTCTATGACACAACCTTGGATACCAGCTATATCTTCGATACCACGTTTGACACCAGCTATATCTTCGACACAACGTTTGATACCAGCTATATCTACGATACAACGTTCGATACCAGCTACATCTACGACACAACGTTCGACACCAGCTATATCTACGACACAGTGTTCGATACAACCCTGGTTCCGGATAGTATCTTCATTGTTGATACTATTACCGATTCAATCGGTCCGGACACGGTTTATATCACCGATACGGTTGTTATTGTCGAAGTTGACACCTGCTGCGGAATTCAGGGTCTGTGCGAGATCCTTTCTCCGGAGAAGATGAAGGTCAGCTGGATG
>JARGFS010000025.1 GCA_029211095.1 bacterium | reverse complement strand
GCTGAGAGCTATGGAAGTTGGCGCTGATCTGATGATTAAAGCGACTAACGTTGATGGTGTCTACAGCGAAGACCCGCGTAAAAATGCCAAGGCTGAATTCTATCCCAAGCTTTCGTATATGGAAGTCCTGACCCGGGAACTACGGGTTATTGATTCGACCGCTATTTCGCTTCTGAAGGAAAACAAAATTCCGGTGCGAGTGATTGACCTGAATGCTCCGGGCAATCTCAAGCGGGTTGTCATGGGTGAGGATGTTGGTACTCTCATAAGTTAGATTTGACTGAGGAACTCTGGTTAAGGGAGAAATAGTCATGCTTGAAGAACTTTACAAAGAGACAAAAGAAAAAATGCACAAGAGTGTGGAAGCGGTGCAGCGGGAGTTCCGTACCGTGCGAACCGGTAAAGCATCTACTCAGCTGTTGGATAATGTCAGGGTAGAGGCGTATGGTTCGGTTATGCCGCTAAATCAGGTGGCCTCGGTTAACGCTCCGGAGCCGCGCTTGCTGGTTGTACAGGCTTTTGACAAGGGGACTGTCGGTGATATAGTCAAAGGAATTCAAACGGCCGATCTCGGACTCAATCCGGTGGTCGATGGCCAGGTAATTCGTATCCCCGTTCCGGCTCTAAACGAAGAGCGCCGTAAGGAACTGGTCAAGCACTGCAAGCATATTGCCGAAGAAGGCAAGGTGGCGATCCGCAACATTCGCCGTGATGCCAACGACAAGCTCAAGGCCGCCCAGAAAGAGAAAGAAATATCTGAGGACCAAGAAGCGGATGGGCACGATGAGACTCAGAAATACACCGATGAGATGACCAATGAGATTGATGATCTTCTGGAGGCCAAAGAGAAAGAAGTGATGGAAGTCTGATCATCAGACCCAGAATTGACCATTTGGCCGGGCATTTCGCCCGGCTTTTTTTTGTCCGGAGATTAGCCGGGATAGCTTCCTTCGATGTAGTTCTTGAGATAACGATTCTCAACTTCCATATGACTGATCTGCGCCTTCACCATATCCCCGATTGACAATAATCCGATAATTCTATTTTTCTCAAGGATGGGAATGTGGCGGATTTTGTTTTGAGTCATCAGGCTGGCAATGTAGTCGGCGCTGTCTTCGGCAACTCCCACAATCACATCTTCCGTCATCAGATCACCAACGGTGCCGGAATTCATGACCTGATGATCGGAGTAGATGGCCGAGAATATGTCCTTGTCAGAGATGATACCGATCAATTTATTGCCGGTCGTTACTACCGGTAAGCAGCTGATTTTGTTTGCCAGCAGGATACCCATTGCTTCCTTGATTCCGGTATCAGCTGGGGTCGTGATGAGATTGGTGTTCTTCCGCTCCAAAAGTTCGCGGGTCAACATAGTTCACCTCCATGGGTAAAATATTGTAAGTGCAAATAGTCTTTGAAATAGGCGACACGAACCAGGCAAACCGGCTAAAGAGGCTACTCCAGAGGTTCGGATTTGAGCACTGTCATATTGGCTTTCCATTCTTTTATACGTATATTGGGTTGAATATGTCAATAAAAAGAACGAAAAGCGGTTTCCTATACCTATTAAGCTCTTGTTTGATAATCGGATGGGCCGTAGCCGGGCAGTCTGACGATGATGTCCTTGACTTCTATTGTGAACGGGCAAAAGCAGTGGCCGACAGCCGTGATCCATTGGAGCATGGGCTGAGCTTTGCGATCAAGGCGCGTTCTTACTACAAGAGGATCGGCGGGGAGGGACAGGTTACCGGGATGGATTCTTCGATGGTCGAGTTGTTTTACAGTTTTGGTCAACTGGACTCAATGAAACTGGACTCCACTTACTCTGACAGAGAAATCGAACTGGACCTGGAACTGCCCAAGCCGTTTGCGCGCGACTACAATTACTCTTTCTATCCGAATGATACCGGCGGGGCTGACCTGGCTATCGGTTTCGACCGAGATACCGGGCAGTCTGAAGAACCGGTGGGACTGGCGATTATTGATCGTACTCAATACTATTATAAATGGCTGTATCTCCACTATCCCAAGAAAGAGAATTACCGCCGCTATTCCCGCTCGTACCGCTTTATTCTTCAGGATGGATATATCTTTCCGGACTCAATCTGGGTTGTGGCCACCCGCCGGAGACTTCTGTCCAGCGAGAGTTTTCGGATCGAGACCGGATTGAGCGACGTCAGAATCATCAAGTAAACTCAGGGCTAACATTCTGGTGCAATTGAGCTTGCCCTCAAACGGGCGGTAGCTTACTTTGAAAATCGATGACTTCAATCGCTGACAAAACCAAGCAGGAAATCCTGGGCAGTGGCGGAAAGGTACCGGAACATATTGCTATCATAATGGATGGCAACGGTCGCTGGGCGGCCCAGCGGGACAAGCCAAGAACCTTTGGTCATGAAGCCGGGGTGGGAGCGGTCAAGGAGGTTGTGAAAGCGGCCACCGAGATCGGCGTCAAATACCTGACCCTGTATACTTTCTCAGTTGAGAATTGGAAACGTCCCAAGTCCGAAGTTGCCGCCTTGATGTCGCTCCTTTCCCGTACGACCAGGAGGGAGCTGGATGAGTTGATGGCCAACGATGTCAAGCTTATAACAGTCGGAAGAATTTCTAAACTGTCGCCAACCCGCCGACGCATTCTCAACCGGGCGGTAGAGCAGACCAAGAACAACCGGGGGCTGCAGTTGATTTTGGCTTTGAACTACAGCGGTCGGATGGAGATACTGGATGCGGTCAGGGGGATGGTCAATGCGGCCAAAGCTGGTTATCTTGATCCGAACGAGATCAATGAAGAGCAGTTTTCAGACTTTCTGTATACGGCCGACCTGCCGGACCCTGATCTTCTTATTCGCACTTCGGGGGAGATGCGCCTTTCCAATTTCCTGCTCTGGCAGACCAGCTACACCGAGCTCTATGTGGTGGACACACTCTGGCCGGATTTTGGACGACAGGAGCTGTTTGAAGCTATCAAGCAGTATCTGACCCGCGAGCGGAGATTTGGAGAACTCTCCAAAAAAAGATCATGATTGGTAAAAATCTCATGGCCAGAATTGCCGTCGCGATTGTTGCCATACCGGCCATCCTGTGGATTGCCTATCAGGGGGGAATCTGGCTGCGTACCCTTGTGATAGGTCTGGCCTTGATTGCAGCCTGGGAGATGCTCAGTCAGAGCGGATTCAAACCAAATGGCGGTTGGTTCTACCTGGGAATGGGGACAATCCTGTTGCTGTTAATCATCGGGACGAACGGTATTGGACAGCTCAACCCGGACTACAATCTCACCCTGCTCTCTTTTGGATTGTTGATCGGCTTTTTTATGTTGAGCGCGATGCTCTCCTCGATTGGGAAACGTCCTCCTGCTGAATTGTATTCACGGCACGCTACTCTGGTTTGGGCGGTCTGCTATATTGGTTTGTTATATCCTTATGTCTATAAAGTAGGGACAGAGTTTGAGACCGTTTCCGGTGGTGATCTGCTTCTCTTTCTATTCGCGCTGGTCTGGGCTGGTGATACGGCTGCAATGGGTTTTGGTAAGTGGCTCGGGAAACACAAACTGGCCCCTTCGGTTTCGCCCAACAAGACGGTCGAGGGCTTTCTGGGGCATATTCTATTCTGTCTTGCGATCGGGATTGCCGCCCACTACCTGCTGCTGACCCAGGTAACGCTTCCTCTGGTTCTGGGAGCCGCGGTCGGTGTTTCCATTCTCGGCCAGCTGGGGGACCTGGTGGAATCAATGTGGAAGAGATCAATCGGGATAAAGGATTCTTCGGCTCTGATCCCCGGTCATGGCGGGGTTTTGGATCGATTTGATTCATTGCTCTTTGGGGCTCCATTTCTGTTTTTCTACTTGAGAATTTTTGTAGAATGAGACTGCTCGATTTCTTATTTGCCGCCCGTCCCTTTTTGCATCTTCCGGTCTGGTCTATCTATCTTGTTTGCCGCCATTATCATCAGGAACTTTCCGGAAAGTCTTTTCAAACGACTGACATTTTGATGCTCGTATTGCTCAGTCTGTTGGTTTCGGGAGCGAATTACTTAAACCAGTTGTCTGACTTCAAGTCAGACCAGGTGAATGAAAAGCTCGGGTTTCTCCAGCAGGGGATCATCACCCCCGTGCAAATGCGTTCTCTGTTTCTGTTCTGTACTATCGTTCCGATGGTGACCGCGCCGTTTATCTCAAGTTGGATACTGCTGGTTTTTGCGCAGCTGGCTTTGCTCGGGATCATGTATTCGGTGGAACCGATTAGTTTGATGAAGAGGCCGATCTCAGGCCTGTTTGTCAATGCCTACTGCTTTGGGACGCTGGTGCCGCTGACCGTAATGCCGCACATCAACATGCACAATGCCGGACTGCTTGGCTGGGATAATCCGTTGTTTTTCTTTCTGGCGGTGGGGGCGATCCATTTGCTGACGACCATCCCGGACATGGCTGGTGACCGTGAATCCGGCAAGCGGACGCTGGGACTACTGTTAGGGGAGCGGAAGACCAAACTTCTTGCCCTGTTGTTTCTGATCACGGCAATCTGGGTGGCCTTTGAATCGAGCCACGCTGCATTGGTCTATCTGGCCCTCATGTCAGCGATGATCGTATCCATTTCCGCATTGATCCCGTGGCGGCAACTGACTCTTGTAGCGGCAAAACTACCGATATTGCTCACGACTCTTCTGGCCGGATGGTACTACCCGATCTATTTCCTGTTTATTGTTGTCTTGATTATCCTGACCCGTGTATACTATTTGAGAAGATTTAATATGGTATATCCGCGATTAGGTTGACCTACTATGGTTTTAATGGGCCTGGGATGAAAATTGTAATCTTATTAACAGCCACTATCTTGCTGATTGGATGCACACCCTACCCGCGCTACCGGCTGGGTGGAACGGAGACAGCCAAGCGGGCCGTACAGCAGGAGGGGATGTCGACCAACGACAATATCCGCTTTGTGGCCATTCTGCAGAGTTATCTTGGCCGTCCCTATACCGGGCGTTCCAAATATATCCAGGGGGTTGATTGCTCCTTTTTTGTCGGTGATGTCTTCCGCAAGTATGACGAGACCGAACTTCCGCGTTCGGTCAAGGAGCAGTTCCGGCTGGGAGCGGAAGTCCCCTACCGGCAGCTTCGCTATGCCGACCTGGTATTCTACCGGACGGAAAGGAACAAAGTCTCCCATGTCGGTATCTATGTCGGGGATGGGCGCTTTATTCATGCTTCCACTTCCCGGGGGGTCATTATAACGGCGATGTCAGAAAAGTACTGGTCGCAGAGATTTGCCGGGGCGCGGAGAATCCTGGGCCAGATCAGCACCAAAGAGAACGAAGACAGCAGCAAATGACCTCCCGCACGGAACGATTCCTGCTCAAGCTGAAGAACCTCCCGGATTCCTCGGGTGTCTACCTGTTCCGCGACAACCGCGGGAATATTATCTATATCGGTAAGGCCAAGAAGCTGAAGAACCGGGTGCGATCATATTTCAGCGCTCAGGCCCAGCTTAATCCAAAAACGCACCGGATGATCTCCAAAGCAGCGGATGTCGATCTGATGGTTACCGATTCCGAAGTAGAGGCCCTGATCCTTGAAGCCAATCTCATCAGGGAGCACAAGCCGCGCTACAATGTCATGCTCAAAGATGACAAACACTTCCCATATATTAAGATAACGACTAATGAAGTTTTCCCTCGAGTCCTGGTGGTTCGGAAAATCAAAAAGGATGGCGCTGCCTATTTCGGTCCGTATACGAGTTCCAAATACATGCGCCGGACGGTTACGTTTTTGTCACAGCTGTTCAAGATTCGCACCTGTAATTTCGTGATCCCGCATCCCAAGGGGAGGAAGTACAAGGTCTGTCTTGACTACCGGATCAATCGGTGCGGTGGCCCCTGTGCGGGGCTGCAGACTAAAGAGGAATACGGGGAGCTGGTGAATGGTGTTATGATGGTGCTGTCTGGTAAGTCAAAAGAGCTGGTTGAGCAGCTGACAGATAAAATGAAGGAAGCATCCAAAGGGACAGATTTTGAGCAGGCCGCCACCCTGCGGGATCAGATACAGGCGATCCAATCGGTGATGACCAGGCAAAAAGTTGACGTTGGCGAAATAGTTGATCGGGATATTATCTCGGTGGCCCGCGAAGAAAAGGATGCGGTCGCGGTAGTTATGCAGATCAGGGAAGGGGCCTTGATCGGTCGTCAGGAATTCCAGCTGGTTGTTGATATTGATGAGCCAGCCGAAATTCTGGTGGAGACCTTTTTGTCCCAGTACTATAACCACCAGCCCAATCTCCCGGGGGAAGTACACCTTCCTTTGGAGATTCCCAATCTCAAGCTGATCTCCACCTGGCTGAAAAGGATGCGGGGAGGCAGGGTCAAACTGTTTACCCCGCAAAAGGGAAAGAAAGTCCGGCTGGTGGATTTGGCCGCCCGTAATGCCAGATTGATCCTGGATGAAATCCTGATTCAAAAGAGGCAGGCCACCGAACGAACCAGCAAAATGGTTACCGCGCTCAAGGATGATCTTGGGCTGAATAAATCGCCGCGCGCTTTAGTCTGTTTTGATATCTCCAATACCGGAGAGACCGATGCCGTTGGTTCCTGTGTCCTCTTTGAAAATGGGAAGCCAAAAAAGTCCGGCTACAGGCGCTTCAAGATTCGTGGCGTGACCGGGCAGGATGATTTCAAAATGATGCGGGAGATTATCGGACGCTATTTTTTCAAGGTGCGTGAATCGATAATGGAAAAAAGCTTGGATGACACAAAAAGGATCGATCAACCTGACCTGGTGATTGTCGATGGCGGCAAGGGACAGTTGTCTTCGGCCAAAGCGGAACTCGACTTCCTGGGATTCAAGGACCAGCCGATCATTGGGCTGGCCAAAAAACTGGAAGAAGTCTATTTCCCTGGACGAAGTGATCCGACTGTTATCGCCAAATCATCCCCGGGGCTGATGCTTCTTAAACGGGCCAGAGATGAGTCACACCGGTTCGCCATTGAGTATAACCGAAAGGTCCGCTCCAAAAGGACAGTGAAGTCTGAATTAGATAATATCTCCGGGATCGGCCCGGCCAAGCGGATGGGCCTGCTGAAAAAGTTTGGGTCGGTAGCAGAGATAGAGAAGGCCTCGGCCGAGCAACTTGCCGAAGTGAAGGGGATAACCGCGAAGTTGGCAGCAGAAATTCTAAAAGAGTTGAATAACCAGTGAGATAGGGTGTATTCCTTGTCATAAGAACAAGATGCAGACACAACCACAAGCATATACGGTAGCAGCCATCACGCGGCTCATTAAAGGGCAGCTTGAAGAGTCCTTTGGAGAGATTTGGGTGCAGGGAGAAATATCAAATTACACCCATCATTCTTCCGGGCACCGATATTTCAGCCTCAAAGATGACAAAGCCGTTCTCAAGGCGGTAATCTGGAAGTCGGTTGGCTCCCGGCTGAAATTTGAGCCAAAACCGGGACAGAAGGTACTCGCTTTCGGAGATATCAATGTCTACGAGAAGGGGGGCAATTACCAGCTGACCTGCCGCCGATTAGTCCCGGTCGGAATGGGAGAGTTGGAACTGGCTTTCCGTCAGCTCTATGAGGACCTGGCCAAAGAAGGGCTTTTTGAGAGAGATAGAAAACAACCTATCCCAAAAATGGCCCGGAAGATTGGTATTGTAACTTCGCCGACCGGGGCCGCCATCAGGGATATGATCCAGATCGCGCGCCGCCGGAATCGAACGGTAGAATTGATAATCTACCCGGCCGCGGTACAGGGGGATGGGGCGGAGAATAGTATTCGAGCGGGGATCGAGTACTTTAATAGCCGGGATGACATCGATATTATCATAACCGGGCGCGGGGGCGGCTCTCTTGAGGACCTTTGGCCCTTTAATACGGAAATCACTGTTCGGGCGATTGCCAACTCAGAAATTCCGGTGATTTCGGCGGTCGGTCATGAAGTAGATATCACCCTCGCTGACTATGTTGCCGACCTGAGAGCACCGACCCCGTCGGCGGGGGCGGAACTGGCTGTTTGGTCCCGCGAAGAGAAGTTGAATCTTTTAAAGACGCATCTGAGTCAGCAAAAGAGTGAGTTGAGTAGAATTTTGAGATTTTCTCGTGATCGGCTAACCTCAATTCTGGACCGGCCGGTATTCCAGCGTCCGCTGGAAATAGTCTATCAGAGCAGGCAATACCTTGATAGCCTGACCAGGCTGTTGTCGGTGAGTGGAAAAAACAACTTTGAATTGAATCGAAATCGGCTATCTTTGGCACTGGCCCGTCTTGATGCGCTTTCGCCGCTTAAGACTCTTGAACGGGGCTATTCAGTGACTCGGAAAGCGGACTCCAAAGAATGTCTGACATCCGGAAAAGGGGTGTCGGTCGGATTGAAGATTGAGACGGTTTTGGTCGACGGAATCGTTGTTTCTGTCGTAGAAGAAGTTAAAGATCGGGAAATATAGCCATGCCAGCCCAGAAAAAACCAAAAGACTTTGAGACTGCTGTTGCCCGGCTTGAGGAGATAACAGAACTGCTTGAGTCCGGTGATGAATCTCTTGAGAAGTCGATTAAGCTGTACACCGAGGGGTTGGAGATTGCCGGTTTCTGTTCCGAGCAGCTCAATGAGGCAGAGAAGAAAATAAAAATTATTGCCGAAAAAGCGGGTGTGAAAGTTGAAACAGACTTTGAATCCGGCGATGAGGGTTAGTGATGGCTGTGCGCGAAGCTATTGATGGACAACTCTATCTGGAAGAAAAGCGAAAGCTGACTGATTACTGGCTCGAGCATTTTCTGCCTCCCGAAAATGAATCCCCACAGACATTGCATCAGGTAATGCGCTACTCCGTTCTGGCCGGAGGGAAAAGACTTCGCCCGATACTCGCGCACGCAACTTATGAATATTGTGGCGGAGATGTCACCGGCGACGGCCCGCTTCCCATTCATTATGCTATGGCCGCGCTTGAGATGGTCCACACCTATTCCCTGATACATGACGATCTCCCCTGTATGGATGATGACGACCTTCGCCGCGGTATCCCAACTGCGCACAAAAAATATGGTGAAGCAGCCGCGGTTCTTGCCGGAGATGCCTTGCATGATGTAGCTTTTGGACTGATGGCCAGGACGGGAAGTATCCAGACGGTAATTGAACTGGCTGACGCTATAGGAACTCAGGGGATGATTGGCGGTCAGAACTCCGACATTGAAGCCGAAGGAAAAGAGATCGACCGTGATGGGATTATCGCAATCCACACTCAGAAGACGGCCGCGTTGATTCGATGCAGCGTCAGGGTGGGACAAGTCCTGGCCGAGGCCGGACCTGAGTCTTACCAGCGTCTCTCAGAATATGGTGAGAAGATCGGGCTTGCCTTTCAGATTATTGATGATCTGCTCGATATCGAGGGGGATCAGGAGTTGCTGGGCAAGACTATAGGGGCCGATAACAAAATGAAAAAGGCCACCTATCCCGGTGTTGTCGGGGTCGATGCGGCTCGGAGTGATGCGCAAAAGTTGATCTCTGAAGCGGTCAATACCTTTGACCTGTCTGACCGGGAGAACATACTTTGCTACATTGCAGAATTCATTGGCGAGAGGACAAGCTGATCAATTATGAAATATCTTTCTGAAATAAAATCTCCGGCTGATCTCAAAAAACTGTCAATTGAAGAGCTAACCGAAGTTGCCGCGGAAATGCGGACAGAGATTATTGGCTCGGTGTCAGAGACGGGTGGCCACCTGGCTACCAATCTCGGCTCAGTTGAGCTGACGCTGGCTTTGCACTACCTCTATGAAATCGGGCATGACAAACTGATCTGGGACGTTAGCAATCAGACTTACGGGCACAAGATTCTTACTGGCCGCCGCCAACAGATGAGCACTCTCCGCCAGTACAAGGGGCTGGCCGGTTTCGCCAAGCGGGCCGAGTCTCGGTATGACGACTTTGGCGCCGGGCATGCCTCAACTTCTATTTCGGCTGCGCTTGGATTTGCGGCCGCCCGTGATCGGGCCGGGGAAGACCACCATGTTATCGCGGTTATTGGCGATGGCGCCATGACCGGTGGTCTCGCCTACGAAGGGCTCAACAACGCCGGACATCTGAAAAGCAATCTCCTCGTAATCCTCAATGACAATTCCTGGTCAATCTCCAAAAACGTTGGCGCTCTTTCAAAATATCTGACCAGTATTACCTCGGACGAGAAATTCAATAGACTCCGGGATGAAGTCTGGGAGATGACCGGTCGTTTCAAACGGCGTGACAAGATTCGGGACACGATGGCCCGGGTGGAGACTTCTATCAAGAGCCTGTTGGTTCCGGGAACGTTTTTCCAAAAGCTTGGTTTCCGCTATTTCGGCCCTCTGGATGGTCACGACATGCCGTTGCTCTTGCGTACCCTCAACAACATCCAGGGGCTGACCGGTCCGGTGCTTCTTCATGTGGCTACAACCAAAGGGAAGGGGTATGACCCGGCCGAAGGAAACCCGACTAAATATCATGGTGTTGGAAAATTCGACAAGCTTTCCGGTAAACTGCCGGGGGTAGCAGCCGGTCTGCCTTCCTATACACAGGTCTTTGGTGACACAATGGTTGAGATTGGGAAAAAGCATGAAGATGTGGTCGCGATTTCGGCGGCTATGGCTCCCGGTACCGGATTGGTGGAGTTTTCGGAAAAGTATCCGGAACGGTTTTATGACGTTGGCATTGCCGAAGGTCATGCGGCGACCTTTGCGGCCGGTATGGCCGCCGGTGGAAGTAAGCCGTTTCTGGTTGTCTACAGCACCTTTATGCAGCGTGCTTTTGATATGGTCGCTCATGATATAGCCCTGCAACATCTGCCGGTCGTGATTTGTATGGATAGAGCCGGGCTGGTCGGAAATGACGGCCCCACCCATCATGGTGCCTTTGACCTGACTTTCATGTCGACAATTCCTGACATGGTGGTAGCCGCGCCCAAAGATGGGAACGAACTGCGTTCCATGCTTCACCACACGGTTGCGGCGGAAATGCCAGGCCCGGTTGCCATCCGGTATCCGCGTGACAAAGTTCCGACTGCAATGACAGCCGAGATTCAACCGATCGAGTGGGGGAAATGGGAGTGGTTGAACAGGGAGTTGGAGATTGTTCTGATTGCCACTGGAACCATGGTAGCTACTGCTCTTAATGTGGCGGAGATGCTGGCCGAGAAAAAGATGACGGTTGGAGTGATCAATGCCCGGTTTGTTAAACCTCTGGATTGTGCCATGCTTGATCAACTCACGGCCTCGTCAAAACTGATTGTCAGCTTGGAAGAAAACGCTCTCCGGGGTGGAATGGGACAAGCCATTGCCGGGTATCTGACCGACCATGCCTTTGAAGGAAGATTCAAATCACTCGGCATCCCCGATCAGTGGGTAACACATGGCACCCGGATGGATCTGCTCAAGGAGATTGGGCTTGATGAACGCTCCATCGCTGATTCGGTGCAGAAGTTGATTATTGAATCAACCCGGTCAGCCGGAAGTTTCCTGAGAAGATTGAGATTCCGCAAGGGGGATGCACCGGAATCCGGCGAACTGATGACCAGCGAAACAACAGACAGGACAGATAAACCGGAGTAGATATATTCTGTGCGCTTTGGTCTGATTGCAAATCTCAAGCGTGAAGGTGGTGCTGATGCCGTCCGCGCCTTTATCCGGTGGGCCGAAGAGACTTCCAACGAATTAGTGCTCTGCCGCCCCCTGGGTGTCGAGACCGATCTGGAAATGGTCGGCCCGGATTTGCTCTCCAACAAAATTGACATTGTCGTTTCAATGGGAGGAGATGGTACGCTGCTGTCTGCCGCCCGGAAGGTGGGATCGGCCGGTATCCCGGTTCTGGGGATCAACCTCGGGTCACTCGGATTCCTGACACAGCTAACGCCAAAGCAGCTCATCCATTCATTGAATGCGATTGTGGCGAGGAAGTATCAAACCGAATACCGGATGCTCCTCAAAGCCGAACTTGCCAATGGAACAACTCTTGAAAGCCCGTATGCGCTCAATGATATTGTAATCGATAATGGCCCGGTCAGCCGACTGATTGATATCAATCTGAGTGTCAACGGGGAAGAAGTAATCTCATACCGAGCGGATGGATTGATCATCGCCACTCCGACCGGTTCGACGGCATATTCGCTGGCGGTAGGGGGGCCAATACTGCACCCGGGGATGGAAGCGGTGGTTGCCTCTCCAATTTCTTCATTTTCCCTTTCAACTCGACCGATGGTATTTTCCAGCCGGGAGACTTTTGAGATATCTATTCATTCAGACCATGATCAGTCCGGACTTACTCTTGATGGACAGGTTATGGTCGGCCTGACAAACAACGACCGGGTAAAGATCAGACGGGCCGGGTTTGATGTCAAACTGATCACCTTTCCGGAGAACAGTTTCTACACCGTCCTCAAGAATAAGCTCCATTGGGGCCACCGCCCGATTGCCGAGGATGAATAGGCGGGCAGCTGATGCCACTGAATAAACTCGTCCTGCTCGGGACATCATCGGGTGCACCACAACCGGATCGGGCCACTTCCGGTTACCTTCTCCAGGCCGGTGACAGTCTCAGTCTTCTTGATTGCGGAAGTGGAATCTCCTCTTCCTACTTGCGACGGGGGCTCAACCCGGTTGATCTCGACCGTATTTTCATCACCCACACCCATCCCGACCATGTCTGCGAACTGCCTCTGGTTCTACAAATGCTCTATCTGGCCGGTCGGCAGGACCCACTTGAGATTTATGTCCCTCAGGAGTTTGCTGAACCACTCAGGAATTATCTTCCTTCGCTGTACCTCTTTCCGGAGAAGCTCCCTTTTGATCTGAATATCAAAGGCTATGGAGGGGGTGAGCTGTTTAGCCGGGACTTCAAACTTGTCGCTTACCCGAACGACCATCTGGCCGGAAATCAGGAGGTTATTGAACGGTTTGGCTACCAGAACCGGATGCAGAGTTTCAGCTTTGACATTGAAATTGGCAACTCCCGGCTCTTCTACTCGGGAGATATTCAGTCCTTTGAAGATATCCGTGACCATCTGGTCGGGACCGATATCGCCCTGGTAGAGTCAACTCACTTTGATCTGGATGAACTCTTGGTTTTGATTCCGCGTATCACGGTAGGCAAGATTATTCTGACTCACCTGGGGGACAAGCGGCAGATTGAAGAGATTCATGAACGCATCAGAAGAAGTGGCCTCAAAAATATCGTGACAGCCTTTGAAGGGATGGAGATCACCCTGGAGTGATCTCCATGTGTTACCAAATACTTCTTAGCCCTTGGACGGGGCGACTGAACTCTTGAGATATTCGCGGTTCATCTTGGCAATAAACTTGATTGATATCTCTTTGGGACAGGCAGCTTCGCACTCCTGAAAATTGGTGCAATTTCCAAAGCCTTCAACATCCATCTGATCTATCATCGCCCGAACTCTCCGCGAAGCTTCCACTTTTCCCTGGGGGAGGCTGGCAAACTGCGAGACTTTGGCGGCAACAAAGAGCATGGCCGAGGCGTTCTTGCACGAAGCCACACAGGCGCCGCAGCCAATACAGGCCGCGGCATCCATTGCGGTGTCAGCATCCACTTTGGAGATCGGAATAGAGTTGCCATCGGGGACGCCGCCGGTATTTACCGACACGAAACCGCCTGCCGCCATAATCCGATCAAGAGCCGATCTGTCGACAACAAGGTCTTTAACCACGGCAAAGGCTTTGGCCCGCCACGGCTCAATGTAGATCTTGTCCCCTTCCTTAAAGTGACGCATATGTAGCTGGCAGATAGTGGTAGCTTTCTCCGGGCCGTGCGGACGCCCATTGACAACCAGAGAACACATACCGCAGATACCCTCGCGGCAATCATGGTCGAACGCGATTGGTTCGATGCCCTGTTCAATCAGGTCTTCGTTAACCACATCGAGCATTTCCAGGAACGACATATGGGTACTGATGTTTTTGGCGGCATATGTCTCCATCCGACCCTTATCGTCGGCATTTTTCTGGCGCCAAACGTATAGAGTGAGATTCATTATTTATAGCTCCTTGTGGCCAGTTCAACGTTTTCAAACTCAAGTTCTTCTTTGTGCAGATTCGGTTTAACCCCGACTCCGTTGTATTCCCAGGCGGCAACATAGGTGTACTTTTTGTCGTTGCGCTTGGCTTCGCCCTCCTCGGTCTGGTATTCCTCGCGGAAGTGAGCGCCGCAGGACTCTTCACGATCAAGAGCATCGTGGCACATTATCTCGGCAAATTCAAGGAAGTCAGCCACTCGTCCGGCCTTCTCCAATGACTGGTTAAGTTCGTCCCCATTTCCAAGAACTTTGACATTCTGCCAGAATTCCTCCCTGATGGGGGGGATCATCTCCAGGGCCTTCTTGAGACCAGCTTCGTTACGTCCCATGCCGCAATAGTCCCACATCACTTTGCCCAACTCTCGATGGAAAGAGTCGACCGAGCGTTTTCCGTTGATGGAGAGGAATTTCTCCTGTCGATCAATCGCTTCCTGTTCAGCCTTTTTGAATGCCTCATGATCGGTTGTGATCCCGGACTGTTTCGAGCGGGCGTAAAAATCTCCGAGCGTATAGGGAATAACAAAGTAGCCATCGGCCAGCCCCTGCATGAGAGCCGAGGCTCCCAGCCGGTTAGCACCATGATCGGAGAAGTTGGCTTCGCCGAGGACAAACAGCCCCGGAATAGTACTCTCCAGATTATAGTCAACCCAGAGTCCGCCCATAGTATAATGGGAGGCAGGGTAAATCCGCATTGGAACTGTGTACGGATCCTCTCCGGTGATGCGCTCGTACATGTCGAAGAGGTTACCGTATCGCTCGGTAATGACATTTTTGCCCAGTCGATTGATAGCATCGGCAAAATCAAGATAGACGCCGACTTTTGTCTCACCCACACCCCGGCCTTCGTCGCACACCTCTTTGGCGCTGCGGGAAGAGATATCGCGCGGGGCCAGGTTACCGAAGCTCGGATATTTCCGTTCCAGGTAGTAGTCCCGTTCAGCTTCCGGAATATCGGCTGCGGCGCGGTTGTCACCGACTTTTTTCGGCACCCAGATTCTTCCGTCATTGCGAAGCGACTCTGACATCAGGGTAAGTTTGGACTGGTAGTCACCGGCCACAGGAATACAGGTTGGATGTATCTGCGTGTAACATGGGTTGGCAAAGAGAGCTCCTTTTTTGTAAGCGCGATAGGCGGCGGTAACGTTACATGCCTTGGCGTTGGTGGAGAGGTAGAAGACGTTTCCATATCCGCCGGTGGCCAGGAGTACGGCATCGGCGGCGTGGGAACTGATCTTTCCCGTGATCAGATCACGTACGACTATTCCGCGCGTGCGGCCATCGACCACAACCAGGTCAAGCATTTCGGTCCTGGTGTGCATCTCAACTGTGCCCAGACCAATCTGCCGACTGAGGGCGGAGTACGCTCCCAGCAGCAACTGCTGTCCGGTCTGGCCCCGGGCGTAGAACGTTCGTGATACCTGGGCTCCGCCAAAGGAGCGATTGTCCAGAAGTCCGCCATAGTCACGGGCAAAGGGAACGCCCTGGGCGACACATTGATCAATAATATTGACACTAACTTCGGCTAACCGATAAGTGTTGGCTTCGCGACCCCGGAAATCTCCCCCTTTGATAGTGTCATAGAAGAGGCGGTAGACCGAGTCACCATCATTCTGATAGTTTTTCGCTCCGTTAATCCCCCCCTGGGCGGCGATACTGTGGGCGCGCCTCGGGCTGTCCTGAAAACAGAAACAGGAAACGACATAGCCTAACTCGGCCAGGGTTGCCGCTGCCGAGGCCCCGGCCAGGCCGGAACCAACAACGATAGCGCTGTATTTTCTCTTGTTAGCCGGGTTGACCAGCTTTGACTCAAATTTATGCTTGGTCCATTTATCAGGTAACGGGCCGGAAGGGACTTTTGAATCCAGTTTCATCTATCCATCCCTCCTTAGTGTAGTGTTATTATGTTTAAGAGTACTGCAATCGGCATAGAGACATATCCAACTAATATCAGAATAGCATATAGATTTCCAATCCTCCTCAGCAGTGGTATCCACTTGGCGTTGGTCAGGCCAAAAGTCTGGAACATACTGAAGACGGCATGATTAACATGCAGGGACAGAAAAATCATGGCGACCACATAAACTGCCGAAATCCAGTAATTTGAGAATCCAACCACCATCATGGAGTAGACATCCAGATTCTCTTTCAGAACAGCGTATTCCGGATTGGTTACTATCAGGGTAAAGTGCAGAAGATGGTACACAACAAAAGAGAACATGGCCAGGCCGGACCAGATCATGATTCGTGAAGAGAAGGTTGACTCAACATTGACTTCCTTGACGTATGGGATTGGTCGAGAGGCCTTATTTTCAAGCCACAATTTGATGCCGAAAAAGATGTGGACAGCAAAAAAGGTGAAGAGGGAGAGCCTGATTATCCAGAGAAGAGCGCCCAGGGACTGCAGCGTATGAGCGTATGCGTTTAGCTTCTCCGGCCCAAGAAAGACTTGAAGGTTACCAATCATATGACCGGTAACAAACCCTATAAATGTGAACCCGGTTATCCCCATCAGCAATTTCATGCCTATAGAGCTCTTGTAGGCGGTAACCGGACGGTGGCTGGACATTGTGCTAACTTGAATTGTATCCATATATGTTCCCTTTCTTGTGAAAGAAAATACAAGCAGTTGAATAGTCCGTCAAACGAAAACTAAGAAACGAACCATAAATTTATCCCTTTTAACGCTATACAGCGGTTGAGTTCTTCGCTTGGGTCTAAGTTGAATAGAAAAATAGCCGAAGATTGCTATAATACAGTCTGAATTCAGACTAGAGGGATTCAAGTCGATTGACAATCGGCTCAGGTTGTTATATTTTTGCCAAACCTTTACTCTGACTGTATAACAGAATAGTAATCAAAAACTGTTTTATAAATCTCTGGGAGAAGTTTATGTCCGGAACAAGATTGAAGATTTGCGCTTTTGTGATCCTTACCCTTGCAATGATGTCGAGCGGAGCCATTGCCGATGATGTCAAGGTCAAGATCTCCGGCCCCGGCGCTGTCGATGCCAACACCATCAAAGCGGGGGAGAAGGTCTCAGTTGATATTTATGCCGCTACGGATACGGCCCGAACCGGGTTTACCCTCGGTTTCACCCTGAAGTCCAAAGATATCTCAAACGTGATCCATGTTGCTGACAGCGGCAACGGATTGAACAAGAACGGGGATATTAAAGGACATAACGGTTGGAATGACAAATCCGTCTGGGACTTTGGTGGTGTGTTTGCCGTAGAACGGGACTGGGACGGAAAACTACCGGAATTGCTCGGTTTTGGCGGACTATCTATTAAAAAGGGCTGGGAGCCGACTGACCTGACGAAGACAATCTCTTTTGAGATTATAGTCCCCGAAGCCGGAACCCTGGTTCTTGACTCGGCCTATTACCCTCCGGGCGGAAAGTGGCTGTTTTCATCGCCACCGCGACTGGCTGGCCCTTCCTCTCCAGGTTGGGATGGACCTCATACGTTCAAAGTGGTAAAATAACTGATGGAGCCCGCCAAAGCGGGCTCTCTTTTTATCTATGCGGATAGTTACATTCCTTGTCACCCTGTTGCTGTCACCTCAGCTTTTTGCTCAGGAAATAGCTGCCGAGTCGATTTATGATTATAGCATCAGGATGGATACAATTGACTGGGCGATGGAGAAGCAATTGGACACGGTTGATATCCGGCTTGAGTCCCACGCAGAACTGGGCGGTTTCAACTTTAGGATTGCTTCTGTAGTCGGGGAAGTGGATATCATCGATATTGTAAAAGGGGACTTGCCAACCAAGTGCCGTTGGGAGTTCTTAAGTAGTCGCTGGCAAGGGGAACTTGAACTGGGCGACCGGATTCTCAGTGTCTGGACCGTGGTCGCCCTGCCGCGTCTGATGCCGGACAGCACCGAAAAGGAAGGGCCCTGTTTTTCCCAGCCGGACAATCCGACTCTGGTGAAGGTGGTGGTTACAGCCGGACAGTCTCAATTTGCCACTCAGGAGTTCTCACCCCTGTTTTTTCTCTGGACCGACTGCGGCGACAATACGGTCTCTTCGGTCAGGGGGGAACTGCTCTACATGTCAGACTCTGTCTCTTGGTCCTATCCGGCTAAGGGGATGCCAAAAGGCAAGGAATTTCCCTCGGTGGCCGGGTCCCCTGATCACTGTATCAGCGCCAAAGCGACCGACCGGATAAAACGGACGATCAATTTCACCAATGGCGGTATTCGGTTCAGTTCAGAGTTCTAAATACTCAAATACTCCCAGCCTGTTTTTCATTTCTTTTCCGGCCATTCTCCGTCTTGACTTCCCAGATTAAACCGGTAAATTGCCACAGAAATTTGTGAATAATGACACAAAGAGACTGTCAATAACAGTCAAAGACAGGATTGAGAAATGCGTTTATACGAATACGAGGGCAAACAGCTCTTTGAGAAGTTCAAAATCCCGGTGTCCGCAAGGCGACTGGCCAAATCACCGGATGAAGTCTTCAAAATTGTAGAAAAGATGAAAGAACCGGTCGTGCTCAAAGCGCAAGTTCTCTCCGGCGGGCGCGGCAAAGCGGGCGGTATCAAGATCGCCGAAGGGGCCAACGAAGCGCGCACCTATGCCGATGAATTGTTCAAGCTTACTATCAAAGGTTACCCGGTTGACGCCATTCTGATTGAGCCCAAGCTGGATATCAAACAGGAATACTATATTGGCGTCACTATCGACCGGGCTAACTACAAGCTGGTTTTGATTGCATCCGGTGAAGGGGGCGTTGATATCGAAGAGACCGCCGAGAAGCATCCGGACAAGATTTTCAAACTGCCGCTGGATATCAGCGAAGACGTCTATACTTTTGATGCCCTCCTGATCGCCAAGAAGATTGGCCTCCCGCAGGAACTGATCAAAGAGGGAGCGGCGATTATTATTTCGCTCTACAATATGTTCCGCAAGTATGACGCCAAGCTGGTCGAGATCAACCCGCTGGTCCTGACGGCCGATGGAAAACTGCTGGCCGCCGATGCCCGAGTGTCGCTTGATGATGATGCTGTCTTCCGCCACCCGGAACTTCAGGAGATGGGGATTGAATCCCGCCATGAAGAGGGGGAGATGACCCCGCGTGAAAAGCAGGCACAGGACTGGGGTATTCCATATCTTGACCTGGACGGAAATATTGGCATGTTCCCCGGTGGGGCCGGTTTTGGAATTATGGGGAACGACTTTATTCATCACTATGGCGGCCAGCCGGCCAACTTCATGGATTCCGGCGGGGGGCCTTCGCCGGAACGGATCGCCAAAATGCTGGTGCTGCTTGATCAGAAGCCGGAAGTGAAAGTCATATTTGGCGCGCGCTTTGGCGGGATCAGCCGCTGCGATGATTTTGCCAAAGGGGTTATCATGTTCCTCAAGGATCACGGACTCTCCAAGCCGTTGGTTATGCGCATGACCGGCAACATGTGGCAGGAAGGGGTGCGGATGTTTGAAGAGGCAAAAGAAGCCAACCCGGAACTGTTTGAACATATAGAATTTCACGGGATTGAAACCCCGATTGAAGAGATATCCAAGCGCGCCGTTGAACTTGCATCTTTGGAAGGGGGGAACTGATGGCCATTCTCGTTGACAAAAGCAGTAAAGTCATGGTGCAGGGGATGACCGGTGGAGCCGGTAAATTTCATACGGCGCGGATGCTGACCTATGGCACTAACATTGTCGGGGGAACTTCGCCCGGCAAGGGGGGACAGGAGGTCGAAGGAAAACCGGTTTTTGACACGGTAGTTGAATGTGTGGAGAATACCGGCGCTGATGTCTCGGCAATATTTCTTCCGGCCCGGTTTGTGATGGAAGCGGCCATTGAGGCGATACGAGCTGGAGTCAAGTTCCTGGTGATTGTCCCCGAGCATATCCCGATCCATGACATGCTTCATGTTCGCCGCGAAGCTGTGGCCCACGGCGCTACCGTAATCGGAGGCAATACCGCCGGGGTGATGACGCCCGGCGAAGCGAACCTGGGGATTATGCCGGATATCGCATTTAAGCCGGGCAGAGTGGGCACGGTTTCCCGTTCCGGCTCTATCACCTACTACGTGGCCGACACGCTGACTCGTACCGGCTATGGCGAGACGACCTGTGTCGGGCTGGGTGGCGATCCGGTGTTGGGTTCCACGTTTGATGAGATTCTCCTGAAGTTTGAGGATGACCCGAAGACCAAAGCGGTGGTTATGTGCGGCGAGATTGGCGGCGTTTATGAAGAGCGCGCGTGCAATGTTATCCCGGATATGAAGACACCGGTACTGGCTATGATCGGCGGCATTTATGCTCCTCCCGGAAAGCGGATGGGGCATGCCGGTGCGATTGTTGAAGGTAAGATGGGCACAGCCAAAGAGAAGCTTGAGATGCTGGCCGATGCCGGGGCGCATCCTTGTAAGACCTTCCTCGATATCCCGGAGACGCTGAAGAAACTGGGCGTTTGATTGAATTGATTGGTAGGTCGAAATCCCCTGCGGTATCAACATGATGATTTGTTACTGGCCGGTTCGTTAGTGGATCGGCCATTCGCTTTGAGCAAGTCTATCTGGATCCCCGATCAAGTCGGGGATGACGGTCATCATAGCTTTCTTCCGCACCATTTGTTTTCCTGTAATTCAAACCGATTCTGTCGGATACAGCGAAATGGGTTCGTTTTGTCATTTTTCACTTTGGCATTGGTGGTTTGGTGATGATTCTGAAAAGGGGTGGGGGCGTTCCTGAGCGTTGTAATCTGATCTTATCGAATTCATGAGTTCCATACTTATGCATCGCATCCTGATTCAACACTGGTTTGGGGGTGGAAGTGACGTATGACAACTTCTGTCAAAAATAGAATACTATCTCACTTTTTCTACAGGTTAGCTTGCGTTCATGGATAAAGGGGGCGTTATTAGGGATAGTTCACAGGCTGTAGGTTTTATTTCGAGACAATATTGAATATTTCGGGAGGAGATTTCATGAGGCAATTGTGGCTTGCGGTGCTCTGCACTTTGTTTATCATTGAGACAGGTAGCGCTTTCATTCTTGGATTTGATAATATTCCGGCTGATCAGACGGCATTGGACTACTACGGAGGTATTTACTGGGACAATGCCGGTTCAGACTACGGATGGGGATTTGGAACGTACAACACTACGAATTCAACCCCTTATAGTGGCAGCAACTATGTGCTTAACCGGGGAGGCAAGAACTTTCTTGGTTTTACTTTCGAGCAAACATCATTTTTTAACGGTGCTTTTTTCTCAAGCACGATGGCCAATGCGGGTGCTTATAATTACATGGCCAACCGAGTACGACTACACTACTATGACTACAATCAAACCTTGATTTGCAGTTCTAACTGGGTCGATGTATCTCTCACACCAACATGGATTGGAGCGGGATTTGACGTCTCACGGGTAGTTGTTGAGCATGATACAGACAATCCTCTGAACAATGGGTTTGGTCTGGAGGATGCCGAGTGGTTCTCAATGGATCATGTCGTTTACAACGAAGCTCCAGCATATGCACCACCCGGTTTTTCATCGACGTCTCCCGTGCCGGAACCTGCCACGGCTTTGTTGTTGGCAATCGGTCTTAGTCTGGCGGCGGTCTACAAGAGGGGGAAGGAATAGCAACCAATTGTCAGGACCGTATAGGTCTCGGCCTGCGGGGAATACTCGATCCTGTGGTTGGCGAACGTCCTCGTCTGCCGACTTTAGATTGAGCCGGTGCACGAAAACGCAGACCAGTTACGGAACACCCATCGACAAGCTCAGGGTGACTTGGTGATGGTTTTTTCTTGCCTATTACAGGCTCCGACCCTAAACTCCGCGCATGGAAAAGTATCAGCACGAAATAGCGGCGAAAGTCTATCGGGGCGATGGGATCGAAGCGATGCATTACGCCTCGATTGCGGTCGTCAACAGCGAAGGGAAGTTGACTCACTATCTCGGTAACCCGGAGCTGGTCACTATGGCGCGGTCTTCGATAAAACCGTTTCAACTCCTGCCACTCATAACCAGCGGAGCCGCCGAAAGATTTGCATTCCAACCAAAGCAGTTGGCGATCATGTGCGGTTCCCATAGCGGAACCAACGACCACAAAGCGCTGGTCAAATTTAATCTTGATGCTATCAGATGCTCTGTGTCAGACCTGAAATGCGGAGCGCATCGACCGATATTCATGGAAGATGCGGGGACGTATCCGGAAAAGGGGGAAGATCAGGACCCGCTTCGGCACAACTGTTCCGGAAAACATTCCGGGTTCCTGGCCCTGGCTAAACACCTCGATGTCGATCCGGCTGAATATTTGAATTCGGATTCAGAAGGGCAGAAGTTGGTTCGGCAGGCGATAGCGGACTATTGCGAAGTTGATGCTGATAGGATGCAACACGGGGTTGATGGGTGCAGTGCGCCGAATTTCTCGTTGCCGATCTGTAAGTTAGCTAACGCCTTTCGCAAACTTGCTTCCGGGGAGGGGGCAGATGACTCAACTAAGGCAGCAATAAGTCGTATAAGGGGCGCCATTTGCGCTTTTCCGGAGATGGTTAGCGGGGAGGGGCGGTTCGATCTTGACTTAATGCGCTCTTTCCCTGATAATATAGTATGCAAGGTTGGCGGCGAAGCGATTGAGGCGATAGGCCTCAGCGACCCCAGGATAGGGATCGCCATCAAGGTGCATGACGGAAGTTTCCGGGCGCTCGGCGCTATCTGCGTTGAAGCGCTCCAGCAGCTGGGGATTGTGAACTACCTGAGTTATTTCCCGCACCTTAAGCGACACGCCGAGCCGGAAGTGAAAAATAGTGCCGGGCTGATAACCGGCAGCATAAAAGCGGAATTTGAGCTAAAAAAGGCATAAGCTTGTGACGGTATGGCCGTTATGAAAAGAGCAATCAACAGAACAATCGTTCATCTCGGACTGCGGTATCATCGCCGCAGGATCAAAAATCGCCCGTAAATCGATACTCCTTTATTTCCCTGTTTTTATTTTTCAAACCTAAAGGAGGAACTATGACTCGCAAACGCCAACCGGCCGAACCTTATCGAATTAAATCGGTGGAACCGATAAAGCTGCTCAACCGAGCCCAGCGCGAAGAGCGGCTGAAAAAAGCTAACTACAATGTCTTCAAGATAGATTCACCCGATATCTATATCGATCTGCTGACCGATTCCGGTACGACCGCGATGTCCAACCGGCAGTGGGCCGCTCTGATGCTGGGGGATGAATCTTACGCGGGGGCTCCCTCGTTCCGAAGGTTTGAGCGGGTGGTCAAAGAACTTACGCAGAAGAAATTTGTGATTCCCTGCCACCAGGGGAGGTCGGCTGAGAATCTGGTCTTTTCCACGTTGCTGAAACCGGGGCAGTTTGTACCGAACAACACCCACTTTGATACGACTCGTGCCAACACGCTGCACAAGGGAGGGATCGCGGTTGATCTTCCCTGTCCGGTCTCTACTTCGGATGAGATTCTCTGTTTCAAAGGGAATATGGATGTCGCCCGTCTGGAAGAGTTGCTGATCAAGCATGGAGCCGAGAAAATACCGCTGGTGATTATGACGGTGACCAACAACTCGGTCGGGGGACAGCCGGTCTCGATGAAGAATATCAAAGAGACTTCGGAGCTCTGTAAGTCGCACAACATTCCGCTCTTTTTTGACTGTGCCCGTTTTGCGGAGAACTCGTTTTTTATCAAGCGGGATGAACCGGGTTATTCTGACAAAACTATCGAAGAGATTGCGCACGAGATGTTTAGTTATTGCGACGGTACCATGATGTCGGCCAAGAAAGATGGGTTGGCGAACATTGGCGGGTTTATCTCGGTCAATGATGAGGATTTGTATCGTCGGTTGACGGAACTTCTGATTGTGGTCGAAGGATTCCCAACATACGGCGGACTGGCCGGACGGGACCTTGATGTGCTTGCGGTGGGACTGCAGGAAGTGCTGGATTTTGACTATCTGGATTTCCGGATTGACCAGGTGAAATATTTTGGCGAGAAGCTCAAAGCAGCCGGAATTCCGATTGTTGAACCGACCGGTGGACATGCTGTCTTTGCGGACGCCGGCGCGTTGCTTCCGCACATACCGGCCGAGCAGTTCCCCGGACAGGCTCTGACCTGCTCTTTCTATCTGGAGGGGGGAGTTCGGGTGGTTGAGATGGGGTCACTGATGTTTGGCGGGGTTGATCCAAATACCGGCAAGAAATTCACTGCCTCAAGGGAGTTGGTCCGGATGGCTCTGCCACGTCGTGTCTATACGAATTCACATCTTGATTATATTGCCGAAGCCGCAACGACGATTGTTGCCAATAAGGACCAGTTAACTGGTTTGAAAATAACAAGGCAGGCCTCATTGCTACGGCACTTCACTTGTGATATGGAACTTTTGAGCCATGAAGAGGTGGGGGTGGGGTAGGCATACTCGGAGAGTAGTTTACGCGTTTTTGGCTGGTGGAGCGTCCGGATAGGAGCGGTTTGTTACTGAACAAATGACTGCCGGAAGGATTCCGGGCAGAATCTGCGAAAATGTAGGAAATTCGGTTCAGTCTTTAGTCAATTCAGCGTTGCTTACTCAGGCGAGTCGCTTGTCGTATTTCAGCTTAAGTGATTGTCAGGCGGTGAGTTAAGTTTCGGGTGTGATTTGCAGTGGTGAATTGGCCCGGTAATTGCAGTACCAGCAGTGTTAAACTGGTTTCCCGACTTGACAATAAAGACGGGAACTTTATATTTGCTAAGGATTTATACAAGTATGGAGGACAAGATATAGTATCTCGGTTAATTGGAATCTGGCGTTAAGCCAGGGCAAATGTAAAACTTAATTTGTCGGCCCTAAAACCGTTGCTGTATTATGTCCGGTTCGGGGCCGGGTAACTGACCCGGTTCGAATGAAAAAACTGTTGTATAAATTCATACTCCTATCTTTCTCAATACTCCTGATCAATTCAGATAGTTTTGCCGCGGATAAAGTAACGTCTGACAAGTCGGTGCAGCTGATTTCCGCGTCCGAGAGTGGCATCCGGTTCTCTGTCGATTTGAAGCAGGCCAGTTTGATCCCAAGTCAGAGCGACAAATCGGGTGCGGTCTCTTCGCATACCGTGACGATTGCAGTCCCGGTTGGAGCCAAGGTAGAGGTGGAATCGGTCCAGGGGTATGATCGGCAATCGTTGGCGAGTAAAGGGCTGTCGCAGTCGACGGCGAGTTCCACGCACAGTCTTGTGACGGTAGGGCGTCCCTTTATGGTTCGGGGACGGAAGTTAGTCAATGTGGAACTGTTCCCAATTACATCATCAGGATACTATGCCACTATCGAAGTGGGACTTCGGTTTATCGGCGGTGCACAGGCAGGAGTCGGCGCGGTAATGGCCGATCCGCATTTTGACCGGCTGCTCTCAAAGACAGTGGTCAATTTTGATCAGGCTCAGAATTGGGTAGAGCTCCGGAGAGTTGCGGCTAAAGCAGGTATTGCCGCCAATCCTTTTGGAGAGACTTCGGATTGGTACCGGATAGCCGTACCGAGAACTTCGATATACAAAATCAGCGGGTCGGCCCTCAGTGCGGCCGGGCTCAACTCCGGTAATGTTTCTTCTTCGTCGATTCGAGTTTTCAATGGGGGCGGACTGCCGCTGCCTCTGGATAACAGTGTCGCCCGTCCGGAATTCCAGGAGATTGCTATTATAGTTAATGATGGCGGTGATGGTATTTTCGATGCTTCCGATTATATTCTGTTTTTTGGGGAAGGGGTGGATCGTTGGATTCATGCGCCTTTGGATAGTTTCATAAACAACCCGTACGAATCAGACAATCAATACTGGCTGACCGCGTCACCTTCGATCAGCGGGACACCGCGGCGGATGAGTTCAGTGAATTACGGCGGACCAATAGACACTACCGTGAATACGTACCGCCGCCTGGTTCATACTGAACGGGATGAGATGTTGCAGCGGTATTACGAGGGGGAGATTTTTGACTATTACAACTGGTACTGGACCGATAAGTCATCGCTGACAATTCATGCTTCGACACCGGGGGCGAAAAGCGGCACAGTCTCGGATCTATTCCTGGCAGGGAAGACGTTTGGAACCCATATGTCGTTGTTTGTGGGAGGAATACCGGCGATAAACAAGAACTGTAACAATAATCGGTGCACCTTTTCCACCCTGGCCCTGAGAGACGGACTGACGCAACTGGTTGTCAACCTGTCCGGGAACCAGAGTCTGCCGCCCTATTTTGATTATGTGGATGTGGCCTATTCCAGCAGATTGCTTCCTCAGGGGGACAAGATTGATCTGACCCTGGGGACCGTTGACGGGGGAGCGCTCCTAAATATCATTGATAATTTCAGTGGAGCGCCTACATTTCTTGATGTCTCCGATGCCGCCGCGCCACGTCTGGTAAATTCTGTTGTCCGGTCGGGCGGTCTCATGGCCGTCTCGGTCGATTTGAGCGCGGCCAATTACAGTCGTCTATATGTCGACACTCTGGCCACCGATGTTGAGATTACAGCGGTAAGTACCACAGATGTGAGAAGTGATCTCTCCCAGGTCGATTTTCTGATCATTGGTCCGGAGCGGTTTCTTCCGGCCGTGCAGGAGTACGCAACGTATCGAAGCGGCAGTCACCGGACGCGCCTGGTGAGTGTTGAGGAGATAATCGATAATTTCTCATTCGGTCTGTATGATCCGACCGCCATACGTGACTACCTGCATTTTGCCTATGACAACTTTGCCCCTCCCGCGCCGACCTATGTTCTCTTTGTGGGGGATGGCAGCTTTGATTTTGCGGACATTCTTCAGACCGGTCAGGATAATTTTGTCCCTCCGTTTGTGCACTCGGCTGATACCCAGAAGTTCTACTCCGATGACAACTATGTTTATTTTGGCAACTATGGTCTGCTTGACGGGGATACGTCTTACGTTCCGGCTGATCCAACAGTTGACCGGGGTTACGATATGATCACCGCTCGGTGGCCGGTTTCCACGACCGATGAGATTGCGATTATTATCGATAAGATTAAGAACTATGAGAGTAAGGAGAATCGGGGGGCCTGGCGTTCCAAAGTGACCGTTGTGGCCGACGATGAATTTGCGGCCGGAGCATACAACGAAGCCGTCCACACCGAGCAGGCGGAAAGCCTGTTTATCAACTATCTGCCGAGCCAGTTCTCGCAGGAGAAAATATATCTTTGGGATTATCCCAGAGTGGGAAGTAAACGGCCGGAAGTGAACGATGCGATTGTCGATGCGTTCAATGATGGTACGCTGCTCATAAATTATGTTGGACATGGGA
>JARGFS010000024.1 GCA_029211095.1 bacterium | reverse complement strand
TCAGACGCTTGATCTCATTTTCCAGTTCGCGCACATTGCCGGGCCAGTCATATTTCTCCAGAGCCTGGTAGACATCGGGAGCAATTGTCTTCGAAGTACCCTCCATGAAATGAGCAATCAGCACCGGAATGTCATTGCGACGCTCCTTCAAAGAGGGGAGGCGGAAACTGAATGCGGAGAGGCGATAGTAGAGGTCTTCGCGGAACCGTTTGGCGCTCATTTCCGTCTTGAGGTCTTTGTTGGTGGCCGAGATAACCCGCACATCGACTTTCCGAGGCGTGGTCTCACCCAGCCGAACGATCTCATTTGCTTCCAGAACGCGAAGAATTTTCGCCTGAATGCTCAATGGCATATCGGCTATCTCATCAAGGAAGAAAGTGCCGCCATCGGCCTCTTCAAACAGACCCGGTTTGTCCCGGTCGGCCCCGGTGAAGGCTCCCTTTTTGAATCCAAAAAGTTCGGACTCTAAGAGAGTTTCCGGTAGCGCGGCACAGTTAACAGTCACAAACCGCTTGCCGGCCCTGACTGAATTGTAATGGATAGCCCGTGACAGAAGGTCTTTTCCGCAACCGGTCTCCCCTTCAACGGAGATAGAGATATTGGAGTCAACCACCTGCTGGACCTGGCGAAGCACTTCGAGGAATTTATGATCCTGGGTAATAATATTCGGAAAAGCAGCTTCGCTCTGGAGCTGTGACTTGAGCCGACGATTGTCAGCCAGAAGCCGGTTCTTGAGTCCCTCGGTCCACTTGAATGCGACCAGATCGGCAAAACCGACCGCAAAATTGAGATCAGCCTGGCTGAACGGATCAAGAGTGTTGTCGCGCGACAAGCGGTCGAGATAGAGGAAGCAGGTGCCGTAGTCACTCATCTTAAAAGGAATAACTATCACACTGGCAATTGTCTCGGCATCATCCGGGAAGAGGTTGGAGATGAACGGGTCGCGCCGACAGTCAAGAAGCAGCGAAGGTTTCCGTTTGGAAATCTCTTCCCCCATCATCTGCTCAAAACCTTCGCAGAACCGTTTCATCTGTGTCACCGACATATCGAACGTAGCCAGAAGCTCCTTCTCGGCTGATTCCGGCGCAAAAACAAGAGCGCGATCAGCATGAGATTTTTTCAACAAGACTTTCAGAATATCTTCCAACTGCCCCGATTCTAATTCGGAGATATCGGCCGGGCTGATTAGATTCCCAAACGCCTTAAAATGATTTTCCTGAGAGACTGACAGAGCAATCGCCTGATCAGACAGGGTCCGAAGGAATCTTCCCACCGACCTTACCTTGGCCTCTTCATTCAGTTTGGCGAATATCTTCTCAGCTCGGTTGAGACGCCTGAAGCCCTGGGCCAAACGACCTTTCTGGCAGCTCAGAATGCCAATTCGGTAGTTTTCTTCGGCCATCCAGAATTCCAGGTCAAGGTCTTTGAATAGTTTGAGGGCCTCTTTATGAAGATTGACCAAAGATTCTAAATCTGTAGTTGCACCCTTCCCCTTAATCTCAGCAAGAGCTGTAAGGGTCCGGGCCAGTTCAAACGGCTCACCAACTTCGCGAAGAACCTGTACGGCCCGATCAATATAACGGGTAGCCTCGCTAAGATCAGCGTGGGCCGCAAATACCTGTGCGATTACTTTGTTTGACAGGCCGATCTCCAGCCGTTCACCCAGCATTGAAGAGAGCTCCAGCGCTTTCTGGGCAAATTTCATGGCTTCGTCAATATTATCCAGCTCCAACTCGACTTCGGCCAAGCGGCGGGAGGATTGAGTCACCAATGCAGAATTAGGGGCCAGCAGGAGACCTTTGTGGTAGGCATCGCTCAAGAGAGCCTTAGCCTTGAACATGTCCCCTTTCTCAAAAGCAAGTTCACCGGCATATTCCAGATAGATGATCTTCTCACGTTTTAGCCCGAGCCGACTTATGATTTCCAAAGCGCTGTCCAGATGACGACCTGACATAATAAAATGTCTCTGCCGCAGGTTGAGATAGGCGAGTGAGAGATAGTTGAGAGCCAGTGACATTTCCTGCTTGTTCTCAGTGTGGTAGTCAATGCAAGCCGCGAGGTGCCGTTCTGCCTGCTCCCACTTACCGGCCCTGATCTCAATCATGGCCAGGTTACCCGTGAACTGGTGTTTTTTGCGTTGATCGGTCTCAATCATGGCCAGAGCATCCCCAAGGAAGTCGGCGGCCAGATTGTAATCGCAACGAATGTGACTGATACGGGCGAGCTCGTTGAGGGCATCGACCTGTCCAAGTTTTTCCGATGCTCTCCGATAGGCGGACAATGAGTCCCGCGCTCTGATTTCGGCATTCTTGAGGTCGCCCAGCGCTGAGTAGCACTTTGAGACAATTAGTTGGACCCGTGCGTATCGTTTATTGAGCGGATAATCAGCCAGCAGTTTGGCCGCTTTCAGGCCGACATCCAAGGCTGTCTTGTAATTGCCCTCGAAAAATCCGGCTTCCGCCCTCAACAGATAATAGAGCGCCAATTCATAGTCGTGCGAAGAAAAATCTACTTCCCGCAACAGGGCCAGTTCAGCCAGTGCCGGTTTGTGCTGGCGCTGTTTGAACTGTTCTTCGACGGCCAAAAGGCGGTTATCAAAAGTGATTTTCGGTGAGGATCTTTCCATCACTTTCCAACTCTAACTAAAGGATCAACTATCGAGCTACGTCACTACCCCGGTAGGACATAATGCTCACTCCAGTGCTTCTCTCTTTCACATGCGTAGCTGTGATTTCGGTATTCTCAGGAATGTCATAGAAGTAATCGTAAAGGTCGGTTACGATACTCATCAACAGACCCGCAAAGAATCCGGAACCGTCATTCTCGATGACTGTGTTCGATTCTTTGAGATAACCGGTTGTCCCGCCCTGATCACCGGCACCTATGTCACCACCGTTGGTGCCACCGTTGCCCTCATCAGCATCCCAGGGATCTTCATCGCCGCCACCGGCGAAAGCGGGAACTGAGAGAAAGCAAATGCAAAGCAATGACATGAGAACTGTCATTAACCATGATTTCTGTTGTGTCATTTGCCTTTCCTCCAAACTTTATGAACAAGAACTAATCTTCGGAGTTTTGTTAATGTGTGTTTCAAAAAAACGCACATCTTGCCATCTACAGGATACCGATTTCCTAAAATTTTGTCAAGCAGTTGTTTAGACGGCGCAATTCTTGCGCCAGGAGTCCCCCACCCAGCTCAAAACGCGATTGTTGCGAATTGAGATAGATCCATTCGGGCAATTCTCGGCACAAGAGAAACAGAGGCAGCACTCGCTCCGTTTGAGAGCCGGTAAACCAGTGGAAGAATCTGATCTCATCGCCCCGGAACTGCATGCACTGGAACAGATTCCGCAACCCAGGCAGCTCTTTTCATTGACCCTCACTCCGGATCTTGTCAGCGGAGAAACGAGTGGCCAGGAGAGTTTCCGGAAAAGCCTGCTCACCCGGCTGCCAGGGCGTTTTGTCAGTCTTATTTCTTTCGGATTGCAGGAGTCCCATTCCCCTTGCAGCTGAATCAGTTCCAAATCGGATACGCCCAAACCAGACGCGGCCGCGTAGGCGGACACGCGGCTTAATTCTTTACTTTTCAACGCTTTACCCAAATAAGAGTCGAGGGCGACCGGGTCAGCGCTGCAGAGCAGGGCTGACTGTCGGCCGGTCATTGAGAGGCCGCTGTTCAATTCAACCAGATTGAGGTCGGGCCTCCTGATCGACAATAAATCGGCCAGCAGATCGGCTCGATCCGACTTGGCATGTGAAGTCAACAGCTGCTTTTCCTTGCCGAACCCAGGCTGATAATGCGCCAGGGAGTCGAGAACGCCATGGATTCGTCCGGTCGGATCGCGAAAAGGGAAAACCAAGTTTACGAAAATATCGGCGGACAGGAAGGCCTTGCTGATCCAATAAACGCGTCCTCGGATTTTCACTTTCTGAACTCCGGAGGCACTCAGATTCACCAGTCTCAGCCCATTTCGTTCTGCAAATTGCCGTAATCCACTTGATTTAAGATATTCGCTCTCTTTCCCCGCGCTAAAGAGGGTTGGCCCGCAGATCATTGGCTCCCCACCCTGATCCCTGATAGTGTTGGCCAAAGCAAGGATGATTGATGGGGAGATCATCCGGTAACCAGTTCCCCCTTCTCCGGTTGTGCCGGTTGATCGGGCCGTCGTCAAGAGCTGGCTCTTGATCAGGACCTGCTGACCGGGAGTGACCAGTGGGGCTGGGCCGGAGGCAAGACTGACAATTCGGTTTACTGCAGAAGCATCCGCGACCTGATCCGGTGTCCAATCCGCAATCGCCAGTTTGGGGATTATTTGATCTATCATGTGAGAGATACGCAGTGAACAGCGCGGACCGTTGAGTATTTATTGGAATTGACAGGGTTACTGGTCTGACAAGAAAAATCAGTTCCCGATCACTTTGGAGATGGCGGCCAAAACCATCTCAACCGAGATATCCGTCATGCATTGCATAGCCTTATCCCCCTTCAACGGGCATTTGTTTTTGACACAGCTGATGCAATCAAGATGATCAAGATAGATAACCTGCTTTTGCGGTGAGATCGGGCTGGTCGATCGGGGATCATCCGCCCCGGAAAGAACCACCAGGGGAGTGCCGACCGCAGCTGCCAGATGGGCCGCGCCGGAATCATTACCTACAAAAAAGGAGGCGTGCGATATGATGGCCGCTGAGTCTCTGATCGAAGTTTTCCCGGCCAGATTGATCACTTCGCCAGCCGAAGCCGACTGGACAATCCGGTCCCCTTCGGTCTGATCGGACGCCGTTCCAATCAGCGCGACTTTCAGTCCGTAGTCGGCCACAAGCCGTTTGGCCAAACTGGTGTAGTTTTCCGTTCCCCATCGGCGCGATTCGGCTGCCGCCCGAAATGCGATAACGGCCAGGCGCTGTTTCTCCTCAATCCCGAACTGGCCAAGAATAGCTGAGGCTGTTTCCATATCGGCATCGTTCAGGAATAGTTTCGGGTTCCCGTATTCCATCTCATGACCGCTGCCACGGAGCAGGAGGTTGAAAAAGAGTCGGCTGCGATGTACACTGTTGACAGGTTCCGACAATGGGAGGGGCTTGGTCAGCAACAACCTCCGGCCATCGGCTACATAACCAATTCGCTCCGGAATTCCAGCCAGTTTGAATCCTGCGGCCGCTCCAAATGAGGGGGGGAGAATGTAGCCAACATCGAATTTTTTGGGCTGAATGAGCTCTTTGATTTTCATCACCGAAATCAAGCCATGCATATGCTCGGCAGGGATCGTGATTATCTCATCAACCGACAGGTTCTGAGAAAAAACCGCAGCCAGCATTTCCGGCACGAGCAAAGTGACTTTTGAACCGGGATACGCTTCGCGCAGTTCCCCTATCATAGGGAGAGCCATTATACAATCACCGAGATGATTGGGAGTGCGGATGAGTATACTTTGAGTCATTAACTAATATAACGGTATTCTAACTCAATCTTGTCAACGATATACTTTTTGAGTTCTTCCACATATTTCCGTTGTGACTCATGGTAGTCTACGCGAACAAGTAGAAAATCAACTTCCGAAATCTGTCCATCATTCCGCCGGAAAGTGGCAATATCGAGACGATTCTTGCTCATCTCAATCTGTCGCTGCAATACCTGCAGTTTCCTGTAACCAACATCCACCGAGTTTATCAGATTGGCAACTTCGGCTCGGGCTGATTTGCGAGCTGATTCCAGTTCCAGGCGTGATTTTTCAGTCTTGAGTCGAGCCGCCTTGACGGCTGCCGAAGAAGCTCCGCCATCCCAGATTGGGTAGGTCAGATTGACTGACACTCCCCAGCTGTTGGTCTTGATATCATCATCTTCAAAACCCTCTGTCTCCACCGTCCCCCTGCCCAGGGAGTAGCTGGCTTCCAGGTTCCCGGTCAGACCATGCGATGAAGCCGAGAAGTCGGACGCCCGTTTATCTTTGGAGAACTGGTACTCGGCTTTCTTGAGCGTTACTGATTCCTGCCAGCGGCTAAGCAGGCTCTTGTACTTCACACTGTCGGGGACTTCGCTTAGAACCGGTACTTCTGCTTCAATCCCCTCGGGATCATCCAGGTCAAGCAATGATGCAAGCACCCGCCGTTTATCATTATACTGATTCTCTATATCATACTTTTCCAATTCAGCGTCGATCATAGCCGATGCGGAAGCCAGCCAGTCTTCTTCGGCCACAATGCCGTCGAGATGCTTCAACGAATCTATCTCAGCCGTTAGGCGGGCGCTCTCATAGCTGTCCGTTGCCTTCTCCCGTTCGATGGCAAGCTGCAGAAGTCCCAGATATGCTTCGGCAACCTCTTTCTCCAGTGCAGCCGTTTCCTCCTGACCGGTTAGCATCGCCAGTTCCAAATCATCCTTCCTGTTTTTCAGGTCGAATTTTGCCTGCGATGGTTTCAAAAGTGGCTGGGTGAAGTTGAAATCAAAAAAACCGCGGGAGGTGAGTTCGCTGATATCATTCAAGATCAGTTCATCGGCCCCTCGCACCGGATATACGGCATCGCTTCTAAGCAGATTGGCCGTGATGGAAAGATCGCCGCCGGTCAGCAGGCTCTGGTTCAACTGGATGTTGGAACTGAAATCAAAATCTGACGTCTTGATCATCCGCTTGGTGGGCAGGTTGCCAAAAAACCGGAACGACTCATCAACACTGTAGGCGGGAACTTCTCCGTTAATGGAAATCTTGGGCAGCAAGAATCCTATCCGTTCGGCATAGTATTGCTGTTCGGCGACCTCTTTGGTACCCCGTATAATCTCACCTCTACTTGAACGGTTGACAGCGATATCAATCGCATCCTGTAGACTAATTTTTTCCGCATAACCCGTGGCCGAGTGCAGTATCAGAATCAGCAGGGTGGCCCCTATCCGACCGAGTTTTAATCTTCTCATTGATTTCCTCATAAGTAGTAGCCGGCGCTATTCATATCGAAGAGCCTCAATCACATCAAAAGAGGCTGCTTTACGAGCCGGATACAGTCCAAACACAATCCCGACTGTGGCCGACACCCCAACCGCCAGTGTAATTGAAGAGTAAGAAACAATAGTAGGCCAGTCAGCGTAGAACGAAATTGCCTTGGCCAAAGTCACACCCAGTATAATCCCAACGGCGCATCCGATCAGACAGATTGAGACTGCTTCTATCAAAAACTGTCGCATGATATCGGCTCGCGTGGCCCCCACCGCTCTCCTGATCCCAATTTCCCTGGTTCTTTCCAAAACAGTGGCCAGCATAATGTTCATGATCCCAATCCCCCCGACCAGCAGCGAAATCCCGGCGATAGCTCCCATGACGATATTAAATATCTGCTGCGTCTTCTGTGTCTGCCGAAGCAATGACTCAGGAACTACGGTTTCATAATCGACCACATTAAAGTGACGACGCTGAAGAATACGGTCAATTAGTTTGGTGGCGGCTTCGATATACTTGAGGTCCGTTACCGTTACGGTTAGCTGATCAATTTCGGGAGTGTTATGTTTTTGTATTTGTTCGGTGTCCGCAGAGCCCATCCAGAACGAAACCTGACCGCCCGATTGCTGCGGGATTCTCTCCATCTTTTTGACGGCCGTGTTGAATGGAATATAAACATCCTCGTTCAGATTTTTTAGCTCAAAGCCCTCCACCTTTCCGCGGCCGATATATTTATCAGCCATGACACCAACGACCATAAAACTCAAGTCCCCAATCCGCACGCTCTGCCCAATAGGGTCTTCAAATGCAAACAATGATTTCTTAGCTTTTGCTCCCAGCACGCAGATTTGTGAGAAGGCGTCGTTGTCACGCCGGGTAATGAACCTGCCGTAATCAACTTCGACCGATGAAGAAGTCATATACTCGGGGATAGTTGAGACGACCCTGACAGCAGCCTGGTTGGAACCGTGATAGATGGTTTTGATTGGTTCAAATCGTTGCGGAACAATGTTGTCCACTATTTCTGAAAACCGGGCGATATTGTCGGCATCGGCCAGAGACAGGCCGGGAGAGCGGGCCATGCCGATATCGGACGAAGTTGACTCATCCGGTATTTTCGCCTTTATAATAACATTATTGATTCCCAGAATAGAAATCTGTTCCAAGGCTTCCTGTTTGGCTCCCTCACCAATCGAAAGCATGCCGATCACCGCCCCCACCCCAAAGATCACCCCGAGCATAGTTAGGAAAGTACGCAGACGATGTCCGGTCAGGGCATCTACGGCAATTTCAAAGACGCGATTATAGTTCATCGACCGCCCTTACCGCCTGATCCTTTGCCCGATCCTCGTCCCTGCTTGCTCGTTTTGTCCGGCTCCGGAGCCGTTCTTCCTTTGTTCAATTCCGGCTCACTGGCTCTATCACCGGGCAGTCCCTGTTCATCCAGGCTCGGATCAACCAGGCAGACTTCTTCGTCCCCTTCAAGCCCGTCAAGAATCTGAATTGACATATCGTTGCGAAGTCCAACCTCTACCTCGCGTCGCTTTTTATTCTTCAGGTAGACGACCGTTTCACCATCCCGTTCAAATACCGCCTCCAACGGAACCGACACAATGTCCGGAATCCGATCCACTATTATATCGCACGAAGCTGACATCCCCGGTTTCAACTTGTCGTCGTCTTCAAGAATTGTCACTTCGACATCAAAGACATTGATTTTAGAATTTGGCTCTTTCTTCCGGGCCAAAGTTCCTTTTTTACGGACTTCCCCTGTATAGATGACATTCGGGAACGCATCCAGAACAACTTCGACCGCCTGTCCGCTGTCGACTTTGTTGGCATCAACTTCGCTGACCGAAGTCTTGACCATCATCTCACTCAAATCAGGAAGATTGACCAGCCCCTGCCCGGGCCAGGGGGAGTCCCCTTCCTGCACTTTGCTCATGGTTCCTCCTTTCCAAATCTCCAGATAGACGACCAGACCCGGAATAGGAGCGTTGATACTCATCATATCCAACTCTTTTTGTCCCTGGTTCACCTTGTCCTTGGCGCGCTGAACTTCGACTTCGGCTTTTTCCACATCGGCCGTCAACTGATCCAGCTTGGCTTCAAAGTTGAGTTCCGACAGTTCAAGTTCCAGCTTGGCTTCTTCGGCCACACGGGGGGCCTCATGCTTTTTTTCATCATAGTTGCGTCGTGATTTTTCCAGGTCAAGGCGAAGCTGCTTTTCCTGAATGATATATTCCTGCCGGGCTCGCTGCAGGGCGGAGGTCTTTATCTTGAGATCGGATTGCTGATCCAGCAAATCGGTCTGCTGCTTGCTGGCATCGAATTTTATGACCGGGTCCCCTTCGGCAACAGTCGTCCCTTCGGGAGCCAGCCAGGTAATCTGCAGTCCCCGGACTCTCGGAGTAGACAGCGACATGGCCCGGGTGGCATCAACCGTCCCGTTACTTTTGAGCGAGATTACAAACTCCCCTTTGGAGGCATTCGCAGTGGGGATTTCAATGTCGGTACTGAATATCGCGTTGACACCCAGATAGCCGCCCAGGACAATTACGATCACGATAGAAATCGTTATATACTTCTTCACCTTACCTCTTTTCCGCTTGCTGGTTTCCCTCTCGCATTCTCTATCAATAAAACCGAGGGATTATACATAATAAACATTGTACGCATAAGACCGGCCATAGTTGCCGGAGGATTAATCATCGGCCGCTTTCCATCGCCGATGTGTCCACATCCATTGATCCGGATAGCGGGTTATTACCTCTTCATAGAAACGGTGATAGCTCAGGACCATTTCCCGGACCTGACTGCTTTCATCCCCCCC
Source organism: bacterium (assembly GCA_029211095.1). Classification (GTDB taxonomy): domain Bacteria; phylum Zixibacteria; class MSB-5A5; order GN15; family FEB-12; genus JARGFS01. The sequence goes on along the minus strand of JARGFS010000024.1, from coordinate 17,541 downwards.
GGATGGCGGGAAAATGGGGTCACCGGAGATGAACTCATGCCGATCATGGCGAATTCGGCGAAGCAGAAACGGCAAAATTGGCGCCCCGGTCCTGATACTGAACAGGGCTGGTCCCCGGGCCGCCGCTGCTTTGCGACCAAAAAAATCGATGATCAGGTTGCGGCTCGGATCATGCTGATCCGGAGCTATTCCGACCAATTTGTTCTGCTTTAGCGCCCGAAAGATATCCCGCGTATTCTGGCCGACTAACATTGTCCCCACGCCCATTCTATTGCGAGAGCGGTTCAGCATCCGGTCGAACAGATCATTATGCTGGGCCAGAACCAGAATGTCGATCGGGTAGCCCATCGCAGCCAGCCAACAGGCCGACAATTCCCAATTGCCGAAATGCGCGGTCAGGAAAATTCCCCCATTGCCAGCTTCGAGGGCGCGGTCCAGCTGCTCTCTTCCGGCCGGGACAACAATCTCTTTCAACCGCTCGGCGGTGGTGACACCAAATCTGGCGACTTCGACCGCCGTTCTCCCCACATTCTCAAAAACGGCCCGGGTAATAGGGGCCAATTCAGCTTCACTTTTCATTGGAAAGGCATGCCGGAGATTGCCGAGGGCAACGTTTCTTCGGCCCTTTAAGAGATTAAACGCACCTCTTCCCATGAACGCCCCGAGACGGTCGGCTGAAGACTCCGAAAGCACCCTTGCGACCGAAGTTCCCAGCAGGACTAAGCTTTGTTCCAAGTAATGGCTTAACTTCGCCATGGTTCATCGTCATCGGTTTGCTCGGGATTGTCAGCATCACCGTAATCGAAATCTGTTGATTGGTATTTTTCTTCCTCCTCCCATTTCTTGTAATACTGCCGCCGCTTTTTGTAGCGAAGAAAAGTGCCAATCAGAACAATCAGGGCCAGTCCGACCCAGAATAGCATAGTATCCATAAAAAGGCTCACCAGGTTGTATCGTTTTTCCAGGAATGCCGAAAATTCAAGTTCAAATTCAGCTTGGTTGGAGCCGGTACCGGCTGCCAGGGCGGCATCGAATGACTTCCCCTGGGCAATCTGGTCCAGCATGGTATTGAAAGAACCAACTCCGTATTCATCCAAAAAGTATTGCACGGCCAAATAAGACTCCGCGTAGGCAACCTGCGCTTTATCAGATTCAAACCGGTTTACCAATTCAATCTCCCGCAAAGGGACCAACTGACCAAAGACGGCCGAACGGCTCATAGTTAGATTATTACTCCAACTCCATTCGGTGGAGAGGTACATGGCCGACCCCTCATTGACCCAACGGGGAGGATCATTGAAACCGCACCTGTGATCCAGGGCCAGATGGGCGTACTCATGGGCCAGCAGTTCTGCCAGTGAACGCCCCACAGAAAATTTGTCCGGAGATTTTATTGCAATCAATTTCCGCTCGGGAAAAGCCGCCGCCGCCCCCCAGTCAGGTATCAGTCCACGAGTAAGCTGTTTGAACCGGTCGGCGTTGTCAACAACATGGACCGAGGGCTTATAAGGCAAATCTGTATTGAGCAACTCCGTGGTTCGGACGCGGATAAGATTTAGCACGGAATCGGCCAGATCAATCTGGCTCGGATTACTCAGGAAATAGGTGAAGTGCTCCCGTTCAATCGGTGGAGTCGGGATATTTGGCGGAGTGGCAACGACTCCGGCACCAACCATCAGGCTGACCAGACATAGAATCGTGGTGAATTGTCTCATCCCGACAAGATAGCGAAATTCAGGTAACGATCAAGCGGATAGACTGGCTCCCCTATTACTAATTCATATAGCGCACAAATCGTGGCTCTGAAGGTTGACAAAAGCGTATCCGGCCCTATATCTTGGTCGAAAATGACTGCTGTAACTGAATGATAGAAACGGAGCCAAAATGAACGTTTTTGAATTTGCCATGCAGATGGAACTGGACGGGAAAAACTACTACGAAGAACATGCCGCAAAAGTCGCCCACCCCGCGCTCAAAAAGATACTGCTTGAGATGGCTTCTGACGAAGATAAACATTACGAGATTTTCAAGGCCCTTCGCGATGGTCTCAGTGCCTCTTACGACGACGCCAAGGCGACCACTATTTTCACTTCGGTGAAGAATGTCTTTGAAGAGATCAAGACCGAGAGTGAGACTCTGGACTTTGCCGAAGAGGCCAAGAAAGTATGGGAGCATGCTCGCCAAATTGAGAAAAAGGCCGAGTCCTTCTATCGCGAGAAGGCTGACGAAGTTGACGATGACAACGCTAAGCATATCTTTCACCGGATTGCCGATGAAGAGCACAAGCATTGGGTGACGATGGACAATGTCATTGCTTTCCTGGACAAGCCAAACCAGTGGCTTGAAGATGCCGAGTGGAATTCTATCGACGATATGTAGGTGACTACCGTCAAGATTGATGATGAGACTCTTGATCGGGTGCCAATTCGCCTCTGCAAATTGACGCCCGATTTTTTCTGTGTCCCTATAACTTGCAATGCAGATGAATAATAATTCAATCATTCATAACTACCGCGATGACGCCGACCTGAGAGACAAGCTCTTTGAATTCATAGATCAAATCTATCCCTGGGCAAAGTTCCGGAAATGGCACAAGCTTGGCTACTGGTCGGAACAGTACATCCCCTATTCCATAATTGAAAATGACAAAATTGTCGCCAACGTTTCGGTCTCGCGGATGGACCTGATCATGAACGGCCAGCCCGCCAACGGAATCCAAATTGGAACGGTCGGCACACTGCCGGAGTACACCGGGCGCGGCTACTCAAGGCAGCTGATGGAATTGGCTTTATCAAGACATGAGCAGGAAGTTGACACAATGTTTCTCTTTGCCAATGATAGTGTGGAGGAGTTCTATCCAAAGTTCGGATTCACACAACAATACGAAAGCTTCTTTGTGAAGAGAGTGGAGCTCAACTCATCTGGCTTTCGGGCTAGAGCGCTCGCTTATGAAAGTGAAACTGACCGGTCGATTGTAAACCAACTTCTGGCCAACCGCCTCCCGCTGACCGAATGCTTTGGCGCCGGGAACTATGATTTTGTGTTTTACTGGCACTGGATCAATAGTTTTCCCGACAGCCTGTTGTACCTGGAGCAGGAGGATGCGATAATCATCGCAACGGAAAGAGATGAGAGGATGAACATTTGGGATGTTATCTCGGTAGAGCGCCTGGAGATCATCTCATTACTCCCAAAGGTAGTCAGATCGGATAAGATCAGAAAAGTAAACTATCACTTCCCCCCGGATATCTTCAGCTTTGACTATGACCAATCAAAAAAGGACGAGGACTCACTGTTATTTGTGCTCGGGAAATTCGACACCGGGACACGCCCCTTCAAATTCCCTACCACCGCCCAAACTTAAGCGCCAGGTCAGTCAGGTGAAAGGAATCTATAAACCTACAATGCTCTGAAGCTTTTTAACTTCTGCCGGAGTCAGGTGACGCCAGTCGCCAGCTTTTAGACCCCCCGAGTTTATCCCGGCGAACTCCGTGCGGGTCAAGCGTTGTACCGGATGACCGACCGCCTTGCAAAGCTGCCTGACTTCCCGCTTGCGCCCCTCCCTCAAATGCATCCTTATCCGAGACCATTCTCGGGCCGTAGTCAGAAGTTCCACTTGGCCGTGGCCGGTCGCGCCATCTTCGAGTCTGATCCCTTTTTCAATTCGGCTGCCCGCATCATCGGTGAAAGTCCCTTTGACCCTCGCTTCGTACACGCGAAGTATCTCAAACTTGGGGTGCGTTAACCTAAAGGCAAGTTCCCCATCGTTGGTCAGCAGTAGTACCCCTTGCGTATCAAAGTCCAAACGTCCAACCGGGTAGACACGCTCTTTGAGACAAGTCAGACAATCGAGTACCGTTTTCCGTTTGAACGGATCGTGAAGAGTTGTCATGACCTGACGCGGCTTGTTGAGGACCAGGTAGATTTTTTTGTTGGCCGGTTGAACCAGAACACCGTCGACACGAATTTCGTCAACCGTCTCATCAAAGACCAGCCCCACTTTTTCTATTGTGATATTATTGAGAGTTACCCTCCCCTCGGCGATCATTTTTTCCGCACCGCGCCGGGAAGTAACGCCGCAAAGAGAGAGATATTTGTTAATCCGAATCAAGATACTATCTCGGATTCTTAAAGTGATGTCGGATAGGACCGACTACTGGAATACGTTTCTGCAATCAGGTGGCGTCGATATCGACAATTACGCCGACACTCTCCCGCGAAACATCAGATTCTCCTGCGAGTTCCCCGTGGCTATTCTCTTCAGACAGATTGGCCATGATCTTTTCGGAAACCACTTGATCAGTCTCTTCGGTATCAGACTCTTCAGATTCAGCAACAGTTGAAGAAGCGGGTTCATCGTCCAGTTCACTCGGTTCCACTGCTTCCTCATCATCTTCGAGCTGTTTGATTATATCCTCAACCTCAACAAACTCGGTCTCCTGCCCTACGGCTATCACACTGGTCGGCTCCTCTTCCGAGGCCTCAGACTGTTCTGACCCGGCAGGCTCAACGCTTTCTGTCTCTTCCTTATCGGGAGTGAATGTCCCGTCCGCAACATTCAGTTTAACAAACTCCTCCTCTTTGGCCGAGAGTTCCAGTCTGGTCTGGTTGGTGGGCTCTTCCGCCTTGAGCAGTTCTTCAATCTCACGCATTTGGGGCAAATCAGAGAGTGAATTGAGGCCAAAAAATTTCAGGAATTCATCGGTAGTACCATACTGAAGGGGTCGTCCGACTGATTCGGACCTTCCGGTCATAGTGATCAGTTTTTTCTCCATCAGGTTGTGCACCACGCCATCCGAGGCAACCCCGCGGATGTGCTCAATCTCATTCCTGGTAACCGGCTGCCGGTAAGCAACTATCGCCAGGGTCTCAAGCGAAGCTCGCGTAAGTCTCAGCTTGCGCTGACGGGAAAAGAGCTCTTCAACATATCCTGTATATTCCGGGATAATATGGAATTGAAAGCCGCCGGCGATTTCGCGAATGCGGAATGATGCCGCCGTTTCGGTATATCGATTATTCAACTCGGCCACAGCCGCAGTGACGGTTGAGGGTGTGGCCTGCTCAATCACATCGGCGATACGACGGGGAGCAAGTGGTTCCGGGGCGGCCAGGATTAGTGATTCTACGGCAGAGATGTCAAACTTGAATTCCATTAATCTGCTTCCAATGCTTCTTTGGTTTCGTCTATAGTGACCAGGTCAATTGCGTGAACTTTATCATGGAATTTCTCTCCACGATAAACTCTCAACTCGGCAAACGGGACTGACTGGTGGATCGCGATACGTCGCGCCCGGGTCAGTTCCAGAATGGCGATGAAAGTCACAACCGCGATAATCTTTCGCGGAATGTCGGCAAAAAGGTCGGTGAAAGTAGCAAAATCCTTATCAGACATAAATTTGAGCACCGTTTTCATCCGGTCCTCAATTGAAATTTCTTCCCAGACAACTTCGTGGACAACTTCTTCTTTGCGGGTTTTCAGGACCTCCTGAAAAGCGCTCATCAGATCAAAAAGAGTGGTAGCCGGCTGGTAGTCGACCCTCCCTTTCACCTGTCCCACCGGACGGGGGGGGATGTAGTTTCTTTCCTCTTCCAGGGCTCTTTCTCGCAAATCTTCCCCGACTTCCTTGTACTTGCGATACTCAATCAAAGCCATGACAAGCTCTTCTCTGGGGTCAACTTCCTCAGGATCACTCTCATCTCGGGGGAGCAGCATGCGGCTCTTGACTCGGATCAAGGTTGCCGCCATCAGAATGTATTCACCCGCTATTTCAAGATTGAGCGTTGTCATAAGTTCCAGGTATTGCAAATACTGCTGGGTTATTTTTGCAACCGGGATTTCGTATATATCAACTTCTTCCTTCTTGAGAAGGTACAAAAGAAGATCAAGCGGTCCGTGAAAAACGCCCAGATCAACTTTGTATTCATTCTCCCTGGTTCCAACAACAGTGTTCATCTATTTACCTTTTGATCGATAATTCGTTTTCATGGCTGACCGCACTTTCTCCATCACATTCTCAGCGCGGCTGCGAGCCCTGTTCCCGCCTGTTTTCAAAACATCCCAGATGTAATCGGGAGACTTCTGTAGTTCCGCCCGCTTCTCCCTGATTGGCTGCAGGGCGGCATTCAGGTTTTTACTAAGCATCATCTTGCAATCAACACAGCCCAGTTTCCCGGACCTGCAATCCGGGGCTATCTCCTTTTCCGGATCGTCCGTATAGACACGGTGCAGCAAAAAGACCGGACACTTTTCCGGATGACCGGGGTCTCCCTGACGGAGTTTTTCCGGGTCGGTATAGAACGAACGGAGTCTTTTCTCGGTCTGCTTTTCGGTGAAGGCCAGCGGGATATGATTGTTATATGACTTGGACATTTTCCTATTGTCCGCTCCCGGAATCAGGGGAATCTCCGTCAACAAAGCTTCCGGTTCGTTGAAGGTCTTACGGTAGATGCCGTTAAACCGTTTGGCCAAATCAGCGGCCAGCCAGATATGTTTTTCCTGGTCCTTTCCGACCGGAACTTTATGGGCGTTGTAAAGACAGATGTCAGCCGCTTGCAGAACCGGGTAACCCAAAAAGCCGTACGAGTCCAGATTCTCTTTTTTCTCCTGGTAGGTGGGCAGGCGGGTCAGGGTAGGCACGGTAATCAGCATGGAGAAGATCAGGTGCAATTCCGCATGCTCTTTTACTTCGGATTGAATAAAGATAGCGCACTTCTCCGGGTCCAGACCGGCTGAGAGAAAATCGGTCGCCATCTCAAAGATATTGCTTTTCATCTGCTTGGTATCATTGAAGGCGGCCGTAAGGGCATGCCAGTCAACAATACAGAGAAACATCCAGTAGTTCTCTTGCAGATTGACCCAGTTGCGAAGAGCCCCTTCGAGATTCCCAATGTGGAGCGCTCCGGTCGGCTGCGCGCCGGACAGGATAGTCTCTTTACGGGCCGGGGTTTTCTCTTGTTCCTTATTCATAGTCATAATCTAATTATCTCAAAAAAATGCGCACAGCGCGCACTATCCCAAACTCCGATAGTATCGTTCGGAGTTGACTAAATCAATTAAAACTTTGATCTAATTCGCCCTTGGCAGGCAATGACTTACAAAGAGAATCAGCGGATAAGGACGGGGTGAAGCTGTTGGTGTCCATAAAGAGGAACGGGCGCCATCGGTCCGCCACCGTTATGTTGCGCTGAATAAAGCGGATAAAAGAGGGGCGGGAGGGCCTGCGGTTTAGTTTCATTTTTGCCTGCTCGGGAGTCCGGTCCCCTTTAACATTGTTACAGCGCGCGCAGGCACAAACCAGGTTCTCCCAGGAATCAATGCCCCCCATTTTTTTGGGAATGACATGATCTATTGTCATGGGACCTTTGGTAGTCAGACAGTATTGACACTGATTGTCGTCCCGGACCATTATATTCTTGCGCGTCATCATGATCCGCTTGTAAGGCACTCGTCGGTACTGCCACAACCTGACAACCGAGGGCAAGGGATAGCTGCTTTTGACGGTCCGAAGTTTCAATCCGTCCGCCTTTTCTATCAGTTCCGCTTTTCCCTGAAACAGTAGAACAATAGCTCTGCGGGCGGAGCAGATTTGCAACGGTTCGTAGTTCTGGTTTAGCAGCAGGACGTTCTTGTTGACCAGCGACACACTCATAATTTTCAACCTTACTGATATGACAATGCCAGGGGGAATCCAAAGCTGCTGACACCGGTTGAAACCTGGCAAATGTCGGCACCCTCATGGTGCTGGCTGTCAATCATATTTTCTAAAGGTAATTAACGAATGGATATTGTCAACTTCAAATCGTGCGGACATTGGTAACAGACTAACAAACCTGTCACCCTTTTAGAACCTGAAATGAACTGAAAGAGAAGCACTGAACCCGCCCCAAATTGTCGTGCTTTCCTCGACGATTGCGGTTGGCACTTCCGGTTCATCCCCACCTCCACCGCCACCGCCTCCACCGCCACCGGAGCCGCCCCCGTCGTCAACAGCAACGGCTGACTCTTTGACAATTGAAACCGGTACCCATTGAGAAATCTCCGCCCGGAAATCCCAGCGGCCAAATCTCATTTCAGGCTTCAACGACAGGCGAGCCAGATCGGCCCGGTGAAGTTTGAGCACTAAGGAGCGAAGGTCATCGATACCAAACCCGAACAGCAACGGCCGCCAACTAACCATTGTAAAAAAAGGTTCCACTCTCAGCCAGCCCAGACTGGCCGACCATTGAAAACGCCCGCTCTGATCGGCTTGATAGTCAAGGCGTCCAAAATTCATGTCCCCCCCCACCCGGGCAATAATATGCCTTCGTTCCCCCAGGTAACGGAGAATCCCCTCCAGAAAGGGCCAGAGCTGAGCCGATCCGGCCAGGTCACCATCCCCATACCCATGAGCATATAAAAGAGTCCAGCGCTTCAGCGAACCCTGGGCATACCAGTACTCGGCTGAGAAAGAGGCAATTCCAAAATGGGCGAACCGCCTTCCCCCATCGTAAAAACGCAACCGGCTATCCAGGAGCATCCGTCGGAGACCAAGTTTGATCATGCCCTGCCGTCCTACTAATCCCTGCCCTTCGATTCGTTCATCCTGCCAGAAACCATCGACAACTCCCAGCAGGCTTTTTTCCGAGCTCTCCCCGACCATGGGTTCCGAAGGATGAATGTCCGCTTCAAGATAATCCGATGAAATCAAAATGGAGCTACTGTCGCCGAACGAGAAACCAAACTGATTATAGTAAAACGGCGCACGCCACCCGATCACGCGGCTCTCAATATTGTAGACGCTGTCATCTCCGTAGTATTCATAGCTTCCCTCGCTAAATTCCGGAAGCGGATGCCTTATGCCTCGCTTGAGCGTAAGCCGGATGATCGGCATCGGCTGAATCAGCCCCGAGACGCTCCATGCATTTCTGCCCCCTTCCTGTTCCCGAATGGTCGCCGAAATTCCCAGCCAGGTACGCCAGTTGAAACTGAGGCCGGCCTGATTCCACTGATCCAGATAGAATAAACGTCCATAGAGATTCCCGGACTTTACGCCCAGTTCTTCCGGCAGCGCCTCGCTGGTATCCGCCTTATGCACCCCGGCACCGTTTGGCCTGAAGGCTGACAGACCAAAGCTAACCCTGAAATCTCCGAGTTCATGGCTACCGGAAATTCTGTAGTCGGCTTCCCCCTGGTGCCAATTGGTAAACTCCCCTTCGGTATAGAGGGTACGATGTCGATATCCGGAACTGACACTGAAGTCAGCCGCCGAGAGAGCGGAAGCAATTAGGATGCAAGTAATCAAAGGTGAGACAAACCGAGCAAGAGTTTGCGAAATCAATCTTAGTTTTTGATAGGTCCTGACTTGCTCGATGAGTGTGTCTGATCTGTTCGACCCGATTTCAAGCTCCTACTGTTGGGTGCTATCCTTGAAATTGCTCCTTTGTTACGTAATATCTGGCTTCATCATTTCATTGACAGCCACTGCGCAAAATATAGCCGATTCGACAAGGGAGTCAATACTTGTAGAGCTATTTGTCCGGGCACAAAAAAGCCGCCGGGAGTCCGGCGGCTGCGCTCATGTTGACTATCACAAGGTGCTCAGATCTCATCATCGATATCTTTATTGATCTTGTATTTCTTGATTTTGTCAAACAGAGTCGTGTAATCAATCTTAAGAACCTTGGCACACTTCCGTTTATTCCCTCGCACCTGCCGGAGCACTCGAATGATGGTCGCTCGTTCGGCTTTCATCTGGGCATGGGCGCCAATCTCTTTAAGGCCAGCTCCATCCCGAAGCTGGATTTCATCGGTTCGCTGCAGACGGATAGCCAGATGATCCGGCGTGACTTTTTTCCCTTCGGCCAGGATTACGGCCCGTTCGATAGTGTTTTCCAATTCACGGACGTTGCCGGGCCAGTGGTATTTCTCGAGCACTGAAGTAGCTTCCCGGGATAGCGTCTTGGTCAATTTCTTCAGTTCCGCGCTGTAGACGGTCAGAAAGTAGTTGGCCAGTTCGGCGATATCATCCTGTCGTTCTCTGAGCGGTGGAATTGTTATCGGGAAAACGGAGAGCCGATAAAAGAGGTCTTCCCGAAATCTCTTTTCCGCTGTCAACTGGTTGAGGTCCATATTGGAGGCGGCAATGACCCGGACATCCACATCGACCGTTTTAGTTCCACCCAGGCGCTCGAAATTTTTCTGCTGGAGGACCCGAAGCAGTTTGGCCTGCAGCTGGATGTCCATATCGCCGATCTCATCCAGAAAGATTGTCCCGCCCGAGGCGATCTCAAATTTACCCATCTTGCGGGCAGTTGCCCCGGTGAAGGCTCCCTTTTCCGACCCAAAGAGCTCATTCTCCAGAAGCGTGTCCGGTATGGCGGCGCAATTGATAGCTATATAAGGGCCATCCTTGCGGAGTGATAATCTATGTATTGCGCGGGCAAACAGTTCCTTCCCGGTGCCGGATTCTCCCTGTAGCAGAACCGAAGCGTCAGAGACTGCAACTTTGCGAATCAGCCGTCCGATCTCTACCATCTTTTCATTCTTGCCCACAATATTGTCAAGGGCCGGATCGGACATCAGTTCTTCGCGAAGGAGCGTGTTTTCAGCCACCATGCGCCTGTTTTCCAGCGCCCGCCCGACCATGACGCAGAGGTGATCGGTATCAAATGGCTTGGTGATAAAATCTACCGCTCCCCCTTTCATGGCGGCCACCGCATCCTCAATCGTGCCAAAAGCGGTCATGACGATAACGGCCGTATCCTGATCCACCTCTTTGACGCCGTTGAGTACTTCCAGACCGGTCAGGTTGGGCATTTTCAGGTCCGTCAGAACCAGATCGTAAGACTTATTTCGGACCAGTTCCAGAGCCTTGTCACCATCATTGGCGCTGTCAACCCGGTATCCCTCTTCAATCAATGTTTGATGGAGCATATTGCGCATGGAGTCTTTATCATCAACAACAAGGATATTGGGCATCGTTCGGATCCTCTATTTTCTTAGCCGTCATACGGTTGTTTACTTAGCCTTCTCCCATAATATCGGCTTGACAGGTATTGAATAGAGGTGTTGGCCTGCTCAAAAATCAGACAATTGCATGGCGTGTATGGCAATATCTGCCTGTAACTTAGCGGGAGATAGAGCGGCTGATCCACTGATCACAGACTTTGGCCGTCAGCAGATACGAAGGGGACTGGAATTCCACCGGATCAATCCGACTGGTCTCTATTTTCAGCTGGTAGTAGCCGGGAGAAAGCTGGCCTGAAAAGAGCTCCTTGGGATGCCCCCCAATCTGATTCCTGAGGTGGACCGAGACAATGCAGGCCTCCGGGAAGATTCTGAAACGGAGCCCCTCTTCAGCGGCAGCCGACAGCTCGGCCGGTTGTTCGACTTTGAACGAATCAATCTGCTGAGACTGCATTATCGTCAAGAGAGTATCGGAGAATACAAGTACCGGATCGGCCCACAGGATTTCATAATACTCGGTTGGGGGCTGGGGAAGGCTCTGTTTGGGCGGCCCCCCGCATGAAGTAATGATCAAAGCAGACAGGAACAGAGTTGTCAGGATGATTGACCGTTTTGAATTCATCGGGCACACCTGACGATGAAAGTCTCCACGTAGTCCCCAACGAATATTTTCATTTTGTAGCGACCGGGGAGAACTGTGTCCGGAGGGTTCCATGCCAGGCGATGCATCCCCCGGTTCATCAGCGAATCCACAAACGGAATATCGGCCTGTTCCCCATCAAATTTGAATACTCTGACCGAGACAGTTGCGGAATCATCCAACAAGTCCAGAATAACGCCGCGCGGATACTTGTCTTCCAATATCTCCATCCTGCACTTCCGCTCCCACTCCCGGTAAGCGGCGACTATCGTACCAGTTCTATCTTTGGCACACCTATCTTCGACCTCATAAGTGTACTCGCCCGGCTCCACCATGATCAGACTGTCATCTCGCTTGTCCCACCAGAAGTTGAAATAGCCATTCCCGAGCAGGGCGTCATAGAGGGTTCTTACTTTTTTCCCCTGCCGATCAAAAATCTCAATCTTCACCCGGCATCTATTCTTACGCTCTATCGGAAGCCAGATTCTGCTATTTTCGGCATCGACCGAATCTTCCGGCGGGGTAGTAATCTGTTGCCAGGTCCGGGCGATTCTCGCCGCCGAGACAGGAGCAGCTACCCAGAAGGAGGCCGCCAGCAACAGGACCAGCCATAGAGAGGATTGCGTGATTCTCTTCATATCATGGATTATACAGATGAGCCGGGCAAAAGAGCAACAACGATATTTCCGCAAAAAAAAAGAGGTCCGATCTGCATGACCGGACCTCTTGGTAATCAAAAAAGTGCGATTATCTCGACTATTTGATCAAAAGCATCTTCTTGGTCTCAACCAGAGAGCCGGCCGAGATACGATACAGGTACAGTCCGGAAGCATTGTTGGAAGCATCCCACTGGACTGTATGCTCACCTGCGGAGTAGGTTGAATTGGCCAGCGTGGCCACCTTCTGCCCCATGAGATTGTACACTGACAATGTTACATGGGAAGCTTCCGGAAGCCGGAAACTAATGTTGGTGGTCGGGTTAAACGGGTTCGGGTGATTCTGCTCCAGGGCAAAGGCCGTGGGGAGAACATCCGAAGGATCATTCTTGAAAACCGGACCGCTTTCACAGGCGTAGGTGACGTGATTCCCGCCGGAGTTGTAAGTATTACTGGCGTGGGTCACGTTGATCACTTCAAAACACCACTCACCGGTTGGATTCTTGACCTTAGAGGTTGTGAACGTAACCTGGCCGGCTGAGTTCGTAGCGGCGGTTCCGGTTCCTCCGGAAGGGCCATCGGCCGACACGGTCACGTTGGCATTGGCAACCGGCTGCTCGTTCTGATCATAAATAGTGATCGTCCCGCGGCCGTTGTCGTTTGGTCCCTTGGACTCACGCGTCACCTGGATATCATGCACATGCATTAGATCGACGGTCGGTGTCGTGACGGTGATGTAGTCTACTTTCGTCACTCCATCGGAGCCATAGGCGTTGGTGGCAGTCAGGGTAACGGTGTAAACACCAGCCGAAGTATAAATATGACTCGGGTTCTGAGCCGTAGAACTTCCGGTGTCACCAAAGTCCCAGAGCCATGAGGTCGGGCTATTGGTTGAGGCATCGGTGAAGCTGACATTCAGAGGAGAGTCACCTGACACCGGTGTACCGCTGAAATCCGCAACCGGTGGATCGGTGTTCGGAGCGGTAACGGTAATGTAACCAACTTTGGTCTCGCCATCGGATCCAAAAGCATTGGTAGCGGTCAGGGTAACCGTATAGGTTCCTGCGGCGGTGTAAGTATGCGATGGATTCTGAGAGGTCGAGTTACCGGTGTCACCAAAGTCCCAGGTCCAGGAAGTGGGTGAATTGGTTGACAGGTCAGTAAAGTTCACGTTCAACGGATAGAAACCTGAAGTCGGCGTACCGCTGAAATCAGCCACCGGCGGATTGTTGTTTGGTCCCAGCGCGTCAAGAGCCGCCCGGATATTCAGGATTCCGGAGCCAACATCCTTGGAAGGAGTGTAGGCAGTCGTGTTCTGTATTAGCGCGTTCGTCTTGTCGGCAGCACTCAGGCCGCTGTCGAATGACTCCAGAATGGCTATGGCACCAACTACATGTGGACAGGACATTGAAGTTCCATCAAGCACGGCAATATAATCTGGTGTCGGATCGGTCCCCACATGATAGGTGCTCAGGATTTCTTCACCCGGAGCCGCAATATCAACCCATGAACCGTAGTTGGAAAAACTGGCCGGGTCACCCGTCTTGTTGGTGGCACCAACGTCAAAACAGTCACCGCGAGCATTCAGGTAGTCCGCAGAGCTGGAGTTGGAGTTTCCGGCCGCGACACAAATCACAACATCCTGGCTGAGCAGGTAAGTGGCGGCGGCACTCAGACCACCGGAATTGGAAGAACCAAAGGAACAATTCACGGCGGCAACGTTAACGCCGGAAGCTTTCAGGTCTCCCATGTAGTTCATAGCTTCGGCAATAGCCGACATGAGCACGAAACCGCTCTCCTGCCCACGGTACTTACCGTTATAGCCGATACGACAGGGGACTATCTTTATCCCGTTGGCAGCGCTGGTCGGACTACCGGCGGCAAATCCACCCGCCACTCCGGCCACCCGATTGCCGTTGTTTGTGATTGCTGCCACGGTCCCGGAGACATGGGTTCCATGGCCGTTATAATCCATGGGATCGTTATCTGTGGTCCCACAGTCGGTATCCGTGCACGAAACTCCAAATCCACCGGTTGATTCTACGAAATCATAACCGATGACATCATCAACATAACCGTTCCCATCGTTATCAATTCCATCACCCGGAGTTTCGCCGGGATTGACCCAGACGTTGCCGTTGGTAGAATTGTCGGTCGGTCCGGGCGGGTTGCTCCCGCCAATATCGGAATGCGTGTACTTGGTGCCGGAATCAAGAATACCAACAACAACCGTTGCATCACCAGTTTCCGTATCCCAGGCTGTTTCGGCCATGGCACCATAGGTGTCCCAATAATTCCACTGGTTAAACTGGAAGTCAGGATTGTTGAGGCTGTCATAGTATGTGTCGTTTGGAATAGCATGCAGCAGATGAATAGCGTCTTTCTCCACTCTCTCTACCAGCGGATGACGTTCGTACGCGGCGACCGCCTCATCTACAGTACCCTTGCCTATCATGACCTTATAGTGACGAGCCAGTGTCTCGCCGCCGAATTTACGGTCAGCCCCGGGAAACTGCGGAATTGAACTTACAACTTCAAAGCGTTTAGCCAGCAGAGCAAAGTCCCTATAGTTGGATAAACCTTTGGGCGTCTGCAGGTCACGAGCGTGATCTACGGCCACATCCTGCTTGAGAACGACAATGATATGATCGTTGGCGTAGCCAACAAATGAAGGTGAGTTATTAATGTATTTCCCCTGATCAACCCTGGCAACCTGATCAGCCGACACGAAACTTGCAAAAACAAGTACGCACAATAATGCGGCGGTTAAAACACTTTTCATGAATCCTCCGTTTGGATTTTGAATATCTGCTTACCCAATTGAACGCTTTTGCTCTGGACCTGTCCTATCACCTCCTCAAGGCGAACACCGAACGGTATTCGCACGGCTTAAGATACCACTCTTGATTGGCTTATTCTGCGAATCTAAATATTGTTCAACAATGTGACGGGCCATGATAATGGAATGTGAGTCAAGCTCACCTGTCGAGCCCGAATATTTTCCAAATATATGGATGTTGAATCGACTGTCAACACAATTTTTAGATAACATCGACCAACGTACCCTACAATGTGACACAATTCACATACCAGGCGAGATGATCCGGAAACAAAAAAGGCCCGATCTGTATGACCGGGCCTTCCTTAAAGTCAGAATAAAGCTATGAGAAAAATCTATTTAATCAGCAGCATCTTCTTTGATTCAGCAAAGTCACTCGCTGTTAGCCGATAGAAATAGATGCCCGAAGCCTGATCAGAGCCATCCCAAACGACAGTGTGGTAGCCGGCGTTGAAATGACCATCGGCCAGAACGTCGACCCTCTTCCCCAACAGGTTGTAGATTTCAATTTTCGCGTGCCCCGCCGTTGGCAAGGCAAATGAAATCATCGTGCTCGGGTTGAACGGGTTCGGGTAGTTCTGGTCAAGCGAGAAGGCTGTTGGCAGCGCCTCTCCATGACCGTTCTTGTACACCGGACCGCTCTCGCACGCTCTCGTCACCACGTTGGCGGCAGAGTTATAGGTGTAAGTTGCATGCGTGACATCTGTCACTTCAAAACACCACTCGCCGGTCGGCTTTTTAAATAATGGTGTTGAGAAGTCAACCGTTCCATCACCGGCGGTTACACCGTTCAAGTTGCCGCTATTGGGACCGTCATAAGTTACATAGACAGTCGCATTGGACAACGGGGCGTTCGTTTCATCAAAGATCGTCACGGTGCAGGTACCACTGTAGCTGGCACCAGATCTTACCCGACCGACCACCATGGCCGCCACATGAGACTCACCCGATCCCGGTTCTGAAACCGTGATGTAGTTTGTCTTGGTGTTAGTGTCGGAACCATACGAATTGGTCGCGGTCAATGAAACCGTGTAAGTACCGACTGCATTGTAAGTGTAGGATGGGTTCTGTGCTGTCGAGGTACCTCCGTCGCCAAATGTCCAACTCCATGATGTTGGAGCGCCGGTCGATAGATCACCGAAGTTAACCGTTAACGGTGTAAAGCCACTAACCGGCGTCCCGGCAAACTCGGCTGTCGGCGCCGTAGGCGCCGTTGAATACTCGATGTACATGTCATCGACATAGACAGCATCCAGCGAGGTCAAATCCCAGGCGCGATCACTGTCCCTAACGCGGACATAAACGGTTCCGGTCAGTCCGGCCGGCATCGCAAAGGAATACACCTGCTCGGTGGCGCTGGCCACGGTGACCATGCCAACATAAGTGGCATCGTCGGTAGAGTATTCAAAAATGAAGTCGTCTCCATCACTGTTGGACGGACGATAAGCCTCCACGTAGAACATCATGCCGCCACCACCGGTACCGACATTGAAATTCCATTTGTGCTCGGCATTGCTGGTCACTTTGCGCGGGTGGCTGGTAGACAAAGCCTCAGTAATAACTTCGTAATTGTTATCACTGGTATAAGTGCTCAGATAGGAACCGGTGAAGCTGCCCAGTACTGAGATATCAGACAAGGCTCGCGCCTGAGAAGAGGTTGAAGGATCGACCGTGATATAGTCAACCTTCGTAGCCACATCGGAACCACAGCTGTTGGTGGCCGTCATAGTAACGGTATATGTTCCGGCCGTGTTGTATACATAGCTCGGGTTCTGAGCAGTCGAAGTTCCTCCTTCACCAAAAGTCCAGCTCCACGAAGTCGGGCTGTTGGTCGACAGGTCACTGAAATTAACTGTCAACGGCTCGGTTCCGGATGTGGGCGAACCATTGAAGTCAGCTACCGGCGGATCACAAGGCGGTTCGGTCACGGTTATATAAGCCGTGCGAACCATCTGATCAGAACCACAGGAATTGGTAACTGTCTGCGTTACCGTAAACGTTCCGGCTGTTGTATATGTATAGCTCGGATTGGCGGCTGTCGAAGTCCCACCGTCGCCAAAGCTCCAGCTATAGGAGGTGGCATTGGTGGACTGATCGGTAAAGTTAACCGTCAGCGGATAATCACCGGAGACCGGAGAACCGACAAATCCGGCGGTCGGGGTCACACAGGGGTTGACAGTGATGTAACCAATCTTGGTTTCAGCATCGGAACCGCCCGGACCGGTGACGGTCAAGGTAACATCATACGTTCCGGCCGAATTGAAAGTGTACGATGGATTCTGTGCGGTCGATGTTCCACCGTCACCAAACGTCCAACTCCAGGTGTCAATAGTTCCAGTGGACAGGTCAGTAAAGGTGACACTAAGTGGTTCCGTGCCGGAGATCGGCGAACCGGAGAAATCAGCAACCGGGGCCGGAGGCGGACCGGTGTTCACCGCATTGTACAGGTTCACACGGCCTG
>JARGFS010000241.1 GCA_029211095.1 bacterium | reverse complement strand
GCCCCCCCCCCTGTCAACTGCTATATTTTCGTTACAGAGGATTCTTATAGATTGGATATACAGATGGGATGGGCGGCAGGTAAGATCGGTGGCGGAATGCCTCGCAAAACATATTTGGAATTTCTCCTTATCTTGGTGCTGATATCGGGAGGAGTATGTTCGACCGTACACAGCCAGTTTCCGGCACCAAAAGTCACCGCTCATGATATAGGGAATCTGGTACTACCAGTTACGAATCGCGGGATTATCGGTCGGATCGTAATCTGGTACTTGGATAGTGCCAGCGGAACCCCTTACTCTCGTAGCCTTGGGTACGATTGTTTTACGGGGGCTCCAATTCGATTTTCATCGGAGTTCCCAAAAGGCTCGAACTTGGAGCATCTCTGGTTGGCAGCACATTGGTTTGGGGGGGTAGTAGATGATGACACGCTGGTTTCGACGGGCACCATATTCGGATACGAATCACTCCATCATTTTGAATTACAACCGACTTCGGCACCTCCTGAGAAACTCTCAGTA
>JARGFS010000240.1 GCA_029211095.1 bacterium | reverse complement strand
ATCAAACCGTGGGATCCGGTCTGGAAGATGCCAACTGATCCTGTACTGGCATCAGAAATCTCTCAAGGGCATTACCCGGAAATTGTCCTCTCGGTCGGACCGTTTGATTTGAATCCGGGAGCCGAACTGGAAGTCCCGTTCGCGGTGGTAGCCGGAGAGAATATTCATAATGATCCAACCAACGCCGAGAGGAATCTGCCGGACAACCCGCTCAAGTACTATGAGAATCTCGACTTCTCTGACTTAGCCAAAAACGCCATGTGGGCCAAATGGATCTATGACAACCCCGGCTACGACACCGATGGCGACGGCTACGCCGGGAAGTTCCGCGTCTGTGTCCATGATTCGGTCAGCACAGATTCAGGCTGGGTGGCGACAGCGGCCGACACCCAGTGGTACGAAGGGGACGGTGTCCCGGACTGGCGCGCCGCCACGCCACCGCACCCGCCGAACGTCTGGATTGAACCGGTGGTCGATGGCATCCGCGTTCGGTTCAACGGCTCCCGCACCGAGACCGAACGGGACGCCCTG
>JARGFS010000023.1 GCA_029211095.1 bacterium | reverse complement strand
CTCGCTGCGCGGCATGATTCTTGATCTCCGGTCAAATCCGGGCGGACTGTTTAGTGAAGCGAGAAGAGTGGCCGACCTCTTTCTGGAGGATGGCACCCGGATTGTCGGCACAACCGGCCGCTCCCGATGGGAAAACCAGAGATTCTATGCCTCTGGATCCGACCAGATTGAAGGACTGCCGATGGCCGTCATTGTCGACCGGGGTTCCGCTTCCTCTTCGGAAGTAGTAGCCGGAGCTCTTCAGCAGGCGGGGCGGGCCATTCTGGTCGGGGATACCACTTATGGAAAAGGGCTGGTGCAGGGTTTTATCCGCTTTCCGGATGGGGATGGACTGAAACTGACCATCTCCCGTTACTACGTGGGAGACTCCCTTTATTTGAACCAGTTTGACTCCGTTCTCAATGAGATCGGCCAGGGTTTGGCTCCGGATTATTGGTTTGAATTTTCAGATAGAAATCCTGCTTTCTACGATTTAGAACGCTCCCTGCTTCTATTCCGCTTTGCCGAATCAAACAAGCAGCAGATTCTGGCCTCTATTGACAGCGCTCATGGTGAACCGGCCTGGCTGGACGAATTCATAGACTATGCGAAAGAGGAGGGGTTCGAGTACCGTTCGGAGTGCAGTGACGAGATTGAGTTCCTGCTCGCGTTCGCGAAAGCTTCAAAATCATCGGATAAGTTTCAGGCACACTTGGAAAAACTGCGCGAGAAGTCCGAAGCGCTTGATCGTTCTGAGTTGCAGCGTCACCGGGACTACCTCTCCCGGAGACTACGACAGCTGGCTATTCAATCCAGCTATGGGGAATATGAATCCTATCGTCAGGTTCTGGTCGTGGAACAGCCAGTCATAAGACATGCCGCTTCGCTACTGGCTGAGAGAGCCAACTGATGGAGGTTTTGCTCTACCTGAGTTGTGGCTTGTCCGCCGGATTACTCGGCGGTTATCTTGGTCTGGGGGGCGGGATTGTAATGGTACCATTTCTAACTGTTCTGGCCGGTGTCGATTTCAAAGCGGCTGTGCCGGTCTCCGCTACTGCCATTGTGGTCAACTCACTCAGCTCGTCTAATGAGTATGTCAAAAAGGGGATGGCCGACATGGAACTGGTCATTCTATTATCTGTCTTCATGGTTATGGGTAACATAACCGGAAGCAACCTTTCCCAGGTTGTACCGGCCGATTTCAGTCGCATTCTCTTTACGGTACTATTGATATATACCGCCTTCTCCTTCTTGAAAGGAAGAAAACCGACGGAGAAACTCAGTTTTGAAGACCACCGCACCCGCTACTTCATGGTCTGCACGGTGATTGCATTCATCACCGGTGTTCTGGCCGGACTATTGGGCGTAGGTGGAGGGGTAATTTTGGTTCCAACCCTTTATCTCATTGTCGGTCTGCCTCTGACTACCGCCCGGGGGACTTCGGCCCTTATGATAGGATTCTCCGCGGCGGCTTCGGCCACCGTCTACTTTCTGAACAATCAGGTGAATCTGCAAATAGTTGCCCCGGTTATTGCCGGTATTGTGGTGGGGGGGAAGATTGGCGGTAGGTTCGGTACGGTGGCAAAACCGTTGGTCGTGAAAGTTCTTTTCTTTATTGTCATGCTCTATTTGGCCTTCAGGCTTTCGAGCGAATCAATTATGAGGCTGTTTTGAAAGAGAAGTTGTTTAACTCCAATTCGCTGATTAAGTACCAGCGCTATAGTCGCAATCTGGTCGCGCTCTATTTCATAACCCTGACCCTGCTAAGCGCTACAAGTATCTGGGTTTCGGTTGAAGCAATCTATTGGGGGGTTGTCGGGCTGTTGCTGATTGCTCTGCTGCGTGTCCTGGTTTTTGCGCATGAGTTTAGAAAAGCCGGTCTGTTTCGATTCAGCCTTCTTAGCTACCTGCTGGGGGTTGTCATACTCTCAACCGTTGCCCTAAAATATTGGATACTATGAAACCGGTTGTATTCTCAGATTTTGATGGTACTATCAGCAGTCGTGATGTTGGTTATCATCTATTTCACCATTTCTCCAACGGCAAAAATGATAAACTCATTCCGGATTGGAAGTCCGGCAGCATGAGCAGCCGGGAGTGTTTGACCCGCGAAGCTGAAATGATCACGGCCACGGTTGATCAGCTGGAAAAATACCTGCAGCAGCATGAAATAGACCCAACCTTCTCTTCTTTCGTCACCGCTTGTCAGAGAAACAATATTGAACTGACCATACTCTCAGACGGCCTCGATTTTTATATCGAGCGCCTCCTGGCCGCCCACGGCCTGGCCGATTTACCCTGGCTGTCCAACCATGCCGTTATCAATAATGACAAAATGACTATAGAGTTTCCGCATGATAATGGGCCTTGTGTGCGGTGTGGCAACTGCAAGGGGCAGCGGATTCGTGAGTTCCGGCAATCCAGGTCAGAGGAGGCGCAAGTGATTTTCATTGGTGATGGTTACTCGGATGCGTGCGCCACTGCGGAGGCTGATATTATCTTTGCCAAAAAAGACCTTGAACAATACTGTCAAAAAAATAATATTGAGTATGTTGGGTACAGAGATTTTTCGGATGTGACCCGACAGCTGAAACAGAACGGTCTCTTTAAACAAACAGGCTGACCACCGGCCGGAGAGCGATATGAAAGCGATTATCATGGCTGGCGGCTTTGGTACCAGACTAAGGCCCCTGACCATAAACCTCCCCAAACCAATGGTCCCCATTGGTAACGTCCCCATGATGGAACGAGTTGTGATGCTGCTGGTATCACACGGAATAACTGAAATTACATCTTTGCTTTATTTCCAGCCGGACAAGATCAGGAACTACTTTGGCGATGGCTCCAAATTTGGCGTCCGGATGGATTACGTCCAGCCGAAGGAAGATTTTGGAACGGCGGGTGCGGTCCGCTGCGCCCTGGGTGACAGCAAGGAACCGGTGCTGATAATCTCCGGCGATCTGATCACCGATTTTGATCTGACCAAAACGCTTGACTGGCACAAGGAAAAGAACGCCGATGCCACCATCATGCTCACCCGCATGGATAACCCCCTCGCCTATGGGATTGTCATTACTGACAGTGACGGGCGTATTGTACGCTTTCTTGAAAAACCGTCCTGGGGAGAAGCTTTTTCAGACACAATCAATACCGGTATCTACATCCTTGAGCCGGAAGCACACCAGATGATTCCGTTTGAAGAGAGTTTTGATTTCTCCCAGGACTTGTTTCCCAAAATGCTCGATGATAAAATGGCCCTGTGCGGCATGATCACCGAGGGTTACTGGAAAGATGTCGGGAATGTCGAAGAATACCATCTGGTGCACGTTGATATTTTCGAAAAAACCCTGAACCTGGATTTCAAGGGAACAGCTCGCAAGGAGAATGGGGACGAAATATACCTCGGCAAAAATGTCCATATCGCCGAGGATGTCAAATTGACTGGGCGGGTTATACTCGGGGATGATGTCCATCTGGAGTCCGGCTGTCAGATCCACAATTGCAGTATTGGTAGTCGCACCCGGATTGGGGAGCGAAGCGAAATCAAGAATGCCGTTATCTGGTCGGACAATGTAATCGGTCGTGAAGCGGCCATGTCCCGGACAATCGTCTGTCGCGGTTCTCATCTCGGTCACAATGTGCAGCTTATGGATAACGTCATTGTCTCCGATGAGTGCACCCTCGGGGACGCTTCCACCGTTAAAGCCAACTGCAAAATATGGCCCGGGAAGACGGTCGAAAACGGAGCCATTGTCTCCACTTCACTTGTCTGGGGGGAGAAATGGAACCGGGAGCTGTTCACCAACTCCAAAATCTCCGGTCTTGCTCTGACCGAACTGACCCCGGAGATGGCTGTGAAAGTAGGGGCCGCTTTTGGCGCCTTTCTGGGAATAAGCAGCGAAGTTGTTATCAGCCGGGATGCTTCCGATGGATCACGTCTTCTTAAAAGGGCGCTGATCTCAGGCCTGCTGGCCGCCGGAACCAATGTCTCCGATCTGGAAACTCTGCCCGTTCCGGTAGTTCGGTACTGCCTTGGTCGCGGCAAATATGCGGCCGGGATTTATATCCGGCATAACCCCGATGATTACCGGTTGCTCGATCTCATATTTTTTGATGGCAACGGCGTTGATATGCCCACCGTTAAGCTCAAGAAAGTCGAGCGGATGTATTTTGGCGAAGACTTTGAGCGAGCCAGCCTGGACCAGATCGGGCATCTGGATATTCCTCAGAGAATTGAGGAGGACTATCGCTCCGGCTTCATGGGCAGTATTGACAGTCAGCTTATCCGGGATGCCGGGTTTAAGATTGTAATTGACCACTCCAATGGCTCTTCCAGCCAGCTGTTTCCAACCCTGTTCTCTCATCTTGGAATCTCAGCAATTGAACTCAACGGCAGCCTGAACCCGAGAAAATTCTCCGCCTCGGTCGATGATCACTCCCAGGCTGTTGTCCAGCTTTCCTCAATCGTAAACTCGCTGCATGCCGATGTTGGCTTCCTGCTGAACCCGGCCGCCGAGAAACTCTCGATTGTTGATGAAACCGGCTACCCGGTTGACAACCAGGTCCTGCTCTTGATAGTAACCGATCTCTTTTGTCGCACCCACAAGATTTCCAAAATGGCCGTTCCGGTATCGGCATCGATGGGGATTGAAGCAATCGGCGATAAGTACGGAGTTGAAGTAGTCCGAATTGCCAACACGCACCTCTCTATGATTGATATTCATCGCCGGGGGCATGTTGAATTTGTTGGAGGTACCAGGGGTGGGTTCATTTTCCCCGGCTTCCAGATTGGCGCCGACGCTATGCTGGCAACCGTGAAAATTCTTGAAATGTTGGCCAAGACCAACGACACTATCAGTTCTCTCAGGGAACAGTACGAAACTTATAACCGAAGTTCCCTTAGTGTCCCTTGCCCCTGGACCAAAAAAGGGACTGTCATGCGGCGGCTGATTACAGACTCCGACAACAAACCGCGTCAATTAATCGATGGCGTACGTATTTTCGAGGATTCCGGCTGGGTTCTGGTAACCCCGGATGTACAGACTGCTTCGTTTAATATTACGGTCGAGAGCAAATCGAAAGAGGAAGCCACCAACCTGCTTGCTCGCTATCGCGGGTTTGTCGAGGAATTTCAGAACAGTTGACAAAGCTCATCCCGTTGGGGAAGAAGTCCTGCCGATGCGAGTTGTACTTGGTGAGTTCTTTTAATTGTCCGAGGGGGTGGGGCCGGACTTGTGGTTGTCGCTCTTAATAATCAGAGCTATCGGAATCAGGATACAATAACCAAGAACCAGAAGAATAGGCGCGGCGGTAATTGAGCCCTGCCCCAAAAGAACATAGCCAACTATGATAACCAGAGTTGCTACGCCCAGAGCGACATAGTTTTTGGTTCCAAACGGCCAGGAAAATTCATCGGCCACATTTGCGTTTGCTTTATTAGTCTTTTCAGCCATAAATCCTCAGTGCTATGAAACTCTTAACTGATTCAATGTCAAGTATTTTTACCAACCGAGCCCGATCTGGTTCCCCCGGCCGGAGGAATAGCCAGTCCGGCTGCCCAGATAAACATGAGGCCCTGTCTGACCTCTTCGTCGGCAAAGACCGCCTCTGTCATTGAAGCGGCCAGAAAGAAAAGGGTGGCCAGCAGCGCGGCCCGGGGCATCAGATCATGGAAACCAGAGCCGACCGCCGCCTTGCCTGTCTGGAACAACTTTATACTAACCACAAGAAAGAGCGCCAACCAGAGAACCGCACCGGGAAGTCCGGAAATGGCCGCAAAATTCAAAAGATCATTGTGGGCGTGGGCATGCTGCCGCACCGGAGGAATATCGGTTGGAGTTATTGCGAGATACGCTTTCTTGAAGTTGGCCGGACCAACCCCAAAGAGCGGGTTTTCTTCGATTATCTCAGCCGACCGGTTCCAGATATAAACTCTGCTCCCGGAGTACTCATCGTTGAGGTCCTGGTTGATCCGCCCTTCAAAATCCCCAAATAGCCCCGGCTGCAAACTGTAGAGAGCGGCCACCACCACCGCCAGAACTGGCAGCCCGACGATGAAAATCCTGCGGTTAATAACAAATCCGGAAATCAGCAGTGCGCCGACCAGCGATATTATAGGCCCCCGACTGTAAGATAAGAGCGTAACGATTATTCCCATTATGGAGGCCAGAAGCATCATAAGTCGGCCCCGGTCCCTACGCAGTCCCTTTGCGCCTATTGCCAGACAGAGAAGGAAGACTGAGATCATGCCAAAGTAGTTCCCAAATGTCAGCCGGTGGGAAAACTGTCCTGAGACAGAATAACCAAAATCCGGAGCTTTCACGGCCAGCTGATCCTTGAGCAGAATAATTCCTGTGAAATGCTGGATAAGTCCATAGAGAGCAACCAGAATCACTCCGGCTGTCAGAGCCCGGAGGAACAGTTTTCTTGGCCTCGCACGGCTTAACAGGTAGACGCCGAGTGGAATAGCCAGAAACAACCATTCTTCGCGGGTCGCCCTGATAGAGTCCGCCGCATTCTCATTCATTGCCGCCGCAATCCAGAGCCAGCCAATATACGCCAGTATAGCAGCATAGAGTAAAGAGAGTCTTCGCTCAAACGGGTTGTACCTATCTGCAATAAGAAGAACAAGAAAGAGGATCAGGCTGATTCCCAGCGCCGACTGGGCCAGGGCGATAGAAAAGGTGGAGCCGAATACAAAGATTGCAAACGTGACTGAGAGAACCGTCTGCAGCCGCTCTGACAGGGAGGAACCCATTTAGACCAGGTCTGCTTCGACCAGTTCAACTAACAGGTGGATATAAAATATCTGCTCTTCCTGAATTCTCTGGGTGGAGGGATGCGGTATCACCAGCGCCTGATCGACCATCGAAGCCAACCGTCCGCCATCACCCCCCAGCAGCCCCAGGGTCAAGAGTGATCTCTCCTTGGCAATTTGCACCGCCCTGACCAGATTGGGTGAGTTCCCGGAAGTGGAGATCACTATCAGCATGTCCCCTTTGCGACCCAACCCCTCAACCTGACGGGCGAAGATATTGTCGAATCCGTAGTCGTTAGCCGCCGCCGTGATAACGGACAGGTCGCTCGAAAGGGCAATCGCCGGTAGAGCCTGTCTGTTCCTTTCAGCAGACAGCCGGACAATCATCTCTCCGGCAAAGTGAGACGCATCCGCCGCCGATCCGCCATTCCCGGCAATCAGAATCTTTTTACCCGATCCAATCACACCTGAAATCACCGCGGCCACATCAATTAGTTTCCCGGACAAACTCTCCATTCCGGATTTGCGAAGGATCGCGGTTTCTTCGGCCAGTATCTTAAGCCGGGCCAACGTTTCATCACGGTTCATACGGTCACAATCTCCTTGGTGTGAATTGCTGCAGCCATTTCCAGAAGATACGCTTTGTCCCGCTCCTGTTCAAGCGAGTTTCCAATAACTACAAACGAGGCTCCCGCATTCACTCGCTCGATGCAAGCATCGGGTGACCTCAAACCGCCGCCCACAATAATCGGGATGTCAACATAGGCCGAAACAGCCGCAACCATCTCGGTTGGCACCGGCTTCTCAGCCCCGGAACCTGCTTCCAGATAGATCATTCTCATCCCCATATACTGCGCGGCCAGAGCGTGGGCTGAAGCAATATCGCTTTTGTCCCGGGGGATAGGCTGGGTTCCGGAGACAAACTGAACCGATGTCAGAGCGCCGGATTCAATCAACATATAGCCGGTTGGAATGGTCTCCAGATTATACTTTTTTATAATCGGAGCACCTTTGACCTGTTCGTCAATCAGGTAATTTGGATTGCGCCCGGAAATCAGAGACGTGAACAGAATGGCGTCTGCCTCGGGTGTGATCTGAGCAAAAGAGCCGGGGAATATTATAGTGGGAAGATTAGTTGCTTCCTTGATAGCCAGGATTGTTGCTGAAAATGAATTCCCCAGTGAGAAGGAACTCCCGATCAGGAAAGCATCGACCCCACAATCCGAACCTGTCTCGGCTGTCCGAGCGGCACAGACGGGATCGGTCCGATCCGGATCAATCAGCATCAGAAATCCGGCCCCGCGGTCGTGGGCGACACTCATCAAGGAGTTATAGGTGATCTGGCTGGATACAGTCAACGGCTACGCTCCGGGCAACAGGTTGAAAGCGGCATCAAACAATTTTTGGGTATCGGTCCCATCGGCGACACTTCCCTGGGCGAAGTTCAGTTTCCCGCCCCCGCGTCCGCCAAATCTGCTCAGCAGTTCTTTGGTCAGGTTCCCGACATGAACCGCCTGTTTCGTCACCGCCGCCTTGCTGGCCGCGGTCATGACAGTCGCTTTGGCTCCCACGATTCCATAGCCGATAGCAAAAACCGGCTCGGCCGATTCTTTCTGCTTGTCCGCCCAGGCAGACATGGTGTCCCGATCAGTTTCGCCGAATTCATAGCTGACAAACCTGACCGCTCCCTTGGACCGTGACTCCCCGCTCGGGGCCGCACCGGCAAACATATTCTCCTTGAGTTTTTTGATCTCTTTCTGGAGCGTGCTGTTCTGTTCTCTCAATTGCCGCACCGCTTCCAGACTGTCGGACTCCTGCCGATTCACTATCGATGAAACTTCGCGCTGATACTCTTTAGCTTCAAGCATGAACTTGATTGCTTCCCGTCCGGTGATAGCTTCCATCCGTCGCACGCCCGATGCAATCCCGGTTTCCAGCGTAATAATATACGGCCCAATTTGACCGGTGTTGGTTACATGAGTCCCGCCGCACAATTCAATGGAAAAAGGCCCTTCATCGTTATCAGGTGTTACCGACACCACCCGCACCGTGTCGCCGTATTTCTCGCCAAAGAGAGCCATTGCGCCCATTTCTTTGGCTTTGTCAACCGGAACATCGGCTTCGGTATTAACCGCCGTTCCGGCAATAATCTGTCCGTTGACAATCTTTTCTACTTCGAGAATCTGATTTGGTGTCATCGGTTGGTGATGGGAGAAGTCAAACCGAAGTCTATCCGGTCCAACGTATGATCCGGACTGTTTGATATGCTCCCCGAGCACTTTTCGCAGGGCTGCTTGAGTTAAATGTGTGGCCGTATGATTGCGCATTATGTCCCAGCGCCGCTCAGCGTTGACTTCGGCGGCTACTTTTTCGCCGATCCGGATATCATCCGGACCACCTTTAACAAATTCTCCAAGGTGTAGATATGCACCCTGATGTTCAATCATTAGCTCGACCCGCAGGTCGAAATCAGGTCCTACAATATGACCGGCATCGCTGGTCTGTCCACCAGACTCAACATAGAATGGTGTCCGGTCAATCACAATTCCAATCTGAGGGCCAAGTTCCAGCTTGTCCACAACCTTGGCGGACGTAGTTAATCCGTGACGATAGAACTCCGATGGAGTAGGAGCATTCCAGTCGGTCGGAATAGATGCCGCCTCGGCGTTCATCTTGGATGCCCCTCTGGACTTCTCCTTCTGCTCCTCCATCGCACGGTCAAAACCGGCTTTATCCAAAGACAGTCCCTTTTCCGAAGCCAGTATCTCGGTCAAGTCGAAGGGGAATCCGTAAGTATCATACAGCCGGAAGACTGTCGCGCCATCAATTGTCTTCCCATTGGCCCCGGCGGCGGCTTTCTCAAAAAGCTCCAGTCCGGTGTCCAGCGTCCGGCCAAAAGATTCCTCTTCCGCCTTGATCACATTCTCAAGATGACTCTGCTTCGCGTTCAATTCCGGAAATGCTTCACTCATCTCATTTACCAGGACCGGTACTAACTTGTAAATGAATGGTTCCTGCATCCCCAACAGTCGCCCATGGCGCGCCGCCCTTCTAAGTATCCGCCGAAGCACATACCCCTGCCCTTCGTTGGATATTCCGGCTCCATCAGCAATGGCAAAAGACAAGGCCCGGATATGATCGGCAATCACATGATGCGAGGTGACATTGTCACCATATTTGGTCGAAGTGAGTTCAGAGACCGCCCGAATCAGATTTTGGAACAGGTCAATACCATAATTGCTGTCTACCCCTTGAAGGATAGCGGCCATCCGTTCCAGCCCAAGCCCGGTATCGACAGAGCAGAAAGGGAGGTCGGTAAGCTTGCCGTCGGGAAGTTGGTCCTGCTCCATAAAGACCAGGTTCCAGAACTCAACAAACCGTTCCCCGTCGCCGTTGACCACATCGTCCGGTCCGGTTCCGTACTTTTCTCCCCGGTCAATATGAATTTCAGAGCTTGGTCCGCAGGGGCCAAATTCACCCATGGACCAGTAATTGTCTTTCTTGCCAAAGCGCATCACCCGGCCGTTTCTCAACTCCGGCGCAATCTTCTCCCACAGCTCAAAGGCGTCATCATCGGTCTCATAAACCGAGACATACAGCTTATCAGTCGGGAGTTTGATCTCTTTGGTTATCCACTCCCAGGCGTAAAGAATGGCCTGCTCTTTGAAATAATCTCCAAAGGAGAAATTTCCCATCATCTCAAAGAAAGTATGATGCCGCGCCGTGAAGCCGACATTGTCCAGATCATTATGCTTACCGCCCGCCCGGATACACTTTTGTGATGAGGTTGCTCTCTTATAGTCGACCTTGCGCTGTCCGGTGAAAATATCCTTGAACTGGTTCATCCCGGCGTTGGTAAAGAGAATCGTGGGGTCTTCAAACGGAATCACCGGCGATGATGGTATTAGTTTATGATCATGGTGAACAAAATAGTCCAGAAATGATTGTCTGATATCGGCAGTCTTAATGGGAGTTTTCCTTTTTCTCTTCGTTGTACAAATATTCAAATGCTGTCTTAGCAGCTTGGTAGCCAAAGCCGCGACGAGCGAGGTAATTATACGCCTTTGTCCTGGCCGTTTCAAGCTCTAACTGCCCGAACCGCCACCACTTCTTGCGGAGCGCCGCTATGGCCAACTCCTCCGTATCCTTTCCCTCAAAGAGCGTTTTGACTACATCGTCAGCTACCTTTTTTTCAACCTTCCGCTTCATCAGGTGTGAAAGAACGTAACTCCGGCCGCACGGCTTTCGTTCCAGCAGGGAGCGCCCGACCAGGTAGGCATACTTTACGTCATCGAGCAACCCCTGTTTTTTTCTCTTCTTGATAACTTCATCAATTATATCCTGCTCGTATTCCCGAAACCATAACTTGGTTTTGAGCTCGCCGATTGAATGTGGTCTCCGGGCCAGAATCCGAAGTGTCACGCGGTCGCAGGCATAAACCCTTGCCTCACGAACAATGATCGCAATCTGAGACTCGGTGACAACGACACCCTTCTCCAACTTGGAATTGATCACTGTGGAAGGGGAGAGCAGGAGAGGTTCCTCAAGTGAGCTAATCCGGATCAGCACACCTCGCTCGGTCCGCTTCAGTTCGGTTATTTCCGCTGTTTTGGCCATGCCTTCATATCATAATGAGTGAACAAATCCAATTCAATTATAAACCGGTATTTGCTCCGGGTCTGATCCGGTCGGTTTTAAGACTGCTTTTTTCAGGTTGTTGCCATATTTTATCATAGAATAGAGAAAATAGACAGCAAATTGATATATTTCAAGGAGTTCCCCGGCTAAAGTAGTGTGGGGAGAGGCCGATAACCCTATTAAGTATGGATCAAGACTTTCTAATTCAGGACATCAAGCGCGAGCACGCCCGTGGCGAAGCCCGTAAAGTGCTTGAGCAGAGAGACCAGAAACCACTCTGGCGCGAATATCTGGAAACAGCTGTTATCGCCCTGGTTGCGGCCATTCTTCTGCGCCTCTTTGTTGTCTCAGCCTACCGCGTCAGTTCTTCTTCTATGGAAGGGGCTCTGTATGAGGGAGATTATATCTTCGTCAACAAGCTCGCCTATGAATTTGGAACGCCGCCGCAGGCCGATGACATCATTGTCTTCAAGTATCCCAATAACCCGACCAAAGACTTCATTAAGCGAATCGTTGCTACTCCGGGTCAGACCGTTCAGGTCGCCGACAAGGTAGTGTACGTGGATAATGAAGTAGCCAAAATCCCAATCTACTCCAAAAATGTAGATCAGCGGATTATCCCGGGCGACCTGTCGTTCCGTGACAACTTTGGACCATATACGGTTGGGCCGGATGAGTACTTTGTACTGGGAGACAATCGTGACGACAGCAAAGACAGTCGTTTCTGGGGTCCGGTGCCGCTTGAGAATGTGCGCGGGAAAGCGCTCTTTGTCTATTGGTCCTGGCAGCCAGATCCGGACGCGCCTGGTTGGGGCTTTCCATACATTGTCGATGCCATCCAATGGGTAGGTTACGGGATTTACAATTTCCCGTCACATATTCGCTGGGATAGGCTCGGCTCAAGTCTCTAACGATGTCGTTAGCCATCTACCTGCATTATCCGTTCTGCACCAACCACTGCTCCTATTGTGATTTTTACAAATGCCTGATCGACCGTGATCAAGAGCGATCCTTCTATAGGGCTGTTGCCCAGGAACTCAAACTGGCCGTTAAGAAGTACCAACTGGAAGGGGCCCAGGTCGATACGATCTTCATTGGGGGTGGAACTCCTTCGCTGACCAGCCCTGAGCTCCTGACCAATTGGATCAACCAACTCCGGAAGCGGTTTGAATTATCCGAGAATCTTGAATTCTCCATCGAATGTAACCCGGAATCTGTCAATCTGGAGCGGCTTGAGCAGTTTCAGGAGTTGGGGGTAACCCGGCCTACATTTGGAATCCAGTCTTTTGATACGGAAATTCTAAAAATCCTCGGTCGCCGCCACAACCCGCACCACAGCCAGCAGGCCGTCTATCTGACCAACGTCCTTGGTTTTGATACTTTTGGAGTCGATCTCATCTTTGGACTGCCGGGACAGAAGAACGAAGACCTGGCCCGTGACCTGGCTCAGCTTTTTGCCCTTGATCCGCCGCATATCTCATTTTACGAACTGACCGTTGAACCGGACACTGCATTGGAGCGGATGGTGGAGAACAAGCAGGTTCGGCTGCCGGACAATGACTACAGTTTTGCCCTCGGAAAAAGCGGCTATGAGAAGATGACCAAAGCCGGATACAAACGCTATGAGTTTTGCTCCTTTGCAAAGCCGGGGCATGAATGCCGCCACAACCTCAAGTATTGGGAAGGGGAGGAGTACCTTGGGCTGGGCCCCTCGGCCCATTCCTTTATTGGCAACAAGCGGTTCAACGGCGTGGCTGATCTTGAAGGTTACATCTCATCATTGGAGAAGGGAGAATTGCCGCATCTGGAAGACCAGTCGACTGAGCGGGAACGGATTACCGAAGCTATCATGCTGGGGCTTCGGCTGGCCAAGGGGATAGACAGGGTGAAATTCTCGAAACGATTTGGCCTTTCACTTGAAGAGTGTATGAGCCGGGAGCAGTATCATCTTCTGGTTGAGAGCGGGCATCTGATTCCCGACAAAGGCTTCCTGCGGCTTTCAGACGAAGGCATGTTTATTGCCGATGAAATCGCCCGCCGCCTGATTCCAGACTGATTCCCGTAGGTCAGGAGGCCTCTCCTCACTCGCTTTACCGATCTTGATGCTTACGACATTCCCTGGGTGGCCGGGACAAACTTGTTTGTCCCGGATTTGGTAGCCACCAACGCTTACCCCAGTATCTCCTGCAAAATCGGCTTGAGGCCGGAGAAGAAAAACTCGACCGCGATAACCATCACCAACAGCCCCATGACTCGCATCAGGACTTTATTGCCGTTCTCACCAATCAGGTTCATGATCGTCTTGGCCCCCACCAGAACTCCAAAGGTGATAACCAAAACCGCCATCACGGCAGAAAAAAGAATCCCCTTCTCAATGAGCGTATTGGACTGGTTCATCATCAAAATAACGGTCGTGATTGCGCCCGGCCCGCAGATCATCGGAATGCCCAGTGGCGTTATGGCTATATCCTCAATGAATTCAGAATCAGATTCATCATCATGCTTGGTACGAGAGAGACGTGCGTTAAGCATGTCATAGCCGACCACAAAGAAAATCACACCACCCACAATCCTAAGGCTATGCGTTGATATCTGGAAAAAGTCAAAGATGAATTTCCCGCTAAAAGCAAAAAAGGTCAGAATGGCCAGGGCAGAAACGGTTGCTTTCAGGGCCACTCGCCTGGACTGGGAAGGGGTGGTACCCGCTGTCATAGAGACATAAACCGGCACTACCCCAATCGGGTTCATCATCGTAAATAACGATACGAACGCCAGAAGCCAGAATTGGAAAAGATTATCCATGCACCTTCTTGTCCAGGAAATCCTGCAGCTCTGCTACTTTCATTCGTGTCTGTTCCATTGTGTCCCGGTCACGAACGGTCATAGTCTCATCCTCGAGTGATTGTCCATCGACCGTGATACAGAACGGCGTGCCCGCTTCATCCATACGCGCATACCTGCGTCCAACCGCGCCGGACTCATCATAGAAGAGCTTAAATTTCCGGCCCAATTCCTGATAGACCTTCTGGGCAAATTCCGGCATTCCCTGTTTCTTGACCAGAGGAAGAATGGCTGCCTTGATAGGAGAGATTCTCGGGGAGAGTCGCAAAAACACGCGCTGCTCTCCTTTAATCTCAATTTCGTCATACGCATCCACCAGGAGAGTCAGAAGGGTACGGTCACACCCGGCGGAAGTCTCAATGATGTAAGGCACGAATTTCTCTTCAAACCGCTCATCGAAGTAGCGCATATCCTTTTTGGTTGCTTCCATGTGACGGGTCAGGTCAAAGTCAGTCCGGT
The DNA here is from genome assembly GCA_029211095.1 of bacterium. GTDB lineage: Bacteria > Zixibacteria > MSB-5A5 > GN15 > FEB-12 > JARGFS01. Next base: position 12,648 of record JARGFS010000023.1, on the reverse strand, counting down.
TGTGGACCCCTTCCAATTCCTGCCACCCGAACGGATATTCGTACTCGATATCATAAGCAGCCTTCGCGTAGTGGGCCAGTTCATCAGGGCCATGCTCATGCCAGCGCAGTTTTTCCATATTGATACCGAGATTCTTGTAGAACTCCCAGCGCTGTTCACGCCAGTACTTAAACCACTGGACATCTTCGGACGGGTGGATAAAGAACTGCATCTCCATCTGCTCAAACTCACGGGTACGGAAAATAAAATTCCCCGGTGTGATCTCATTGCGGAATGCCTTTCCAATCTGCGCAATACCAAACGGAATTTTCTGCCGCGATGAATTCTTGACGTTGAGGAAATTGACATAAATCCCCTGGGCCGTTTCCGGACGCATATAAATAATAGCCGAAGAATCTTCAACTGGCCCCATGTAAGTCTTGAACATGAGGTTGAAATTGCGTACTTCGGTCAGTTCCCCATCGCACTCGTGCGGAGTCTTCGATGGCTTCATGGGGCAACGAGACTCATCAACTTTGTCAGCCCGGAAGCGTGCCTTGCACTTCTTGCAATCAACCATCGGGTCATTGAATTCCTCAACGTGACCCGAGGTATGCCAGACCTGCGGATGCATCAGGATGGCGGCGTCCAGTCCCTCAATGTCGTTGCGGCGGGCGGTCATTGTGTCCCACCAGAAATTCTTCAAGTTCCGTTTCAGTTCGGCTCCCAGGGGACCGTAATCCCAACAGGAGATTAAACCACCGTAGATTTCGGAGGAAGGAAAGACATAGCCCCGCCGCTTGCACAGTGATACAATTTTCTCCATCCGGTCATCAGTCTTCATTTTTGCGCTCATTTTTCCTTCATCCCATGCTATTGCTGTTTTTCAATTTCTCCAGAAACTCCAGCGACTTCAGGCGAGAGCCGAGGTCCGAGGAGTGTTTCAGCAGTCGCTCCAGAACGTCCAACAGAATCGCGGCCTGCGAGTAACCTATCGGCAGGGTAGCGGCCTCTTTAAGGGAAGCGGACTGCAAGGCCCTGAGAAGCCTGAGGCTCTCGGGCTGGATCGGAATATAATGATCTCCGACAGATTGGCAAGGGCTGCAGACCAACCCCCCCCGCTGGGCGGAAAGCTGACAATCCGGCTGCTCCAAAGCATGATTCTCATCCTGATCCGGCTGAAGCTCCGCGGCCAGTTTCCTGGAACAGACAGTACAGAATTCCAGATTTGGATGGTACCCAAGCAATGACATTGTTCTCAGGAAAAAAGCCATGAATAACGCCGGCAAAGAGCGCTTGTCGGCCGTGTCAACCAGAACCAAAAAATCCCAGAAATACTGGTACAGATTTCCGTTCGGTTCTTCTTCGCCCAACATTGAATGGAGCAATTCACAGGCGGCCGATCCATAGGCAAGTCTTCCCAGCGTACCCTCTTTATCAAAACTAAGCGACCGGGTGATATCAATGTCAGAAATATACCCCCGGCTCTCTTTGTTCGAGGCGTAATAGGTAATTACCAGCGAAGAAAAAGGGAGTATACGGCCACGCTTGGATTTGAACGATCGCCCCCCCTTGTCAAAGAGGGCAATTTTGCCATAATTGCGGCTGAAAAAGACAGCCGTTCGCGAAGATTCCGACCAATTAAATTTCTTTAATAAAATGGCGTCGGTTTTGGTCAGGGCCATACCGCTTACCGGCCGCGATAGCGGTAGATAGTCTCGTTTGGGTAGACCATATAGTAGCGGCTCCGGGCTATCTTCTCGATATAGTCCCGATCATACTTAAGCAACTGCTTGATTCGATCGGCATCGACAATTTCAATGGCCAACTCCCGATTAGCTTCTATGAGGGCACTCTTCTCAATCTTGAGTCGGATTATCCTTGGGACGCCATAAGTTCCGCTCATCAGCGAGTAGACTATGACCAGACATAGTACCCATAAACCATATTTGGCGATTTTTCGACGCAGTCGGGCATCGGTAGATGAGACCCGATTCATGAAATTGTCGGCCAGATTGGCCAGCATGGGCCGGGACTGTTTTACTCGCCTGGTCATGGTTGGAATAATAGAAAACTAACGGCTCTAAACAAGTTTGTTTTTCGGGATTAAGAGATTACTGCAAACTGGAATAGTCAGCTTGTGGTAATGCCTCAGAGTCGATGCTGAGGTGCTCAATTTGCCAAAGTTTTGGCCGATAATCAGTAAGTAGGACGAGGTTGGCTCATTTCAACAGCTGAAATCGGCCCCGAAGAATAATTACACCTTGGAACAGGTAACGTCACTAACAGGCACGGACGGCAATGACAAAAAAGAAAAGACTCGACGAATACCTTATCGAACTGGGGCTGGCCAGTGAATCTGAAATCAAGATCGCATTGAATCACCAGAAAGTCTACGGCGGCAAATTTGGCTCACACTTGCTCCATCATGGCTTTGTCGATGAAGAAGGGTTGATCCGCGCCCTCTCCGAGCAATTTGACTGCAAGGGAGTCATTCTCTCCAAGAAAAATATCCCCATGGCCGTAATAGAAATGATCCCGCATGATTTCGCTTATTCCCGTCTGGTTGTACCATACGAAAAAGATGACTCCACCCAGACGCTCAGAGTTGCTTGCGAAGATCCTTCGGATGAGGAATTGTTCAACGAATTAGATTTTGTCGTCAAAGACTGGACAATAGATTTATATATCGCGGCGGAGTTGTCACTCGTAAACGCGATTGAAAAATACTATGAAGGGGGCAAGGCAGAGCGAACATCTCAGAAATCGGCCACGGGCAAGCTGACGGTAGGACCTGATGGTCCAGATACTGGCGCCCCGGATTCCGCCAAAGATGAAATTGCAAAGAGTGCTCTGCTCGTCACCGATGACGATCAATTCAGCCCGTTCGTGAAACTCCTGCTCGAACAGGACGGGTACGAAGTCTCACTTACCGACTCCGCCAATGATGCCCTGAGAATAATCGAGAAGAATAGATTTGAAGCTGTTTTTATAAAAGACACTGTCCCGGGTGACTATCTGGATCTGATTGACCGCCTGCGCAAAAAGTCTCCCTCTACCAGAGTCAGATACTATGAATCAGCCGCCAGTCTTCTGCTGGGAGATGCTTCGGTGACGCAACAGGAAAACCTTCTCTTCCAGAATCTGGAACTGTTCACCTCCCTGCTCTCAATCAAGGACAGACTGCCAACCAATCATAGTGGGCGGGTAGGCCAGTATGTCAACAGACTCTGCTGCCTTCTGGGGTTGCCGGACAAAGAGCGCATGCTGATTACCAATACCGCCTTTGTGCATGACCTCTTCAAATTCTACAATCCGGCCGAGAACGGGGCAGACTTCAGAGAGTTGGTCAAAAAGAGCGCCAAAATGCTCGGTTCTATCGGCTATGAACCGGTTGCAGTCGAGATGCTGAATTCAATGTACAAAGACCTCAAGCATAAATTCACCAAGCGCCTTCCTATTGAAGCCTTGGGCGGCAATATAATCACGATTGTCGATCTCTTCTGCGATGGCATGCTGGCCGATGAAAAACTGACCCTTGACCGCTTTGAACCGATTAGAATAAAACTCAACGATATGGTGGGTACCCTCTTTTTGCCCGAAGTTGTTGAGGCCTTTGTGGAAATGATGGAGAGCGAGATTCTAAGTGTCTCGGAAGAGAAAAAATACTGCCAGATAATGGTCTTCTCAGATCAGCCGGAAGCGGCGTACCCCCTTACCATGAGACTTAAAAAGGATGGCTTCCGGACGATAGGAGCCGGAAGTGATCGTTCCATAATCCAACTGCATGAGCGCAGTCGCCCTGATATTATGATACTCCAGATGTGCTCCGGACTCGCCGATATCATGAGCCTGGTTGAGCGGTTGAGCATCGCCGGTGTGGACTTCAGCCGCACTCCGGTCTACCTCCTTGTGGATGCAGAGCAGATTCCCAACCTGACGCCGCTCCTTGAGCGGGGGATCGAAGATATCCTTGACCGGCAGTCTTCGCTTGACTTCCTCGTTCTGAAAATTAGAAAACGAAGAGACGCCTTACAGGAAAGGGCTGAAAACAGTACCATAACTTCCCGCTACAGCGGGGCCAATGGTAATATTGCCGATCTCAGCATGATAGACCTGATTCAGGCGCTGGGACCGGGCAGGCGCTCGATGAAGATGCAAGTTGTCTCCGGGCAGGAGCAGTTGACGCTGTTTCTGAACCGGGGCGAGATAATCTATGCCAAGCTCGATGAAATCGAAGGGCCCGAAGCAATCTATCGCGCCATGAAGTGGGTCGAAGGTACCTGGGAGATTGAACCGATCAAATCCAGCCAGATGCCGGAGCCAAACAACGAATTCTCAAACGAGTCAATTCTGATGGAAGGGTGCAGGCAAATAGATGAGGACCAGAGGGAAAAAGAACCGGCGGTTAAATCTTAGTAGAATTCCGCTTTTCTGGCCCACCATTTAAGATACCGAATCTTATCGCTCTGTCTCTTCAGAGTATTCCTGGGGAGACTATCTTCATATTTTGAAAACTCAGCGGCCGCCTTGGCCGCTTCCTTTTTAAGCTCCAGCGTTTCAAGAGACTTGGTGATCATGTAATCACATTCGACCATATTGAAGTAATTTCCCGGCTGTTTGCTATAGTGCTCCCGAAGTTGCCCGAACAGTTCGGCGCACTTTTCCGGCTGGCCACTCTCGTGATAAGCGACGCCGCGGGGCCAAAGGAAGATGGTCCCGTTCGGATACCTCTCCAGCATGGTCGAACAGATAGCCAGGGCGGAGTCATATTCCTTCTGGTCCAGATAAATTGAGATCAAAGCGTTTCGTGCCGGTTCCGAGGAGAATCGAGATGAATCAATAGCCAGCGTCAGTTCTTTCAGGCCCTGCTCCCGATCATCATCAAAGAGGCCAACTTTCTTCAGTAGACCGGCTTTGGCTGATTTCCAATAGTGAAACCCACCTAGCCCAAAATAGAGATCATAGAAGGTGCTGTCACATCTCAATCCGGACTCATACTCTTTCATCGCCTGGTAGCCGTATTTGATCCCCTTTGGCGAGAAGCCAAATTTGCTCTCATAGATCGCCCTGTATGTATGGGCATGTCCCCTCAAAAGGTGGTGCATGGCGGATTTATCAGAACAGCTGTCTTCAACGACCTCAGCTAATACAAGCACGGAATCAAGCGCAGCTTTTAGTTCCTCACTGTTGGAATCGTTTTCGTCCTCTGACATCTGTGCGAGAATCAGACCGGATCGAGCCAGCCAACCGGCGGCATCACTCGCTCTTTTGACCAGATAACTATCAATTAGAATTGCGGCTCTGTCAAAATCTCCGGCAAACGTCAGGACCTGAACCCTGTTGAACAGAGTCTCTCTCTGAATCTGTCCTTCCGTTGGAGCATCAGCATTGTTGAGGTCACTCCCATAGGACAGTTGTAGTCCCCCCAGGCACAAAACTGTCATACATATTGGAATTAGGTGATTGCGCTTCATACCGTAAGGACACACCTCACCCGGGTGTTATTCAACCAAAAAGTGATCGCAAGTATAAGATTATATGATTGTGGAACCGGGGATGAAAGAGAGCAGTTCAGTCTCTTTGTCCTCGGTAGCCGTAATTATTATTGCCGAACCGGACTGATGATATACCAGGCGACAGCCACGGCAATGATGATCATAGTATTCCAGATTTCCCCGGACAACCTTGTGATCCTTGAGGCCGCTCGGTACATCAAACTCATCGGACAGAGCCACAAAGACAGAGACTCGTTTACCATTGTCGGCATACACAAAGTGAGCCATATCAACGCCCAAAATCTTTTCCATCCTGGCATCAATCAATGAGAAGCTGTTGACCACCGTCCCCGGAGAAAAACCGAAAGAGCTTTTGACCGCTGCAAGGGTCTGCTCCATGACAGAATTGGAGGGTTGATGAAGCTGAGCGGCAAAATGAGCCTGCTCAAGAGGGCCGTAGACGTTGTAATGCCTGACCAGATCGGAAGTAAAAAACGAAGCGCCCACAAGAATGATAAGGGCTGCCGCCGAGACCATGAATAGAGTTGTACCGCCCAGTTTAGACTTGCTGGAACAATCCATTTCAGTCCGATCAATTCCATCCAGATCGCTGACAATCTTGGAACGGAGGCTCTCCAGATTATCAGAGGAACCAACGTTGGCTGTTTTTGCATCGAGAAAATTTTGAATTGATGATTCCAGACGAAAAATCTCAGAGCAGTGACGGCACTTCTCGAGGTGGGAACGGACCTGGGCTTCATCTATTTCGGAAACTTCTTGATCAATTATATCATATAGTAGGTCCAGGGCTTCCTGACAGTTCATTGTGCCTTATCCTTGATGTAACCATTCTTGACCGCATACTCAAAAAGCTCTTTCTGTAATAGTTTTCTACCACGATGCAGTCTCGACTTAACTGTTCCCAATTGAAGATCGGCAATTTCAGCAATCTCCTGATAAGAGAACCCTTCCAGAAACGAAAGCACGACCACCATTCGAAAATCATCGGGAAGGTTTTCAATTGCTTTCTTAACGTCGTCGTCAAAGATCTTGGCGAACAGTTCCTGTTCCGGAGTGGAACTCTTCTCGCCGGTTGACAACTGCCCGTACAGGAAGTTGTCATCAATTTCATCCACATTGACCGCCATCGGGGACCGCGACTTGGAGCGGTAATTGTTGATGAAAATGTTGGTCATGATCTTAAACAACCATGCCCTACAGTTGGAGCCCGGTTCAAATTTGTCCCAGAACCGGTAGGCCTTTACAAAAGCCTCCTGAACCAAATCTTCCGCGTCGCGCTCATTTTTGGTCATCCTGAGCGCTGTTCGCAAAAGCGCATCCATGTGCGGAAGAGCTTCAGCTTCAAACTGTTTCCGTTTTTCAGCAGTAATTAACTTTTGATCGGCCATATTGCACTATCCTACCAAAAGCCGTTAACGCTGAATTTCGGCGTCTGGTAATACATAACATTTTGTCAGACTGACAAGTTCCCCTGTCACTTCTTTTATTAACTATGGAGCAGTTTGCTAAAGGGCTACATATCAACCCTTTCCGGTCTTCCGTCCGCTCCCCGTGGTCTCAGCGAAGATATATGATACCCGGATTATACACAAGGACAATGATTTTGAGCCGCAATCCGCATATTTGTCGGCCTACGGCCCTATCTTGAGGCTTTCTATTCCTTGTGCTTTGGATAACTACCCAGTATCCGGACAAAATTAGCGATCTCATTGAGATGATCCAGCGCAAACTTAACCCGCTCTTCGCCGGCAGAACCCTCAAAATCAATATAGAAATAATACTGCCAGGCCCTTTTCCGGGCCGGGCGGGACTCTATTCGGGTGAGGTTGATATCGCGGAGAGCAAAAACCGAGAGAGCCTTGAACAAAACTCCCGGACCGTCAGGCATTGAATAGACAATCGATGTTTTCGCTGCCCCTTTGACCTTGACCGGTTTTTTTGCCAGCAGGAGAAACCGGGTGTAGTTACTCTGCTCATCCTCAATCGACTTCTTGAGCAATTTCATGCCATAGATTTCGGCGGCATAGGGGGCGGCGATAGCGGCTGAATTGGTCAGTCCGCTTTCGGCCAGCATTTTGACTGAACCGGCGGTGTCGTAGTAGGAGATAGGAGCAATTCCGGGATGCTTCTTGAAAAAATCACGACACTGATCAAGGGCCACCGGGTGAGAGTAGACTTTGGATATTCTTGACATCCCCACTCCCTTGGGGGTGATCAGGCAATGAATGATCCGGAGATTGAGCTCACCAATGACAACCAGCTTCCGTTCCAGAAGAAGGTCGTAGTTTTTGTGAATGGACCCGATTAATGAGTTTTCTATCGGGATAACGCCCAAGTCAGCTTTGCGCCCTTCCACTTTGTCAAAGAGTTCTTCAAATGACTCGCACGGAACTGAGGTAATATTGTCGCCGACCAGTTTACGCGCGGCAACTTCGCTGTTGGCTCCTCGCTCTCCTTGAAACGCAACTTTCTTCTTAGCCATACTCCCTTTCTGTTTTGATTCTCCGGTCAGACCGGCTGTGCCGCATCAGGCCGCCATCGATGGTTAGAACTGGTTTGTCCGAAGCAGCACCAGGGTGCAGGCCTTGACAATTTCAATACCATTTTCTTCAAGTTTGGCGGCCAGGTTGTCGTTTTCCGCACCGGGATTAAAAACGACTCGCCTCGGTTTCAGGGCCAGAATGGCCTCGAGCTCGCTGTCGGATATTTTGGCGCTGATATACATGGTCAGGGTATCCACCGGTTCAGCAATGTCGCCCAGTGATTTAAGGCCGGGGATGCCATCGACCGTATGTCCGGCCGGGTGAACCGGGATTGGCTTGTGCCCGTGCTCTTTCAGCATTCTAACCGCTTTGAATGAATATCTCTCTTCTTTGGGTGAGGCACCGAGAACGGCCACGTTTGATCCGGGTGCTGCATGCATTATTCTATCCTCCATATTTTTGGTAAAATAGAGTAGTTTGCACCGGATAACAACAGGAAATCCGTTCTTTGATACAGTGATAAAAAAAGGCGGCCCATGCGGACCGCCCGATATTTGTCTTGGTACAAGGCAGTTTACTGGCCGCCTCCGGGCGCTTTGGAAGGATCAAAGTCGGCCACATTGGTGGCAAAATTCCAATGGTAGCCCTCCGGGCATTTTACCGAGCAAAGCTTGTCTCCCCAGAACTGCTCCTTCGGTTCCATGATAACTTCGGCCCCCTTCTCTTTGGCCTTGTTGAAGACGGCGTCAACATCTTCAACGTACAAGTAGAGCGAGACCGGACTTCCCCCAAGAGAGCTTGGCGACTTCCCTCCTTGTGCCTCGTCTTCCTGCCCCATCATAATGACACCATCTTTGTGGGCCAGCTCGGCGTGCATCGGGTTCCCTTTCTCATCCGGCATCATCAAACGTGTTTTGAGACCGAACGCTTCATCGTAGAACTTGGTTGCGCTGGCCAGATCCTTTACGACCAGGTATGGGTTGACCCACTGCATTCCATCCGGTCTGGCTGGACGATCAGACATAGTTGAACTCCTTCGTTAGATAATTGATAACTTTGATCTGTGTTAATTCTAAACGAATGATAGCACAAAAAGTTCGGTTACGGCGTCACATTCTCGGCGAAATTGATAGAATGTGAAAGGGCTCGGCAGGTTTTGTAGGTCACTTCCGACCTACGAAATATCTACTTGGTCCAAATTGCCCGTAACGATTTCTCCTGCAGAGACTGTTATCGCGGGGTCACCAACGGCAAAACTGATTCCGGATCAAGTTTTGCCTTGATCTTGCGCGAGTAGACCGCATCGGTGGACTCATTCGTTTCACTCAGCGCCTCCGCCAGACCGGTCCGGGCTACCGCCTTCTGCTTCATCGGAAGGTACTCCGCTTCGGCGCTGTTGGGCATCACCCGAAATGTGGCCGAAACGATCAACCCGAGCAATCCCCATGACCCGGCAAACAACCGTGCGACATCATACCCCGAGACAGACTTAAAACAGACCGAACCGGGGGTGATGATCTCACCGGTCGGAGTGACTATTTCGGTCCTGATAAAATACTTTTTCAGCGGAAAATCTACCTGGTGATACTCGCTGGACAGTCCGACAGCCAGCGCCCCCCCAACCGAGCCGACATACGGCAGCGAACTGTGCGGCAGGTAGAGTCCCTGTTCCTGCATGGCCAGATTTAGTTCGCGAAGCGGGTAACCGGAGCCAACTTCAACATAGTAGTCAGTCAAATTTATCTCGTGCAGTCTGTTGAGGCGGTCGGTCCGAACACAGATTAGTTCCCCAAAAGGATCACCGACCGGGTCAATATTATTGCCATACCCGGTGATAAAAAGCGGCTGCCGGTTCTGGTTGGCCAGTCTGAAAAGCTCGGCAGCTTCCGAGGCACTCTCGGGATGAAAAGTCGGGACAGACTTCTGGTAGGTCAGTCGGTCGTCGGGGAATTGGTCCTTGACAATTTTGACAAATCTCTCTACTTGGGCCATGCCGGAAAATAAGAGGGGAGAGGAGCGGGGTCAAGAGTATACTGCTGCCGTTAGAAGTTGATTTGATCGTGGGGCTCCATATATTTGCTCCATGCAGTCCGGCAAAAAAGATCTGGCCCTGATCTCACTGGCCTACCTGGCTCTGGTGAGTTCCATGGCTATCATACCCCTTGATTCAGCCTGGGGGATCAACCAGTTCAGGTTCCTGCCGCAGCCGACCGCACTGTTGCTGGCGATTCTTTTCGCGGTTTTGTTCGCTGTATTACTATCGACCTCAGAAGCAAGACTACAGCAATTCGCGGGGCGGGCCCACGACTTCATCTTTGAGACCGCATGGCGGGGCCCGATCCTGACTGCCTTTCTATCGATAGTGATTTTATATCTCTTCCGGGCCGAGACCCACTTCCTCGGCGATGGCTACGCCTGGTTGAGCAGTTTTGGCGGCGGCGAAGGCTACATTCCCAAGTGGAGCGAGCTTGGGTCCATTCAGATTGTTCGGATGCTTCAGTCGCTAATAGGCGAGCGGGCAGAACTGTCCGCCCTGGTATCATTCCGAATAATGTCGATAACCTCCGGCGGTCTGGCGATCATGGGAGGAGTCATGCTCATCCGTGAACTAGTTCATAGCAAACTAGCCCGTCTTGTCGGGCTCGTCCTGTTGCTCGGTGGGGGACAGGCGCTGCTCTTCTTTGGCTATGTTGAGTTTTATCCCCTCTCATGGGCTGGCTGCATCTTCCTGCTTTACTTCACGATCCAATATGCCCGGCACGGAGATGGGCTGCCCCTGATAGCGCTCCTCTTTTTAGTTGGGCTATTAATCCATGTGCAGGTTATCTACTTTTTGCCGGCCCTGTTCTGGCTGATTATCAGGCGTGAGAGTGGCAAGAAAAGACGCGTAATTTACTATGCTATCCTCCTGAGTTTGTGCATCAAGGCAGCAATCGGCCTGATTTACCTGATAAACAACAGAGTCGATATCGAAATTCTCTTCATGCCGTTCCTGCATGGCCGACCGAGTGCGCCGGACTATTATTTTTTCAGCCTGCCTCACCTGAATGACCTGTTGCAGCAGATGCTTCTTATCATACCGGCGTTGCCGTTCCTGATCTGGATGAGTGCCGGCCGTTGGCGCAAGGTTCGGCATGACCTCACGTCCCAGTTCCTGATTGCCGCTTCTCTGGGCTCGCTCTCGTTTCTCTTGCTGTTTGGCGCCGTTCTGACCCGCGCCCGTGACTGGGATATCTTCTCCCTCTGTCTTTTGGCTCCCATCCTGTTTTTCGTCCGACTTCTGGACTCTGAGAGCCGCGATCTTCCGGTTCGTCCGTTCGTTGCCGCCGGTCTTGTTACAGTTTTCATGACCACCGGCTTTCTTGCGGCCAATCTTGGCGTGGAGGCATCGGAGAATCGCTTCTATTCCACCCTGAATCAGACCGACAGCAAGGACCACTCCAGCTGGTCCAGTCTGGCCACCTACTACCAGCGCATAGGCGACACTGATCGCTACAACTGGATCGTGCGGGAAATGAACGATCTTTTCCCCGGCTACGTGAAACTGAAAAAGGCATACGCGCTTTTGGAAAAAGGAAGGCCGGATCAAGCGCTGCCGGTTGCTCTTGAATTGGCCGAGTCCGATTCGTATAACCGGGAGTACCTGAAACTGGCCGGTTCCGCCTATTCCAGATTGGGGAAGTATGACCTGGCCGAACCATACTATGAGCGGGCGCATAGACTGGGGCCATATTTGTCTACCCTCAAGAACGAGATTGGACAGATGTATCTGGCGCAGCAGCGTTACAAAGAAGCGCTGGGAATATTGAAAGAGGCTCATTGCCTCTCGCCGGAGAAGACGTTTATTGCCGAAGGGCTCGGGTTGGCCTATTACCGACTTGATCAATATGATTCCGCCCTGGCGGTGGCTGACACTCTTTTCCACAAGGACCCCAATTCACCCGGTGCGCATCTGTTGAGTATGGTCGTTGCTATTTCTTCTAATCGTATCGAACGCGCGAGTTATCACTATACCGAGTTCCTCCGTTATGGGGCGGGTCGTTCGGACTACACCCGCATCCGCGAATCTTATGCGTACTTGGAGCAGTAGTAGCAAGTCACCTTCCTATTCCAAGTCATCCTCCTATTCCAAGTCATCCCCGTGAAAACGGGGACCCAGCCTTAAGTCATCCCAGCGAAGGCTGGAATCCAGTTCCAAGTCCCCTTCGACTCCGCTCAGGATGACTTGGGCAAGAGAAACCTGGATTCCTGCGTGCGCGGGAATGACAGGTGCTGCCATCGAGTAGGGTGGGACCAATTTGGCGGTCCCGCCATTTAATTGATTGGCAGAACTGCTAAAGAGTTCTGCCCTACTCTTCCCACCACAAGTGGTGGACCACCCGGACAATTCGGCAGCATCGCAGGGATGCTGCCCTACATTCCTGAAGTCCAGTTCCAAGTCCCCTTCGACTCCGCTCAGGATGACTTGGGCAAGAGAAACCTGGATTCCCTAACTTCACAAACGAAGTGCAACACTTGTATAAGGTGTTGTTATGGGAGAAAGTAGGTCGGTCGCCAACGGCGAGCCAGCGAACGGGGTGGGACCCTTTAGCGGTCCCGCCATTTAATTGATTGGCAGAACTGCTAAAGAGTTCTGCCCTACTCTTCCCACCACAAGTGGTGGACCA
>JARGFS010000239.1 GCA_029211095.1 bacterium | reverse complement strand
CCTGCCGCTACACCAAAAACTCAGATACTGGGTGCCCGGGTCAAACTTGCTTTGCCCCGGATTCTCCATCAAATCACGCACAAACAAGTCTGAGCGTGCCACCCGGATTTACCACTACATTTTATGCGGCCAATATGCTGATTCGACGGTCACAATTAACCTGACTCAGCTCATCCCACAAGCGCGGCAAAAACCGCTTTATTTCCCCCCACTGTGTGTTATCTTCCGGCCATCAAGTAAGATATCTGCAGATAGTTGAGGAGAGATGAAGAAAATCAAGACCGGTGTTGTCGGGGTAGGAGCCTTAGGGCGTCATCACCTGCGCTGGTACCATCAATTGTCGAATTCGGAACTGGTCGGCTTTTACGACATTGACCCCGAGAAGAGAGAAAAGTACGCCGCGGAATACAATGTGACCGCTTTCGACACTGTTGAGGCGCTGGCGGAACAGATTGAGGCCGCCTCGATTGTCGTACCGACCACTCTGCACTACGATGTTTCAAAAACTCTAATGAACAACAGTGTCCATTGCCTGATTGAAAAGCCGGTCACGGTCAGCACCACCGAAGCGGCCGAGTTGACCAGTCTGTGCCGGGCTAAAGGGCTCAAGGCGGCGGTGGGGCAGATTGAGCGGTTCAATCCGGCCGTGAAGGCGCTTGACGGTCTGGATATTCGGCCTTCGTTTATCGAAGCCCACCGGTTGGCGGCGTTCGATCCGCGCGGTACCGATGTCGCGGTCGTGCTTGATCTGATGATTCATGATATAGACCTGACGCTATCGCTGGTGAAGTCAAAGGTGGTCGACATTCAGGCTTCGGGAGTGGCCGTAATCTCTGAAAAGATTGATATCGCCAATGCGCGCATAACTTTTGAGAGCGGAACTGTGGCCAACCTGACCGCTTCCCGAATCTCCCTCAATGCGATGAGGAAACTACGTATATTCCAACAGTCCGGCTATTTCTCGCTTGATCTGGCCAAGAAGCAGGCTGACCTCTATCGTTTGGCCGGACCGGATACAGCCACCGAAGGACTTCGCCTTCCATTTGGAAAGTCTGGCAAAGAGATCTCCTATGTGAAAAAGGCCGATACGGGCGAAGATATGCTGGGGGCTGAACTGGGCGCATTTCTTGAGGCCGTAGCCAACGACACCGAAGTAGCCGTTACGATAGAACAGGGTGCCGAAGCTCTCAGGATTGCGCTCGAAATCGACCGGATCGGGCGCGAGTCATCA
>JARGFS010000238.1 GCA_029211095.1 bacterium | reverse complement strand
GATCTTTTCACCAAATATCGTCGGCAGAACCGATACACGGAGGTCAATGGTACGCCCGCTTATCTTAACTTTTATTCTGCCATCCTGGGGGAGGCGGCGCTCGGAGATATCCAGTTCGGCCATGATTTTCACGCGCGAGATAATGGCGGCACGATACTTAAACGGGAGCGGTGCCATCTCCTGAAGGTCTCCATCGATACGATAACGCACACGAATCTTCTTTTCGTAGCACTCAATATGAATGTCCGAGGCCCCCATCCGAATAGCATCGCCAATGATAGAGTCAACCAGTTTGACCAGCGGTTTATCCTGGATAGCCGAGAGCAGATCGGATTCAGAGGGTCCGTCATCTTCTCCGGTGACGACTTCCAGATCAGGGTCGCCCTCCATTCCTTTGACAATTTCAGATAGTCCGCCTTCATCCTTGTAGTAGGTGTCAATTGCTTTGTCGATCGCTTTTTCAGGAGAGATTACCGGCTGGATAGTCAAACCGGTAATAAACTTGAGCGCATCCATAACATAGATGTTGTTTGGATCGCTGATAGCCACCAAGAGTGTTTTGTTTAGTTTTGATACGGCAATGACTTTGAATTTGCGGGCAATATCCAGTGGAATGAGCTTAACAATCTCAGGATTCAACTCAATGTCTCCCAGACGCAGGGCACCTATTTTGAGATGCTGGCCTACCAGTTTGGAGACTTCGTCTTCAGAGTTGATGGCCCCAATCTTCACCAGTGCGGTCTCAAACTTGAGTTTGCTATCCTTGGCGAGAGTCAGGGCTTTGTCGAGTTGTTCTTGATCAATTTTGCCGGCCTTAACCAGCACTGATCCCAATTCAGCGGACATCGTACTTTTATTCCACAGTGTTACGAGTAATGTTGGCCGGGAGCGAAAACCCGGATATTGTAATCAGCCTTAGTCGCTGAATATGTCATCCAGCTTGTTCTGCGCCATATCGGCAAAATTACTGTCGATACCAGCGGCCTGTCCCTTAGAATCCTTGGTGTCAGCGATTTCCTGGAATATCTTGGCTAACTCCTGAGCGGTTTCTTTGGCATACAGCCTGACCATTCCAATAGTCGTTCGGTCATCAAAAACAACGACCAGAATTGACCTGTCGCCAACCAGCGACATGTGGATATGGTCTTTCTTCCCCTGGTGGAACAGCACAGAGAACTCCGGCTCACCAACCAACTTGGCGATCTCTTTTGTCGAGGCAAAAGAGCCGGCCAGAAGGGCAGCCAAAGCGGTAGTATCAAGTGAATGAGTAAATCCCTGCCGGGTGATCAGATGACCATCCTTGTCAACAAGCAAGGCACATTTTGCCTCGCACCCCTTGAGCATCTTGGAAATCAGAGACTCAATCTGGGTGATTTCTTCTTCGTAAATTATCAAATTGTCGTCAGACATTTAAG
>JARGFS010000237.1 GCA_029211095.1 bacterium | reverse complement strand
CCCTACATCTGGAAAACCAAGGCCGGTGTCATTGAGGTGATCACCAAGGCCGGATGCCAGGACATGATCGCGGCATCGACCACCTGCACCCATACCTGGGAGATGACCAATCACCATACGCATTGCGGAACGTGTTCGCAGTGCATCGACAGGCGTTTTGCCATGATTGCGGCAAAAGCAGATCAGCATGACCCCGTGGAAGCCTATAAGGCCGATATCTTCACCCAAAGCAGAAGCAAGGATGAAGACAAGATCATGGCTGCCGCCTATCTCGAACGAGCCAATCAGGTTCGGGATCAGGATGACATCACCCAGTTCATTGCTCGCTACAGTGAGGTGAGCCGGGTTTTTCGTCATCTGAATGGAAATCCTGGTAGCGTGGCCCAACGGGTATATGACCTTTATAAGCGCCATGCCAAGGAGGTCTGCGAAGCGATGGACACCATGGTCGCCCGAAACATCACGGCCATTCGCCAACGGACACTGCCCGGAGACTGCCTGTTGAGAACGGTGTACGAATCCGGTTCGGTGATCTCAGTCCCTGCTATTCCGGTTGAGGAGAAGCAACCGGACAACTACTTCCGCAAGCGCGGCGGCGTATGGGCTGCACGGTTTAATGGCAACGCCGAAGTGCTCGTGACGGGTGTCGATAAGGGGGCAGAGTACATCAACTTCCTCTTGGCGAGACCCAATAAAGAGACTTCGGTCTACGAAATTGTCTGCGGGTTCGCCATCAATAGCTGCAACACATTTCTGGACTCCAACGAGACCGAGGATGGGTTCCAAGTTACCCAAGGAGTTCCGCTGGGCGATACCGGTTTCGTCGCTGACCGCAAGGCCGTCGAGCAATACAGGGAGGCGGCTCACGAACTTCTTCGAGAGATTGAAGAAGCACGGTCAGAAAACAACGATGCCGAGATTCAGCGGCTTGAAGAAGAAATGGCAAAGGTGACCACAGCGATTAACGAGGCTGTTGGCCTGGGTGGCAAACTCCGAAAATCTAACGACAAGCGCAAGAACATCCGTGACGCCTTCCGGAATGCCGTGAACCGGGCCATCAAGTATCTGGAGAAGTACGACAAGCCGCTGGCCGCCCACCTGAAGGAATCCGTCAAGTGCGGCAACGAACCGGTCTACCGGACCGAAAAGGAGATCGTTTGGGAGGTCCGCCCCATAGTCAACGAATGACCTGGGTCTGTCCAGGAAGAAAAAACTAAATAAAATTTCCGCTACGCCAAATGTAGCTCTTGCGACGCCGGATGTAGCGCCTTCCCCAATGAAGGCGCGATCCGGCGTTTTTTTATTGGTCAACAGAGTGTTGGCCACCGGGCGTGCCAGAACTTCCGAACAAGGAGACTGGCAATGGCACAAGTCAACAAAGCAACCCTCACCCCACCAAAGCGGCGACTCATCGAATTGATGCAAGACATCAACTTCGGCCGCATCACCAACATTCCCGTTCACGACGGTGAACCGGAACTCACCCCTGACACGGTCATCGAGCGCGAAATCAAGCTGGGCGGACAGATCGGTCCCAGGCCTGAGCGCGACCAGGATGACTTCACTCTCAAGCAAGAGGTTGTGAC
>JARGFS010000236.1 GCA_029211095.1 bacterium | reverse complement strand
TTCAGTTGATCGTGTGACCCGACGCAGGACAACGAGTTATATGGCAGGTCACAATCCGCTTGGAGCGGATCAAGACCTGCCATAACAAATTGGAGGTTTTTCAACAAGCCCATAAATGGTGGGCCACCCGCCCTGAAAGCCCCATCAGATTAACAATCTCTTAGAATCCCAGCAATTTAGAGCAAGCCGCCCGAAAGTACTGCGACGCAAGAAAAAGCCCACTCGGTTAAGTGGGCTTTGAAGATTCTATGATTCAAGACTCAAGATAATTACATGTCCATATCACCGGTATAGCTGTCGGTATGTTTGGGATCGACCCGCAGTCGGTACAGAGCGGCCCAGTCCTTCATACCACCTTCGGCATAAGGAGCGGCCTCCTCAGCGTAAACAATACTCTGGTTCTCAACTCCATGTATCCAATAGTATGTCCATGCCCCCTGCTCAAGATCAGGAGCGTCATAAGAGTTCTTACGATTCGACGCAGTCGCCATGAAAGTACCGCTCTCTACGTCGTCATGGAACCCGCCGATAACACATGCATCCATCGTCACCAGTTTCTTGGTGCAATTAATGGCATTGAAATAATTCATCAGGTAGGCATGCGGGATGTAATACAGATCGGAAGATATAATGGCCGAGCCCTCTGACGATCTCATGCCGTGGCCGGAATAGCAGAAAGCTACCTCATCCCCCGGAGAGGCGTTGTCGATCAGCCACTGGATTCCATCCATAATATTGTTAGCCGTGGCCTGAAGGTCCACGTCAACATTGCAGGTGAAACCTTCCCCCTGCAGCCATGATTTCATGGCCTGGGCATCATCGTCGCAGAAATTCAGGTCATTAGCCGTCCCCTCGTAGTCTGAAATACCGACCACGTACGCATATTTGTGGGGCGGATTCGGATTTGGATCTCCACTGCTAGTATCCGGCGGTGGCTCTACCGGTTTCTTGTCCAACTTGATCGCCTGGGGATCAAGTTTCAGAGTAAAGGATTCGATAAGCGATGGCGGCCGGGTCTCAATGAACTGGGGGCGTTCTACCAGCTGTACCGAATGGTCAACAGTTGCTTCCGTATCAGTGCTGGTTGGGACCGAACGATCGCAACCAAACACCAGAAGCAGACATACAGCGCTGAGAAGGAATAAGAACAACTTCCGCATAAGATCTCCTGTTGTGTGAGGATGTGAGATTTTTAGCGACACGATACAAGATAGAGAATGATCCGATTGTTCGCAACATAAAACTGGATTGAATTATCAACGATCCATAACGCC
Organism: bacterium; assembly: GCA_029211095.1. Taxonomy (GTDB): domain Bacteria; phylum Zixibacteria; class MSB-5A5; order GN15; family FEB-12; genus JARGFS01. The sequence continues at coordinate 383 of JARGFS010000236.1, read as the reverse complement.
AATGGGACGGCCAGGGTCAATTCTGCTATATCCAAGCCCGCCTTTTCTCATGTCATAGCCTGTCAAACTGGCCCATTGCTCACTGGTACGGCACAGTATATATTGGAATTGAGGACCAATTACAACTATGAGGGGAATTGATTATGCCAAAAAATTCATTTGTTCTGTATACACCGGGTTGGATAAACTCTTCTCTGCCTCTTTCAACGACACAACCGAGAGTTCCAAATGTTAGCAAAGCTCTCTCACAAATTAATAGCAGCGGTGACTATCTGGCCGCCAATCATAACGGTCTGTTTAAGACCAGTCGTTACCGAAAAGGCACTAATCATTTCCAGGGCATCCAGCGCCTTCGTAATTCCAATTACATGGTTGTCTCCGGA
>JARGFS010000235.1 GCA_029211095.1 bacterium | reverse complement strand
CTAACCAGATCAGACCTCACTCCGGACGAACTCTGGAAAGAGCGATTCCATTTCACTGAAGATGAATTCATGCTGATGCAGGACGCGCGATTTGAGCGAAAACCGTATTTCACCATCTCTGACATAATTGATGATCCTTTTGCCGGAGGCATCAGCGCTTTTGGTTCTATCACCGACAGCTACTATCTCCCGTTCATGGAAGGAGTCAAAGCGCATCCGGAATCAGAAGAAGTCAGCGTGAGCGTCTTGACCGTGAACTCACTCGGAATTGTACAATGCTGGCTACTCAGATTTAAATGTCGCACCAACATGGGCCATACAATAGAATTGATGAAATCTCCTAAAGAACAACTTGAGGTACTGGAATCTCAGAACCTGGAGAGAGCGATCGGCAAGATGCTTGGTGATATGCAGACCAGAAAGCGTTTCCGGCTCTTCTTTAATAATGAATACTACCCGGCCCTAATCCCGGTTCGTGACAAGATGGTCTTGTTACACAAAGCGGTACAAACACTTATCGAACGCGGTGCCCTAAACGAAAAAGATCGTGAGATTGTGGCTATTACCGAGACTCTGGCCCCGGAATGGTTTGTGAACTCCGATTGAGTTTCGAATCATACGCTTTAGTCAAACTTGCCCTCGTCCGTAAAGACGATAGTATTTGACATAATTATTGCATCCAACGTCCTCTATTTGGTATATTGGGCTCCACTTGGAGCTCGCCCGGCGTACCGATCGCCCGGGGTTGTGGTTTGGGAATCATGGTTGAAAGGAATTGTAAGTTGTTCAAACCTGTCTATTCATCCGCTTTTGTCGCAGTTGTTCTAACCTTCATGACCGGACAGAGCTTTGCGCGTTCGGCAGTGAATCCGTCCGACTATAAAGGGACAACCCTTCACTCGAAAGCCACAGCCGATTGTGTTGCCGTCCATCGGGTAGGTGAGCTCAGACTGGCTGTAACCAACGTTGGAGCTTTTGGAAATGGCTTTCAGGGCGGGGCGGACTGTCTGACCGGCGGTGGGACTACCTCATGTGAGTTTCCCAAATTTTCAGGTGTTGATTATCTTTTTGCGGCCGCCTTCTGGGTCGGAGCAATCCAGGGGAGAGACACCCTGGTTTCGACTGGCGAAGATGGCTGGGCTTTTCACCGAGAGATGCACCCGGACGCCCCACCACTCGGCGACCTTCAGCACCGCTCCCTGATCGACCCGACTTCGCCCGAGTTTGAAGGGGCCATATCCGAAGATGACATTCTGGCTGTATACACAGACACACTCACCGATGGCGTCCCGCTTGATGAGCAGGACAATACTCCGCATAGGCCGTTGTACATTAAGATCGAAGAGTCTTCCTACGCCTGGTCTTATGATTACGCCAAGGATTTTGTCCTTTTCGACTACCAGATTACTAATTTTGGATTTGAGGAGTTGACCGAAGTCTATATGGGGATATATGTAGACGGCGATGTTGGCTTTGGTGCTGACTGCAACCAAAATGCCTGCTACTCCGATGATATCTCCGGATTCGTTCTCTCTGTGCCGGAGACCACCCGTACCGGATGTGTATACACGGACACCGTGAATATCGCCTGGCTCGCCGACAACGATGGTGACCCGCAAGGAAACAGCTTTGATGAAAAATCAGCCACCGGAGTTACGGCCACACGAATCGTGCGTACACCCTCAGAGAAGCTCGATGTTTCCTTCAACTGGTGGATATCCAACGGGAACGCTTCGCTTGATTTTGGACCGCGCGAGAAAACC
>JARGFS010000234.1 GCA_029211095.1 bacterium | reverse complement strand
ATCCGGACTTGTGGGCGCACGAGCATGTGTTCACCAGAGGGGAAGACATCCCCCGGTTGAATAACAGGAATAACCTGCCGTTCGTTTTCACCGCCTCCTGTGAGATTGCCTTTTTTGATGATCCGGAACGGGAGGGGATGGCCGAAGATCTACTGACACTTCCCGATGGGGGCATCGGTGTGATCTCCGCTACTCGCCGGGTTTACTCGGGGCCAAATGCTGATCTCAATCAAAAGGTTTATGACGTTCTGTTTGGCAATCGGGGCATTAGCATTTGTGAAGCGCTGTACACGGCCAAGTTGCAGCGGCAGTATATTGGGGCAAGCGTACCGCACCGGGTGGGGAATGATCAGGCCTATCTTTATTTTGGCGACCCATTGATGAAGTTGGGCATACCGGAATACGATTTACAATTTGACAGCCTTCCGGACAGTATCATGGCCTTGTCCCCGTATACGGTCTATGGCCGGGTCGTTGACAGTAACGGGACAACGGTGGCAGGAGACGGAGAGTTGGATATCCGCGCCTTTGATACGGACCGTCGCCGCAAGCACTATGTCATTGACACCCCGAATCCATCCAATCCACCTCTTGATAGTGTTGAGTATTTCGTCAATGGACCTTCGATTTTTAGAGGGTCGGCCTCCGTAAGCGGCGGACAGTTTCAATTCACGTTTATACCCCCGCTGGATATTGCTTATGGCGGGACCGGGGCCAAGATATCGGGATACTGCTCGGTTGGGAGTAGTGACGGATTTGGGATTGCCGATAGTCTTCTGGTCTCGCGGGTAGTATCGGCCTCGAATGACTCGGCCGGTCCCAGTATTACTTTTTCAGTTGTGGATAGAAAAGATTTTATTACCGGAGATTTTATCGCGCCCGGCGATGAACTTCAGGTTGACTTGGCCGACCCGATCGGGATCAATCTTACCGGTGGAATTGGACACGGAATTAGTCTTGAAATCGATGGAGAGTCTGACAAACTGGAAGATTTGACCGAGCTGTTCCAGTATGATTTGAACAGCTATAACAGCGGCTCTCTGGTATACGCGATTTCTGATCTGGAGCCGGGACTGCATCATTTCAAGGTTAAGGCGTGGGATAACGCCAATAATTTCTCTACGGCCCAGTTTTCAGCCGAAGTAGTGGCTTCTTCGGCTATGGCTATCAGAGAGCTTCTGAATTACCCGAATCCGATGGCGGATTCGACCAGATTTTCTTATTATCTGACTCAGCCGGTCAGGTCATTTTCACTTGAGATTTTCACTCTGTCCGGTCGAAAAATCAGGTCCTTCAAGCAGGTTGGGCGAAGGACGGCTGGATATTATGACGATATTGTATGGTATGGTGATGATTTTGCTGCCGATCGAGTTGCTACCGGAGTTTATATCTTTAAGGCGGAAGCGATTGGGGAAAACGGTGATCTCGCCACAGAATCTTTTGGCAAATTAGTGTTGATTAATTAAATACAGGAGCATTTATGCTGTCGCGCAAGTTTCTTTTGACTTTACTCGCTCTCGCCCTGGTCGTCTCGATCGCTTCGGAAAGCCGGGCCGACATCTCCAACGCCGCCGTTCTCTTTTTGAGAATTGCTCCCGGATCGCGGGCTTCCGCGATGGGGGACGCCTATGTGGCGATCGCCGACGATGCCACGGCCACGCATTGGAATCCAGCCGGGTTAGGCGCGTATCCAATCTCCTCCAGCTGGCGCGAGATTTCCATTCCGAACAATATTGCTGAGGTGACCTTGGACGAAGAGGGGAACCCGCTGCCGAGTGAATCGGCCGGTCTAAAATCATTTGCGGCGCTCAAATCCGGTTCCGGGTCTGACTACCAGGCTTATGACTTGTGGGTGCTGACCGATCAGGGTCTGGCCCGTTACGATAAC
>JARGFS010000233.1 GCA_029211095.1 bacterium | reverse complement strand
TGGACAAGAAAAACAAGATTGCCCCGCACGAAGCTGTCGCCTTGAGTCTGTATGCCCGTTACTTGAAACGAATCAATGCTCACTTGACGAACATTGCCAGTGCCATTGTCAATCCATTTCCAAGAATTGGGTTCAGAGAGAAGAAAAAAAAGAAATCCGGGGACTAAGCAACAGCGCTACTTCTTTTTGAGTCCGAGACCGCCAACTGCTGCAGGCCAGAGATGTTTGCGTTCCACAACATGATAGACGATTGCAATCGCAATATAGATATAGGCAACTTCCATCCTGATACCTTCAATCAGGAACTGCAATATAAACAGCCCCAACAATAGAGATCCTTCCATGCGGTTGATTCTCAGATTCAACAGAACGGCAACACCAAACAGAGATTGAGCAGCGGTCAGAAAGAGCTCGTGCGTTTGCAGGCTGTTGAACACAAACGGCTTTATTGCCCGTCCGGATATGGCATAGACCAGCGGAATAGTCCCGACCAGCAGCGTCCACTGATTCACTTTTGAAGAGATGAGTGCCTTCATGGCGGAGTTGGCTGCTCCACGCATTGTCCAGGTAGCGGCGATAATGAACTCCGGCGCTTCCGAAGCTATCGGAGCCAGCCATTGGACCAGCTTGAACTCGGAAATGCCAAATATCGTTCCCATCCCCACCAAAGACATAGCGAACGGCTCGCTTACAAAAAAGATAACCCCGCCTGACCAGACAAATAGAGCAGCCGTCCAGAATATGCGCGGGCCCCTTTGTAGATTAGCGAATATTTTCACCGGCCCAACCAGTTCCGGTTCCGTACTCTCCATCTGAGCAACTCGTCTCGTGTACAAGCCGAAGATCGTGACCAGGATAACGGTATCGATCAGATTGAGGCTCCCTTTCAAGGGAATTGTAAAGGAGTAGATCGTGGCAGCGGCGAGGTAGAAGACCTCAATTCTCTGGGAGCTGTCCAGCACCACGGCTGTCTTTTTCCGCACCCAGACGTACAAGAAGAGGATAAAGGGCCAGCCCAGTCCAACCAGGAGCCGGTTGGCTCCGGTCATATTGGCAATAGCATTGTTGGCGTGACCCGGATCATGGGCCGCCTTCCAGGTGAAAACAAAGTCGACCGCATATTCAGGCAAAACTGCCACGAGAGCCAGAATGGCTACGGCAAGTGACTCAGACATTTCCAATTGGGCCAACTCAGCTGCCCAGGAGAGCATGAAGGCCGCCCCAAAAATGGCCAGACCAAACAGGAGCGATCCCCATTGCGGAGCTATCTCGGTATGGGTAATCCCGAAATAAAAGCCCGGAATTGTAACCAGGGCAGTTATCAAAAACGAGATATATAATCCGGGCGTTACCTCGTATGTCTTAGGGGCGTGAGTCACGGAGAGAGTGTAAGCTAAGTCTGCTGATTAGGCAACAAATATGTTGCTGATCCATTTAGCCGCGGATCACCATGTTGACAATGTCTTTACGAAGAAGAACCCCGACCAGGTTCTCTTTGTCGGTGACAAACACCCGACGAATATCCTTGAAAATCATCATCGCGGCAACTTCGACAATACGAGTCTCCGGTGTGGTGACCTCAAAATCGTCACGGAAGAGTTGCGAGACCTTGATCTTATCTTCCTGCTTCAGCAATTCTTCAAACGGCTCAACATCCATAGAATAATTGAGATTAGATATGAGCGACTTATAGTCCGGCAGGGCGGCCCGGATCAGGTCGCGGTCGCTGATAACGCCCAGCAGTTTATTGTTACTGTCCACTACGGCCAGTGCCGACAAGCGGTTACGGAACATCTCATTGGCAACTTCTTTGAGGGTATCATCGGGAGTAACGGCGGCCACATTGTGACGCATGACATCTTTCACCATCAGCTCCTTGTCCACAGCAACCCCGGTGTTGGCAATCAGCTTGATCAAGTCAGCTG
>JARGFS010000232.1 GCA_029211095.1 bacterium | reverse complement strand
AGAAATATCCTGATCGAATCAAGGCGGCCCAGCAGAAGACCGGTCTTCCCGAAGGGGTAATTGCGGGGCTGGGGAGCATTGAGGGGATGGATGTCTCCTTTGCCATCATGAATTTTGCTTTTATTGGCGGTTCCATGGGCTCGGTTGTCGGGGAGAAGATTGCCCGGGCCATTGAACGGGCTTTGGAGATGGAAAGACCCCTGGTTATTATTTCCTGCTCCGGTGGAGCAAGAATGCAGGAAGGGATTCTTTCGCTCATGCAGATGGCTAAGACTTCGGCGTTATTGGCCCGCTTATCAGAAAAGAGAATTCCTTATGTATCAATTCTGACCAATCCGACTACGGCCGGAGTGATGGCCTCGTATGCCTCGCTGGGGGATGTAATCATAGCCGAACCGAAAGCGCTGCTTGGATTTGCCGGCCCTCGTGTTATCCGGCAGACTATCGGACAGGACCTCCCGGAAGGATTCCAGTCAACGGAGTTTTTCCTTGAGAAAGGCTTCGTTGATTCAATCGTGCACCGAAAGGATTTACGCTCCACCGTCTCCCGGCTTCTGAATTTTATGTGGAGAAGATGATGCGGAGACACAATTACGTTTCCGCAGAGAAGTACATTCTCTCTCGCGAATTTTTTGGCATGAAACTGGGGCTGGACAATATTTCCGAGTTCCTCTCTGATATCGGAACGCCTCAGGACAAGTTCCCCACCATTCATATCTCCGGGACCAATGGGAAAGGATCGACAGCGGCCATGCTGGATTCTATTCTTCGGGCAGCCGGATACAAGTGCGGCCTGTTTACTTCGCCGCATCTGGTGAGCCTTCGGGAGCGGGTTCGGGTCAATGGTCAGCCGATACCCAAACGGAGCGTTACCGCCTTTATAGATCGTCACCGCCATGCTCTGAGCAGGCGGAAACTCTCTTTTTTTGAACTGATCACGGCGATGGCTTTTGAACATTTCAACCGGTCCAAAGTTGATGTGGCTGTTATAGAAACCGGTCTGGGGGGAAGGCTGGATGCCAGTAACGTGCTGCACCCGGAACTAACGATTACTACCGAAGTAAGCCGCGATCATATTGAGATTCTGGGGGACTCGGTGGAGAAGATAGCTTTTGAGAAGGCCGGGATTGTCAAAACGGAAGTCCCGCACTTGATTGGGATTATGCCGAAAACGGTGGAGCGGATATTTCGTGAACGGTGCCGTCAGATGGGTGCGCCCCTGGTCAGGCTTAGAAGGAATGAGTATCAGGCTGATCCGACCCGGATGTTGTTGAGTCTCAGCGCCAATGGTCTCTCGGTTGCCAGACAGGAGGTCGGTCTGTATGGTGTCCATCAGATCAGGAATGCTGCTCTGGCGGTCAAAGCCGCTATGCTTCTTAAAGAGCGGGGCTGGAAGATCAACCGTGCTTCAGTCTCTCTGGGGTTAAAGTCGGTCAGCTGGCCGGGTCGGTTCCAGATCTCCCGAACTGAAATGGGGCAAACGCTTGTTCTGGATGTTGGGCACAATTCTTCCGGGGTGAAATCTCTGGTGGACTCGTTTGAAAAGCGTTTTCCGGGCCGGAAAGCAACGGTCATAACCGGTTTGGTAAAGCGGAAAGAGCATCAGGAAATATTTGACCATCTCTCGCGTATAGCAGGTGAGTATCATCTGGTGCCGTTGAATAGCCGGAGATCAGTTGATATTGCCGAACTATCTGCGAGTATAGATTTTGGCCCGGTTGGAATGGTGTCCCATCGTAGTTTAATGACCGGTTACAAAAAGGTTCTGAAAAGCTCGGGAATTGACGATATTATCTTAGTAGTTGGATCACACTATCTTGTAGGCGAGTTTATAGAGAAATTTCAGCTGAAATGACAGGGAAATCGAAGTCAAAATCTACAGCAGGGACTGCAAAAAAGACCGGCGGGAAAGCCGGAAGCAGGAAGTCGGCCCCCAAGAAAGTTACCAGCCCGGCAGTCAAGGAGCTAAACGCCAAGGTTACTTCGCTCACGGCGTCCAATCGGCAGCTCAAGCGGAAAATCTTTGATCTCTACACAGTATTTGAAATCAGCCGAAATTTCAACGCTGTCCTACACTATGAGACT
>JARGFS010000231.1 GCA_029211095.1 bacterium | reverse complement strand
CTTTTTTACTTATCTCCTTGTGTTGCCGCCGCCGCAGAAATGCAGCGGCGGTTTTTTTATGAGCTATATCAGTGGGCGGTGAAAGTTATGACCACCTGGCCGGAATCAACCCGAATCTCGTTTGGGGATTCGCTGTGGGCCAGATAGAGATCAAACTGACCGGTCCGGATGATAGTTTTCAGGCTGTCTAAGTTGCGAAGGTACTTAAAAGAGTTGCCATAGGTGAGGTGGATGTCCTTTGTTCCGGTCATAATGAATCCATCCAGAATCAGGGTCGCGTTCTTTTCGACTTCGGTAATCTTATTGTAAGTAGGCAGCGTAGGCCGATCGATCCAAATGTTGAACTTCCCCTCGACCAGACTGGTATTGGTGATCCAGACATCAAACCCGATGCCATCAATCTGGTCAATCTCTTCCTGGTGCTCTTTCCAGTCACTTTCAGTGGTAAGATCAAGCGGCTTGGAAACTATATCATCGGCAATCTTGAAGGAGAAACTCTTGGAGATGGTGAACGTGCCGGAAAATATACAACCAGCCAGCAGGAGCATGGCGGCTGCTATTGTACAGATCAGTATAAAGTTCTGTTTTTTCATCAGACGGACCCCTTACTTAACACCAAAGGAATATGTTACACCGGCACTGATAGAGACTGATTTCTTGGAGCTTTTGCTCTCGACAGGAACGATGGTGAACTGTCCGCGAATATCAACGCCCAGCACCGGAGTGGCCGGAATTCCCGCTCCCAGTCCCAGTGAATAGCCTAAGTCCGTGGATTCATCGGAGAAGGCGGTCGTCTGATCCCGGGTTGCTTTATATAGGCCAATGCCGCCAAGGAAGAAAGGGCGAAATCCGGGTGCACCAACGGGGGCGCCAATAATAGCGTTGATGCCATACGAAGTGACTTTTGAACCTTCCAGGTCGTTGGTGATGCTGGCCTTTTCAAACGAGGGATCACCGTAATTGGTGAATGTAAGGTGGGGCTCCAACGAGATAACCGGGAGCGCTTTGACAATTCCGCGAACACCGAAAGTAGAACCTTTGGCTTGGTCGCTCTGCGCCAGCGGCAACTCCAGCCCGGCGAAAGGACCAAGTGCAAATGAGGGACCAATGGCATTGACGAGGGAAGGAACAAAAAGCAAGGTTAGTATTACAAGCAGGGCACGTTTCACCAACGACCTCCTTCATCACCTGTTTGAGAACCGGGTTTACATCAAAGAATATCAAATGCCTCACAGGCTGTCAAGACGGATTGCGGATAGGCCGATAGAAGGGAATAGCATAGAAACCAGAGAAATAAAAAAGGCGCCTCTTATTCAAGAGGCGCCTTGAAGACAGTTTACCTGTCGGTAATCTGTAAATCTGTTAGAGGCCGATCTTCAGCCGGAAGGCATAGCTGTAGTCGCCATCACCTCCGGGAGCGGTTGTTTTTTCCACTCCGTAAATGGCGCCATCAAGAGCCAGCGCGCCAAAATCGAGCCCGGCACCTATCGCAGGGTAGCCCTGTCCAAATCCGGCCCGCACCGCAAAGACTTTGGCCAGACTGTATTCCCCGCCCAGGTAGAGGCGGTTGAAGAAATTCTCTCCACGCGTCATAAACATGTCGTTATAGTCAGCCGCAAGGACGAGGTCCGGCATGATTTTGTAGGACGCGCCAATGTTGACTATCATGGGAGGGCTGTCCTCACCCAGGTCGGCTAATAGATCGGTAACTTTCAGGCCGATATCCAGCTGCCCCGGCAGGACTTCATACAGGAATCCGACATCCAGACCAAAGCCGGTGACCTTGTTCTCTTTTAACGAGTCAACGATCGGTTCAAAGTCAGCATCTGCTGCTGTTGTTTTGAAATCCACCCAGCGTCGCTCGATTATTTTCAGAGCCCCTCCAACATAGAGGTTGTTGGGGAGAAAGCTGATCAGATCGGACGGGAGTTGGGAGCCGTAGCCGGCTGAGTAGACCAGGTCGGCCTGGCCAAAAGCAAAAATGCGCGGCTCAAAGATTCCGCGATCAATTCTGAATTCAACGGTCGAAGTGGCATAAGCGCCGATAGCGAAATTGTGACCAACCACGCCGATTTTCGGATTGACCCCGGCACCCATCGGGTTGTCATCGAACTCTTCGATATCGG
>JARGFS010000230.1 GCA_029211095.1 bacterium | reverse complement strand
TGATCCGCCCGGAAACAGGCAGTCACACCCGGATGTGGCCACCGATGGTGCCGGGCATTTCACGGTTGTATGGGTTGACTGGCGCAATGGCGTCTACCCGAGCAATCCGGATATATACTCCTGCCGCCTGGATACATTCGGTATACCGATCACTGAGAATATCCAGGTCAACACCGATGGTGCCTCCACGGCCCAGCGAAAACCGGCCATTGCAGCCGACCGGATGGGGAACGTAGCGATCATCTGGGCTGACTCCACCGAAGGAAGCCTGTGGGACATTACCGGTCAGATGCTGGATGTCACGGGGATGGTCAGGGAGTCAAACTTTAGAGCCAATAGCGAAGGGGATTCAATCCAGTTGAGTCCGGATGTCGCCTTGGATGGACAGTACCGGTATGTAACCTGGTCCGATTATCGTAATGGCCAGTTTGATATCTATGCCTCGGTAACCAGATACAATGATCGTGGAATGCTCCTTAGTCCTGCCGCCGTGAACTTTGAGATGTTCGGTGGGGGAGCGTTGCCATCCCCTGGGATAATCTCTGTTGAACATAGTGGATACAACCCACTGGGTTTTAATGTTACCGGCGGCGCTGACTGGCTGGATGTGTCCAATGTTACCGGGACAACGCCAACGACCATCTCTCTGAGTGTGAATAGTGATACTTTGCCCAACGGGACTTACCTGACTCAACTCACCTTTATTGATATCGCCACCGGAGATTCTTCGACCGTGCTTCCGGTTCGGTTGGATGTAATCTCCCCGATTCTGAGCCTCTCCCACGACACGCTCTATTTTGTCGCTCACGAAGAACTACCGACAATACAGTATCAGAACATACAGGTGGAGAATGCCGGGGAAGGGGAACTCAACTGGCGGACAACTTCCCGTCCCTACTGGGCGACCGTCCTGCCAGACTCCGGTCTGGCCCCATCAACAGTTACAATCTCGGTCGATCCCTCGACACTCACCGTCGGCCAGTTTGACCAAATGGTTGTTTTTGAAGCGACCGGGGCGGCTAACTCTCCCGATACTCTCTGGCTGTCGGTCACCATTTTGATCAATACACCAGAACTCCGTTTGGCTCCGAATTCAATCCATGTCGCGGTAGACAGTGCCGCACAAGTGGACACCTTTGTTATTGTCGAAAATGCAGGTGGGGGAACACTCAACTGGAGTGCGTCCGGACAGGCACCGTGGCTTCTGCCGGACAGGGTTTTCGGATCGGACAATGATACTATCCGTCTGACGGTTGCAGATTCGGCCTTTGCGGTTGGTCTGCACAGTACTTCGGTAATGGTTACCGACCCGCTTTCATACAACAAAGGAGTGACCCTTCCATTTACTTTGGAAATCAACCAGCCCCCGGACACGCAGGTGGTCAATCCGATTGAACTTGATACTTTGACAATTGATTCAGTCAATGTAAATGGGGGAGAAGTTGGACAACTAAATATCTACTTCAAAAAGAACAACGATATCAGCGGACTATTCATTCCGGCCCTGTACGATACCAGCTACCTGCATATAGATTCCGTTCGGTTTGACAGCTCGCTCCCTCTGTTTATGGAACGCTCGTTTGTTTTCGATGATCAGACCGGGTTCATGCGGATTAGCGTCTCATCCCTTTATGCCGACAGTTCCTGGTCTGACAGCAGCACACAATTGGCGACCGTCTGGTTTACGGCAGGCCAGCAGATGGGCAGCAGCTTGATTCAGCCGCTTTTTGAAGACAGCCTGTCTCCGTATGTGATTACCAGCTATGGCGATACTACCGTACCGGAGATTGTGTCGGGAGAGATTTCGGTTAGCTCTCCGACCCGAGTGTCTGACAGAACTGACAATCTGCCTACCGAATTTGAACTTCAACAGAACTATCCCAACCCGTTCAATCTGGGTACGCTGATTGAGTACTCAGTTCCCGCAACCGCTGAAGTGGAGCTCGACATTTACAATATCCTCGGTCAGCGAGTAGCTCGCCTGGTTTCCGGCCCGGTTCCCAGGGGGCACTACCAGTTGAGCTGGGACGGCCGTTTTGAGTCTGGTCGGCCCGCCCCCTCCGGTATTTACTTCTATCGTCTCAAATCGGCCGATAATTCCCTTGTCCGGAAAATGGTCCTGATCAAATAGTCC
>JARGFS010000022.1 GCA_029211095.1 bacterium | reverse complement strand
ATTCCGATGATCTCAATGTCTCAGTCTACTTTGGGATGACCGGAATCAAAAACGAAGCCATCACCGAACCTATGCTCAATGAGATCAGGGAACTTATCATTGATGAACTAGCGCTCGTGCACGACTACACTGACGGCTCCCCGGAATTACTGGCATTCAATGATCGGATCAAATCTGTCCTGGTGCAGAATCGGAAACAGATGGAAGACAATCTGAATTCCCCCCCGATGTTTGGGTTTCGAGGCGGCCCGGCCGGACGCTGGGTCAACCTGCTCATGGAAGTTGAGAGCCGCCCCGGTTTCAGAAAATCATTGGTCTTAAAAGATGACTTTGCTTTTGCCGAAGAATCGCTCACACGGCAAAACAATATCTGGCGTGATTATATTGATTCATGGAATCTTCTCCTGCAGAAACCGTACCTGGTCGGTGCCGGGCCCAGTTCCGAGATGCTTGATAAAGCCGCTCAGGAAAAGGAAGCGCGCCTGGCTGCCTATGTTGATGAGTACAAATCCAGATTTGAAACAGATGATGCCCAGTTTGCGGTAGCCCGGTACAAGGAGTCATTCGATGCCAAAACAGCAGAATTGGAAGCCCTCAAGAGTGGCGACCAGCTCCCTGACTTTGTCAATGATCCTCCCCTGACCCTGGATGAACAGCTTCAGTATGAACAACTCATGCTGCCCAACAATATTCCCCTGCTTGCCTCGACATTCGACAACATGACCTCCGCCACGCTCTCAATCTATATGCGCATGGACGTAGTCCCGGAATCTCTGCTGGTCTACCTCCCCCTCCTCCCCCGCGTCCTGACTGATATCGGCGTGGTTGTAAATGATGAAGTCATCCCTTTTGAGAAGATGAACGAGCGCCTCCGTCGCGAAGTCCTGAGACTTTCGGCCGGATACAGCGCCGGCATGCAGCGTGACCGCATTGAGCTCACCGTCACCGGCAAAGGCGGCAACCTGGACGAACTAAAAAATGCCATCGGATGGATGAATGCCTCTCTCTATTCCCCCTATTTGAGCAAAGAAAATATCCTCCGCATTCGCGATATTGTTGATCAGTCAATTCTCTCATACCGCAATCGGACCAAGGGCTCAGAAGAAGGCTGGGTGAATGACCCGGCCGACGCCTATCGCTACCAGAGCAACCCGCTCTACCTGGCTACAAATAGTTTCCTGACCGAGCAGCAGCTTATGCAGCGAATGAAATGGATGCTGACCGATCCGCTGACCGGCTCCGATGCCGAGAGTGGAAATCGCTTCCTCTCCATCCTGGCCAGCTCCGGCTCTGATCTTGATCGGCAGGCGTTGTCCGAACTGCTGACCGCTCTGGAGACAGAACAGTCTACCGCTCCTTCAGAACTGCTGGCCGCAATCTCCCAGCTGTCGGCCACGGGACGAGCGACCATCATGGAAGTACTCAAACAGTTCAAGGCTACCATTCCGGACATCCCCGATGCCAACCTTGCCGATGACTTCGCATACCTCTGCAATCAGACCGCTTCGGACCTGAACCGGCAGCCGGAGACAGTTCTTAACTCCCTCAAGCATATTCTTGGTCTTGTCCAAAAAACCGACAATGTGCGCATGAGCCTTGTGTCCAACAGTGCCGACCGCGAAGCAGCCTTGCCGGTAGTCGAGTCCCTTCTCTCCGGACTGGACTCAAAGTCTCAATCGGTGCGGGAAAATTACGCCAGTCTGGATCGGATAGTCCAGCGGGTGCGCTCAAGACACGAGGGAATCGAAAAGCCGGTCTACACCGGACTTGTTTTTGATGGCACCCGCAACGGCACCATGATCTTCACGGCACAAAATACTGGCGAATTTGACACCAGTGACAGCGCTGTCCTAAAGAGTCTGGCCGGAAAACTGTACACCGGATATGGTCCGCACGGCCTGTTCATGAAAACATGGGCAGCCGGACTGGCCTACAGCAATGGCTACCGTTATTACGAAAACACCGGGTATGCTCGCTACTATGCCGAGCGCTGTCCCGATGTGGCCGAAACCATGAAATTCGTCGTCAATGAACTCAAAAACGCAGAACATGATCCCGGACTCAAGGACTACGCCGTCGCACAGATATTCAGAAGCTCGCGCGCCCCATCCAGTTATGAATCTCGCGGCGCGGCCATGGCCTCGGACATAACCGATGGCTTCACGCCGGACATCGTTCGCAAATACCGGAAGAGGATTCTCCAGGAACGCGATGTTGAGGGCGTCTATGACATCATCCATGACCGGATGGAAGATGCCTATGGCTCCGTTCTGATTGGATACGGAAAACCTCTGGCCGAATCACAGGATGGCGTCTTCTTTTTGATCGGACCGGAAGCTCAGTTTGAGTCAATGGAAGAATACATCAAGCAGACCGAAGGTGAACAGCCGATCTACCGCCTCTATCCGCGCGACTACTGGCTGGTCACAGAATAGAAGTCCTCACCAACTCACAAAGGCCCCGATTCATCTTCCTCTTGGGGCCTTTTCTTGATTGGGTGTGGGGTCGATCTTGTTTCTGCACTTTCTCCTTACATTTCCAATTAGATTCTGTAAATTCAGACTAACAGTAAACCGGCAAATGAGGAAAAGATCACGCCTGAAGAGTTAGCTAATAATCGAATCATCGTCATCGGTGGCGGTCCGGCCGGTATGATGGCCGCCGGTCAGGCAGCCTCTGAGGGGGCCAACTGCATTCTGTTGGAAAAGATGAGTATCCCGGGCCGCAAACTCAGCATCACCGGCAAAGGACGTTGCAACCTGACCAATATTGCCGAGCTCCCTGAATTCATCTCCCGTTTTGGCAAGAATGGCCGCTTTCTCAGACAGGCCTTTCATCGCTTCTTTGCCCCTGACACAATTGAGTTTTTTGGGCAACTGGGCGTAGACATAAAGACAGAACGGGGTGGGCGTGTCTTCCCTGTCAACGACAACGCCCCGGGCATTACCGAAGCCATGATTCGCTGGCTCAAAAAGTGTGGCGTTACCATAAAAGCAAACGAACCGGCCCTCGGGCTGCTCATCGAAAATGATTCAATAGTCGGTGTCCGCACCGAACGGAATAAGTACCGGACCGATCGCGTCATTCTCGCTACCGGTGCACTCTCTTATCCCGCGACCGGTTCCACCGGCGACGGCTACCGCTTCTCCAAATCAGCCGGTCATAACCTGATCCCTACCCGCCCGGCCCTGGTTCCGCTCATCACCACCGGAGAGATTGCTCGAAAACTTCAGGGTGTCAGCCTCCGTAACGTCTCCGCAACTCTCTGGATAGATGGTAAAAGACAGGCCGAGAGGTTTGGTGAAATGCTCTTCACTCACTTCGGATTGTCCGGTCCGATCATTCTCTCAATCAGTTCCCAGGCTGTTGATGCCCTGAACAGGAAAAGACGCGTAGAAATCGCGATCGACCTGAAACCGGCCCTTGATAACACCAAACTGGACAATCGTCTCCTGCGTGAGATACAGTCTGGCGGTAAAAGGAAATTCCAGACAATGCTGAAAAGCCTGCTCCCCTCAGGCATGATCCCATTGTTCTGTGAACTGACCGGCATTGAACCTGACAAAGCCGCCAACCAGCTTAGTGGACAAGAGAGAAAGAAACTCAGAGACCTCCTCAAGTCGCTCCGCCTCACAGTATCCGGTCATAGATCGTATAATGAGTCAATCATAACGGCCGGCGGAATCAACACCAAAGAGATCGATCCCCGCACCATGGAATCCCGTCTTGTCCGGGGCCTGTATTTCGCCGGTGAGTTGATCGACATCGATGGCGACACCGGTGGCTATAATCTTCAGGCCGCCTTTTCAACCGGCTGGCTGGCCGGTCGCTCAGCAATTGCCTCACTTCTGGCCCCCAGTGCCCAAAAACGGCCTTCTTGAGCAAAAGAAGACAGGTTTTGTAATCTTAGGCTTTTGCCTCTCAATTTCCCCCAAAAAGCCCTTTTGTACGCTGTTTTCACCCCGTCTCTCTTTCCGTTATCATTAAATGATAGAGGCTTAGGTGATAAATATGTGAAAAATAGTACAAATTTTAATTTGTTATTGCCGACAGTAAGTACTATGTCATGGCAGTGTCATGATAACGTTTTTACTGAAGGAAAAGAGAGATTTGGAAAGGTGTTGGGAACTTGGGATGGTCGCTATTAGTCCGGGGCTCCCGATCGCGGTCAACTACAGGATTAAAAATAACTTGAAGAGACTCCATTTTCAAGGATAATATATGATTATAAACAACTACAAGAGATGCATCCCCACCCTGATTGTCATTTTTCTGTGCATGGCAATACTCCCGGTCGCTGTTCAGTCCGATGAGGTCACCAGCGAAACCTGCCTGGACTGCCATGAAGAGATGGAAGCCAGTCTCAACCTCACCGTCCATGCGGTGACGGATGCATCAAAGAACACACGGGTCACTGTAAGCTGCATGGACTGCCATTCCGGTGCGGAAGCTCATGTTGAGGATCCGGCTACCGACAACATCGGCAATCCGGCCTCACAATCGGGTGCCCGCAACTTCGATCTCTGCAGCACCTGTCACAGCTCTCATGTGAGCTTCAACGATTTTGGCTTTACGGCTCACTTTTCTGAACAGGTCAATTGCGGAGACTGTCACAAAGTACACGCCAACTCGCCATCCCTGCTTCGTGACCGATCAGGACTATTCTGTCTGGCCTGTCACGATGACAAGAAAGACGCCCTGTTCCAGTCCTCTTCGCATCCTTCCCTGGACAACGGCCCCAGCTGCCTCAGCTGTCATGCCGCCAGCAGTCAGGGCGAAGAAGAACTTGTTTTTGACCTGAACGGTATTTGCGCCGATTGTCATCCTCAGCACAGCGGACCATTTCTCTATGAGCATGAACCAATGAACGCCTATTCCATTGAGGGGAGTGGCTGCATGGAGTGCCATGAACCGCACGGGAGCCACAATGACCGTCTGGTGACCCAGGAAGGTAATGATCTCTGCAATCGTTGCCATGTACCTCCGTCCGGACACAAAATGGCGCATGGCGGCTGGTTTGCTGACTTCTCATGTAATAATTGTCATACCGAAGTACACGGCTCATACACCAGTAATCTGTTCCTGGCCGAGGACCTTCCGGCCCGGTACGATATCGGTTTGGGCAGTTGTTATAACAGCGGCTGTCACTCGCTCAACAAATGAGGTGCAACAAGATGAAAATTACAAAAATGACATTTACTGTTGCGCTGTTGACTCTCCTTGTCGGTTCATCGGCCATCGCTGATGGCGGCGCTGAGCTTAAGCTCACCTATGTCGACATGGACGAAGAGGGTAACCTGGCGGTCAATCATAATACTTTCAATCAGTACGACCAGTCGTTCCAGATCTCGCTCAATAATATGAGCGTACTGATGGCCAACGATGTCAGACTCTCAGCCAACCTGAGCAACATTTCAGTCAACAATCGCAACCTTAGCGCCCGTCTTTATAAGCGCGGGTTGTTCAGCCTGAGCGCGACCAATAAGCAGTATCGTCGCCAGTATGGTTTCTCGGGCGACCGCTTCACGCGCCGCAGATCAACAACGCTCAAGGCCGACATAACTCCGATCAAAAGCCTGAAGCTGTTTGGTGGACTTGCTTTCACGGGGAAAGAGGGCAACGAGATGATTGCCCTGTCCCCCGTCCGTGATACCATCTTTAGCAGCAGTGACTACCTGTACGGAAACTACCACGGCGGCCTGCAGGCTTACTGTCCTTTTGGAACCGTGCGCGCCGTTTACCGTCGGGGGGAATTCATGGACGACCTTGACTTTTCCCTTGATCGCAAGTCAGAAACTGTCGATATCAGCGCCTTTTCCCGTATCCCCAGTTACCATCAGGTCATGCTGTCAGCCGGATTCATAACCCGCTATGACGAAATCTATGACCGTGCCCTTCGTATTGATCGCGATCAACTCTGGGGAGCCATGCGGTGGAATCTTCAAAAATCAGCTTCGTTTGAATACCGTCTGCTGTCAGCTTCGGTCGAAGATGGTGTGGACAGTGTCACCACCGACCATATCGTACACAAGCTGTCAGCCGGAAAGAAATTCAACGGCTACGGAGGACTGAGGGCAGGATATCAGTTAAGCAACGCTAAAGATGATGTTGATGAATTGGAATCAAACGGCTTCATGGTCAGTGGCTGGCTGGACTACGTGGAAAACCTGCTGCTCAAAGCCAGACTCTTCGTCCGCAATAATGAGGTCACCAAGGGAGCCACTCTGATCGGGGATGAAGACTTCACTCGTTCTGCTTTCTCGGCAAAGTACGCGCTTGGAAGTTGGGTAACCCTGTCAAGCAAGTACGAAAGCCGGGTCAGGAAGAACGATGACCTCGGCAGCCGCGTGGACTATAGTTCAGTCTCTTCGTCGGTCGATCTTGATCTTGAAGACCTGGCGACATTGTCATTCTCATACGGATACTATCTCGGTGAATATCAGAATAATAGCGACAGCGTTGACTATGAATTCGCGGACAATATCATCCGGGCTGAAATCAAACCGGTTCCGATTGACAAGGTTGAATTCAAGGTGGGCGTTTCCTACCTGCGCGGTCATCGCGATCAGGATACGGAAAAACTGAATGCAGATTTTGCCGGAACATATGACTTTGGCATGAACCACTATCTCCAGCTGCGATATACCATCGCAACCTATGATGACTTTATGGTCAGCCAGAACTACTACACCGCAAATATAATTGAAGTAAGTTTTATAAAAGGCCTTCACTGGTAAAGGAGTAATCATGAACACCAAGATCTTAACCAGCTTGTTTCTGATAGCGACATTGATCCTCGTCGTTGGTTGCGAGCGAGAGGTCAAAGAGACGATCATTGTTGAAGACAACACCGATTGTTTCGAGTGCCACGGCGACAACGGTTTCTTGTTGCAGGCCAAAGGGGAATGGGCCAATTCTATTCACGCTTCCGGCAGCAGCGTTGACTATACCAACCGCGGAGGAACAGACTGCACCAAGTGCCACAACCACCAGGGATTCCAGGAATTTCTGGCTACTGGCGAAGTCACCGCACCGTATGACAGCGTCAGCGCCATCCACTGCTTCACCTGCCACTCCCCGCACCTGACCGGCGACATGTCGCTGGTCACCGATGCCCCCGTAACTCTGCCTGACGGCACTGTCTACGACTTTGGCAACTCCAATATCTGCGCCAATTGCCATCAGTCTCGCGAAACACCAGCCGACATTGTTGATGGCTATGTGGTCACCAGCAGTCGTTTTGGTCCCCATCATGGTCCGCAGTCAGACCTGATTGCCGGAACCATCGGTTACGAATATGCGGCCTACGGTGCCTATCCCAATTCCAACCATGGTGGCGCTGTTGGTACGGCCTGTGTCTCCTGCCACATGGGGAACCCTTCAGAAGTGCACGAAGGATACCACGTTGGTGGTCATAGCTGGAACATGGAAGATGAAGAGGGCAACACCCTTGTACATTATTGTGCCACCTGTCATACCGAAGCTGGCGATCGAGGTGATGACTACACGGACATCACCCAGGATGCCCCGGTTGACTATGACAACGATGGTGATGATACCGAAGGCTACATGAACGAGATGGACGGCCTCCATGACAGCCTGGGTACTCTGCTTCTCTCGTTGAATCTGATCACTGGCAGCGGAAGTTCTGTCGCTGATACTAACGGCATTGCTGATGGCGGCGTCGCCGGAGCAGTCTGGAACTACCGGGTTTACCTGGAAGACAGATCGCATTCGGTGCACAACCCGGCCTATATCAAGGCTCTGTTGGAAAGCTCCATTGCTCATGTCGATGCCTGGATCACCGCCAATCCGGCTCCACCTTCGGGTCCGACCCCAATAGTGGTAGCCAGTCACTGATTCTCTCGCAAAGAGCAATTCTAAGGCCCCTTCCTGTGAAGGGGCCTTTTTTTGCTCTGTACGCAAAAATCCACCTCAATCCTACCAGAAACCGGACTATTCATGGGATTAATACCGAAGGGACATAATCCGATAATAAAAGTATGTTCATTTGAGTTCAAAAAATCGAAACCTCGGAGAGAAGTCATGAAGCAGGAAGTTGGAGAAACTGCCGGAAAGATATTCGATGTCCTCACTCAGAATGTCGAAATAAGCGTTTCACGCATCCCCAAAGCAATCAATGAAAAAACCGCAGTCGCCTATCAGGCCCTGGGCTGGCTGGCCCGCGAAGACAAAATCACCTATACCTCCAAAGGGAAAGGCACCTATGTAAAGCTGTCGTAACAAGAACTGTTTTACTCCGGTTTTAAATATTTATAGACAAAGGTAACCTCTGGCCAGAACTCGGCCAGAAGTTGCTATCATCCCATTCTCCCGGGCCCGACACCGAACAAGTACGTGAAATACGCCGAGTCTCATGAACTCCTCAAAACCGGAGGAGAAGCTGGCTCACCGGATTGATCTGTTTCAGTAGTATTAGCACATTTGTATAATCTAGTAATGATCCGATAAGAGCGGGGCTGTTTTGGCGAGATCCGACTAAAAAAAATAGCGGTGCAGGGACTTGAACCCCGGACACGTGGATTATGATTCCACTGCTCTAACCAGCTGAGCTACACCGCCGTTTTTGAATGGATCAAATAAAAGAAATATTACCGATTAGTCAAGACTTTACTACCTTCCCCCCGATTCAAAAAGCCCCAGGTTCTTAGTGAGTAATACCTCGAAACGACCGGCAGAACAGCCCTCGGATCGACCCGCGGCAAATTCAACCCGCAAGACACGAATACTCTACCTGTAACTGGAGAAAAGAAGCGAGCCCGGTCATCATCCGTGGTGGCCGGGCTCTACTCACTAGGCTAATATGAGTCAAAGAACATCTATATGGAACTAAACGCTTGGCGATTTTAGAAAGGAGTTTCCCCTCACAAGAAACTCCTTTTTTCCCTACCTCATCAAAAACCCATTACCGCCATACTATTCTGATAAGGTTCAGCCACATAACTAACAAGCGACGTGCCAAATACGACCGACAGCGCAAGAATCATTGTAATCTCTTTATTGATAGGTAGATAGAATGCGACAAAGCAGAACCAGGCAAAAGCCACCCCCTCCACCACCCGCATTTACTGCGCCACCCATGCAGCTTACCGGAGATACCACACTCGTAAGCCGTTGTCCAAAAATAGAATACCCGAACGCAAAAAATGCGACCGGGAATTTCACAATTCGTGGGCCGATATCTTACTCAGCAGCTCCTGCGCTACTTCTTTTTCGCCAAATGAACCGACATCCCATGCAGATCATGCGCCGCTTCCATAATCGCCTCCGATATAACCGGGTGGCCAAAGATCATCGAACCCAGTTCAGAGACTTTCATTTTCGACCGCACGGCCAGTGCCGCTGTATGGATTATCTCGGCTGAATGCACGCCGACAGCATGAACCCCAAGCAGTTGATCACTCTTTTTGTCACCAATTACTTTGACTTCACCCGCAATCTCATTCTCAGCATGAGCCTTGCCGAGAGCCCGAAGCGGGAACTTACCCACCGCGATATCATGCTTTTTGGCCGCCGCGCTCTCGGTCATCCCCACCGACCCAACTTCCGGATGAGTAAAAATCACCGAAGGAACCCCAAGGTAGTTAATCTTCTCTTTGCCGCCCAGAGCATTGTCAACGGCTACCGTGCCATCATGGGTAGCGGTGTAGGCCAGGAGGATTTCGCCCCGGACATCCCCGACAGCAAAGATATTCTTGATATTGGTTCGCATCTCCTTATTGGTCGGGATCGAACCATCCTTATTTAATTTTACTCCGACCTCTTCCAGCCCGAGATCTTCGGTATTGTAAGCGCGCCCCACCGACACCAGGACCTGGTTGGCCTCAACCGTTTTATCCCCGGATAGTTTAGCCGTCACCCCTTGGGGGCCCGCCATCACTTCCTCCACCCGTACCGATGTATGCAGCTTGACTTTGAGCTTCTTCAACTCCCGCTCAATTAGCTTTGAGCTGTCCGTATCTTCCATCGGCAGAGCATGATCGAGCATCTCCACCATAGTTACCTGAACATCAAGCATCGAGGCCATGAACGCCCACTCGCAGCCAATAACTCCGGCACCAATAATCAGCAATGATTCCGGCAGATTGGCCGCCTCCAGAAGGTGGTCGGAGCTCAGTATCCGCGATCCATCAAACGGGAAAGTCGGGATCGCCCGAGAGCGGGAGCCAGTGGCCAATATAATATTGTCCGTCTGCAGCCTGGTCTCACTTCCATCCTCTCCAAAAACGGTCACCTCATTTTTTGAAGTCACCCGTCCATATCCGGAGTAATGGTCCACCCCGTGAGATTTGAACAGCTGGCCAATCCCGCCAACCAAACCACCCACAATCTTGTCCTTGCGAGCCAGCATAGCTTTCCAATCATAGACCGGTGGTGCGGCCAGATTGATTCCGTAGGCGGTAGCCTCTTTCATTTTTCGGTACTGAACAGCCGATGCTATCAGAGCCTTGGAAGGAATACAGCCGCGATTAAGGCATACTCCCCCTAAAGCATCCACCTCAACTACCGCCACCCGGGCTCCTTTGATAGCGGCCCGGATTCCGGCTGTATAACCGCCCGGTCCGCCGCCGATTATTATGATATCATACTTGTCGATTTTATCTACTCCTCTTGTCACATCATTTCAAATAGTGGGTCAATAATAACTGTAAATGCTCATCATGGCAAGCCTGCATCGGCTCAAATTTCCCCCAATTGTAAACCAATAAATGAGCCCCAAAACTGTCCTGATAGCGGCCAAAATTATTTCTTCACAGCCCAATAATACCGCTTGACAGGCGGCAAATTTCGATTATGTTTGGGAGCTTTTATTAAACAAAAAGGTGTGGTTTATTAAACAAACGACTGCGACATGAAGACAGATTTGAAAATCGGAGAGAAAATCAAGGCCCTCAGACAGGCCAGTGACCTGACTCAGGAAGAGCTGGCTAATCGCGCTCAGCTTACCAAAGGGTTTATCTCCCAGTTGGAAAATGACCATTTCCAGACTTCCATTTCGCTGGATTCTCTGGCGGACATTCTCGAAGTATTCGGTGTCAGCCTGTCCGCCTTTTTTGACCAGCAGGATGAGCCCCAGGTTGTTTTCAAACCATCGGAACGAATCAGTCTTGAAGGAACCGGTGCCACCGGCTTTGAACTTCTGGTACCCGGCTCAACCAATAACCAGATGGACCCCATCTACCTGAGCCTGAAACCGGGTGAGCAGCTGGAAGCTCGTGACCCGCATCCGGGGGAACAGTTTGGCTATGTCACCACAGGAACGGTGACGCTGAAAGTTGGCCAAAAAACCTACACGGCCAGCAAAAAACATTGCTTCTATTTTACTTCGGACAAACCAAACCAGATTATGAACAATAGTGCCAAGGATGCGGCCTTGTTATGGGTTGTAACCCCGCCGCAGATGTAATCATGCAAAACAATACCTATACTAACACAAAGGAGGCCGTGACTTGAAAGTTCTCGGAAAACACCTCATTGCCGAATACGCTGACTGCGACCGGAGCATTCTCAACGATATGGATGCTCTCGAAAAACAGATGAACCAGGCCGTCCGGGAGTCGGGAGCCACTATCGTTCGCTCTGTCTTTCACCGTTACAATCCCCAGGGAGTTTCCGGCGTGGTCGTAATCGCT
The DNA here is from genome assembly GCA_029211095.1 of bacterium. Lineage (GTDB taxonomy): Bacteria > Zixibacteria > MSB-5A5 > GN15 > FEB-12 > JARGFS01. The sequence continues at coordinate 16,299 of JARGFS010000022.1, read as the reverse complement.
GAATCTCACATCTCCATTCACACCTGGCCGGAATACGGATATGCCGCGGTTGACTTTTTCACTTGCGGTAACTCGGTGGACCCATACAAAGCGTATGAGTACATTAAGGAGAAACTGCAATCGAAAACTAACCAGATCAATGAACTCAAGCGCGGTATTCCCTCTCAGTTTGATGAGATCATTGCCCACAAACCGGAATCTGCTTCCGGCGCCATTTTGGTAGGATAGGAGCGTCACGATTGACCCATTCCTTTGACCTGACGACCCTGGAACAGCAGGGAATAAATCGGTCTGCCCAAAGCGGACTACTTCGCGACATCTTCAATCGCGCTGATATCGACTCCCCCCAGCTTTTCATGTCGCGCTCGGCCATTGCCGAAAATTACCAGAATCTAAAAGCAGCTCTCCCCCGGGTTGACATCCACTACGCTATCAAGCCGAACAACCACGGCGTTATTCTTGACGAAGTGCATCGGCTCGGCGGCAACTTTGATATCTGCTCGGCCGGTGAGATAGACATGGTTCTCCGCACCGGAGTTGACCCATCCACTCTGGTTCATTCTCACCCCATAAAATCAATCCCGGAATTTGACTATGCCGTTTCTAATGGGATCGAGATTTTTGTGGTGGATAATGCCGAGGAGGTCAAAAAACTGCACCGCTACCCGGAACGAAAACTGAAAGTCATGATCAGGTATCGGATCAGCACAAATTCCATGGCCGTTGTCAACCTGCAATACAAATTTGGATGCCAGGTCACCGAAGTTCTCTCTTTGGCTCGTGAAATTGAGAAGAGCGGCCATGAATTCTACGGCCTCTGTTTTCACATTGGTTCTCAGTGCCTCTATTCTGAAAACTACGTCCTGGCTATCAAGGCGGCCCACAGCCTGATCCACCAATTGGATGAGTGCGGTTTCAACACCAGGCTGCTGGATATCGGAGGCGGTTTCCCGGTTGAATATGTAGAACCGGCGCCCGACATCCATGAATTTTGCCAGCCTATTGCCACGGCCTTAGACGAACATATCCGGCCGGGGATCAAAGTAATCAGCGAACCGGGCCGGTTTATCGCCGCTTCGCCAGTCACCCTTGTCTGTACTATTCTTGGCAAAGCCGAACGGGATGGCAAATGCTGGTACTATCTGGACGATGGCCTCTATTCCACCTTTTCCGGCATCCTCTTTGACCACTGCCAGTATCCGGTCATCACCAACAAGACCGGGGAGCACCGTCTTTCCGTACTATCCGGCCCCACCTGTGACTCTTTTGATGTCATGTACGATGGCCTGATGATACCGGAACACAACGTGGGAGACAGAATGGTCTTCTGCTCCACCGGCGCTTACTGCGCCGTGAGTGGCTCCAACTTTAACGCCCTTAAACAGGCCAGCTACCAAATAATAGATTGATCTGGTGAGTAACATGAGCGATACCAAAAAAGTAGACGAGAAGTACATCTCCGAAGAAAACATGGATGACCTGTGGAATGTCTGGTATTCGGAATTGCATGACGGTTCTTCCGGCCTAACCCTGAAAATCGATACTATCCATGAATCCACCAAGTCGCAGTTTCAACGCATTGAAGTCATTGAAAATCGCGACTTTGGCAAGATGCTGGTCCTTTATGGTTCTCTCATGGTGGCTGACAATGACAACAACGCCTACAACGAGATGATCACGCATCTGCCTCTGTTTGTTCATCCGAACCCCGGTGAAGTCCTTATCATTGGCGGCGGGGACTGCGGTGCGCTGACTGAAGTCACCAAACATCCCGATATAAAACGGGTGACATTGTGTGAGATCGATGAAAAGGTAGTCGAGATTTCCAAAAAGCACTTTCCCGATCTCACCCGGGGTCTCGCCGATCCCAGGGCCAACCTGGTTGTCTCGGATGGGAAAAAATATCTCGAAGATTCCCGGAGCAAGTTTGACCTGGTCTTACTGGACCTTTCTGACCCAATCGGACCGGCCGCTGATCTTTTCCAGAAGTCATTTCATCAAACGGTCAGTGATCGGCTGAACGATGACGGGATTATGGTCGCCCAGTCGGAATCCCCTTTCTACAACCAGGAGACCGTCAAAGCGATCTATAGCAACCTGAAGCAGATTTTCCCCATCGTTCGCATGTACACCTGCTTCATGCCCATCTACCCTTCGGCCTTCTGGTCGTTTGCCTTCTGCTCAAAAAAGGCGGACCCGCTCAAGGACTTCCGCAGGGATAAGTATGATGAGCTGAATCTCGCCCTGCAGTATTACAATGACGATGTACACTTTGGTTCGTTCATGCAGCCCCAGTTTGTGCGCAACCTGATCGACAATTGCTGATCATGAAACCAGTACTGATTCTGCAGAACTGCGAAGGCGAAACGGCCGGAACAATCCCCGGCTTTCTGGATGAAAATTCAATCGAATTTCGCACCCTCAAGACATTCGCGGCGGAAACGCTGCCTGAGCTAACAGACATAGGACCTATCATCTCTCTGGGCTGCCCGGTCTCATTGGTCGACTACCGTCAGCATGACTATTTGAGATCACTCTACTCCTTCGTCAGCAAGGCGGTGCGAACCAATCACCCCTACCTCGGCATCTGTTTTGGGGGGCAACTGCTGGCCCACATTCTTGGAGCCAATGTCGGCCCCAGCGACAATAAAGAAATCGGCCTCTATAAAGTCCGGCTGACCGAATCCGGCAAAAATGACCCGCTCTTTGAAAACTTCCCCTCAGACTTTCCGGTCTTCCACTGGCATGCTGATCGCTTTCGCATTCCGTTTGGGTCTGACTTGCTGGTCGAAGGGGACGACTGCAAATATCAGGCTTTCCGCAGAGGCTGTCTGGCCGGAGTGCAATTCCATCTGGAGCCAACCGCGCCGGAAGTCTCCCATTGGTGTGATCTGTATGCCGAAGAACTGGCCGAGATCGGCAAAGAGAAGTCGGTCGTAGTAGCAGAGGTCGAAGAGGCAGCCAGAGAAATCAAGAAATTAAATGACCTTCTGCTCGATAACTTCCTGAAATTGCCAAAAGAAAGCGCCCGACCATAGGCCGGGCGCTTCTGTGTTCATTCTGATCTGCCGTTGATATTAGATTTCGTAGGCGGCAGAAATTCTTACATTCATATCTTCGTTATGGTCGGCTCCGTTTATGAAGTCAAACCCTCTCAAGAAGAGCTTTGGATTTGTCTGCGTATCTACGTGCAGGTCGCCCCAATGGAAACCAAATCCGAGATAAGTGGTATTGTCCGGACCTCTCGTGAAATACTCATTGTTACCCGGATCTTCAATCGTCTCACTATTCCAGTAAGAAGTTGCTCCGAACCGAACATCCATCCACTTGAAAACTGCGGCGTCAAAACCGAGCTTAAAATAAGGGAATGAGATTGTTTTGAGAGTAGCTTCCTGCGAAGCCCCCGAAGCGGGCGTGAATTCCCCTTTGAGCTTGTCATACATAACACCCATATCCAGTACGGTCAGGACCGAACTTGACGGAGCGTACTGAACACCGGCGCCAAGATCGACAGTGGTACGCGTGTACTTGTTGGTCTGGCCCAAACTGACCATGTTGGAATCGACGATAAAGCTGTCATCGTAATACTCAGCTTCGTAGCTGCCGGAGCTCAATCCGATATGGGGAATGAAAGTGTAGTTTTTGTCATATTCATAGAAACTGCGGCCAACAAAGTGTACCCTATGATTTCCTTTGGATTTCGTCTTGTCGTAGGCGGCGCCCAGGGTATCAGTCCCCTTGTCGGTGAAACTCATAAACTCTACACCCAAGGCGAGGTCCAACAGACCATCTTTGGTCGTGACGCCAAAATTGAGATCATAGATGCCCAGGGCGGCTTCATCTTTGGCCGTGCTTCCAACACCGGCAACGGTGCCATCATTACGCTCTGATGAATGAACGACTCCAAAATGGAATCCGAATTTCGTCTTCCCAAAGGTACGACCATATAGCAGGTCCATCCGCTTGTTGGAAGCCATGAAAGAGTCATCATCAAACGGAACATACTCCGGGGCGGCTCCATAATTCACGCCGGAGAACGCAGAATAGAACGGTGATATCCACAAGTCGGGATAGGCGGTGCTGTTGTTGTGGAAGTAAGTTCCCAGGTGCCAGGTATCGGCTTTCTTCTTGCCCAGTTTCCAGTGCATTCCCAGGGTGGCGAACTCATTGTCACCAAATTCACCTACCGCTATGCTGGGCCAGTCATGAATTCGCGAAGGGAACAAAAACACGTTGGCTTCATCAAGCAGAAGCATGTTGTTGTCACCCATCGTCTGCACCCGCGTCTCGGTAGCGAACGATGCGGAAGCAAAGACCAGCATCAGGACAGTTGAGATAATTAACGTCTTTTTCATTTCCATTCTTCCTCGTGTTTAGTATGTAGGCTCAACTTCTATCTTACATCTCATGCGCCAAAAACAATCATTCTAAAATATCCAAAAAGAGGGGACTTATATTCATAGTCTCCCAAGTCCACTGTTAATAGATTCGCATTCCAGCCAAACTCTGACAACAAAAAACTTTGACCATAAAGCACCAGCGCTAATCAGTGCTTTTTGACCTGCTGCCAGATTTCTTCCAGCTCATCAAGTGTATACTCCTTAAAGCTCTTCCTGGCCTCACGCACCTTCTGTTCCATCAGGCTGAACCGATCCCGAAACTTATCAAGTGCCTTCTTGAGGCTCTGCTCCGGGTCAATTTCATATTTACGCGCCAACGACACCGTTGCAAACAGAAGGTCTCCAATTTCGTCTTCAACCAGGGCCCGATCCTCGGACTGGCAGGCCGCTTCTATCTCCCTCAGCTCCTCCCTGAGTTTCTCCAATACATCTTCCGGCCTTTTCCAGTCAAAACCGACTCCGCCTGCCTTCTCCCCTACCCGAAAGGCCATCAACAGAGCTGGCATGGAACTCGGCAGTCCATTCAGGACTCCCTGTTTTTCGCCCGAATCAACCTTGATATTCTCCCATTGGTCACGAACTTCCTCAGGAGAGAGATCATACGACTCCTCAAACACGTGCGGATGTCTCTTGACCAATTTCTTTACAATACTCTCAACAACTTCATTTGTTTCAAATGCGCCCCGTTCTTTCGCTATCTGGGCATGAAATACGACCTGCAGCACAAGATCACCCAATTCTTCGCACAGAGCCGTATCTTCCCGCCCCTTAATAGCCTCAATTACCTCATAAGTCTCCTCAATTAGGTACGGCATAAGGCTCTCATGGGTCTGCTTCCGGTCCCAGGCACACCCATTTTCAGAACGCAATAGCTCCATAAGTGCCTTAAGACGCTCAAACGGAGCGACTTCCCGGTCAAAAACAATGCTTCTTAAATCAGACATAAGTGACGATATTGTAACTTCAGCAGTAATATGCCGCCTTGACAACGGCTGAGGTCAGGCCTATAATTCATGGTTTTTACCAGTTGGGGAAACTCCCCGGCGGGGAAATTCCCCAGCGGGGAGATTCCTCATTGGTAGGCGAATATATAGATAGAAGATTTGATGAGCAACAAAAACGAAGAAAATACCAGAAAATCATCGGCATACTCACCGACAGATGTTGAAGACCGCACCTACGCTAAATGGATGGATCGCGGCTTTTTCCACGGTGACCCAAAGTCTGACAAGCCACCCTATTCGATTGTAATTCCACCACCAAACGTCACCGATGTTCTCCATCTGGGGCACGCCCTCAATAACACTATCCAGGACATTCTGATAAGGAAACACCGTCTGGAAGGTTATGAGGCGGTATGGATTCCCGGCTCTGATCACGCCGGAATTGCCACCCAGGTGATAGTCCAGAAAAAGCTGGTCGAAGAAGGCACTACTCGGAGAGAGCTTGGGCGTGAGAAATTCCTTGAAAGAACGCACGACTGGGCCAACAAAAACAAAGAGACAATTCTTGGTCAGCTGAAAAAGATCGGCTGCAGCTGTGATTGGGATCGAACCCGCTTCACCCTTGATGAAGGACTCTCCAACGCCGTAGCCCAGGTGTTCAAACATCTTTATGACAAGGGCTGGATTTACCGGGGACACAGAATTGTCAATTGGTGCCCCTCCTGTCAGACTTCGCTCTCCGATGACGAAGTTGAACATAAGGATTTTGACAGCTCCCTCTGGTATATTAAGTACAAGATCAAGGGGAGTGATGACTACTTAACCGTGGCCACTACCCGGCCCGAAACGATGCTGGGAGACACCGCTCTGGCCGTTGCCCCCAAAGACGCCCGCTTCAAAAAATATGTCGGAAAAACAGTCATCCTACCCATTCTTGAACGCGAAATCCCCATCATTGCCGACAGCTATGTTGACCCGGAATTCGGGACCGGCGTTGTTAAAGTCACACCCGCCCACGATCCGAACGATTTCGAGATCGGACGAAGACATGATCTGGAAGAGATCAACATCCTCAATACCGATGGATCCCTCAATGAGAACGCCGGAAAGTTCAAAGGGATGGATCGATACAAGGCGCGCAAGCAACTGGTTGAGGAACTCCAGAAAAAAGGGCAGCTTGACAAAATAGAAAAATATGAGCTATCAGCCGGCACCTGCTACCGCTGTCATAAAGTTATCGAACCATACCTTTCCGAGCAGTGGTTTGTGAAAATGAATGAACTGGCTCAACCGGCAATCGATGCTGTCAAAACCGGCCAAATCAAATTTCATCCCGACTACTGGTCCAAAACCTACCTGCACTGGATGGAAAATATCCGCGACTGGTGCATCTCCAGACAACTCTGGTGGGGCCACCGGATTCCGGTCTGGTACGCCGAAGACGGCACTATGTTTGTCTCCGTGGACAGACCGACTGCCGAAGCCTGCCCCGGATACGACCCTGAAACCCTTGTTCAGGACCCCGATGTACTCGACACCTGGTTCTCCTCCTGGCTTTGGCCTTTCTCTACTATGGGCTGGCCGGACAAGACCGAAGAGCTCGAGAAGTTCTACCCGACCAAGGTCCTGAGCACCGCCTCGGAAATCATTTTCCTCTGGGTCGCTCGCATGGTCATGGCCGGTTACGAGTTTATGGGGAATCTTCCCTTCACCGATGTCTACATCCATGGGACCGTCCGGGATGCCAACGGCATCAAAATGTCAAAGTCACTCGGTAACGGCATAAACCCGCTTGAAATAATCAACAAGTACGGAGCGGACTCTCTTCGGATGTCCACCGTTTTGGCCACACCGGACGGACAGGACCCCTGGATCAGCAAGAATACTTTTGAGATCGGACGAAACTTCATTAACAAGCTGCACCAGGTCTCCAGGTTTGTCATGATGCGGCTCGATGGACGCACGCCGGAAATCAACAACGTCAATGACTCAGACCTGGTCCTGTTTGACCGCTGGATTCTCTCTCGTCTGGAGCGGACCATTCAGGCGGTAGACAAAGCTTTTAATGAGTTCAAGCTCTCCAACGCCTCCAAACTCCTTTACAATTTCGTCTGGAACGATTACTGCTCCTGGTATATTGAACTGATCAAACCGGACCAGCCCGGCACCCCCATTCGGCCCGGCTCTATCGATGTGGCAACTTACACCCTGGTCCAGATACTGAAACTGCTGCACCCCTTTGTTCCCTTTGTGACGGACAATATCTATCTGGAACTGCTGGCCCTGACCGAAAACAACAAGGAAGAAACCATTCAGTTTTCCGGCTGGCCCAAGACCGATGGCAAGCACATTGACAACGAACTGGAACAGAGTCTGGAGCAGATTCAGGCGGTGGTCACTGCTGTCCGCTCGGCCCGTTCAGAACTGAACGTGCATCCGAGCAAACAGTCCGACCTGTACATCCGGGTGAACGATGCCGCCTTTGGTGAACTGCTGGAAAAACATAAAGACTATTTCCGGTCACTGGCCAGAGTCGAGAATCTCTTTGTCGGCACCGAAATCAAACGCCCTCCCCTGTCAGCATCGGCCGTAATCTCCGGAGCCGAGATTTTCATTCCTCTGGAAGGCCTGATTGATATTGAGGTCGAGAAAAAGCGCTTAGAAAAAGAGTTGGACAATCTCAAGAATCAGTTGATCAAGCTCTCCAAGAAACTGGCCAATGCTGATTTCCTGGCGCGTGCCCCGCAGGAGGTTATCGACAAGGAGAAGACGAAAAAAGACGACTACCAGGAGAGAATCGAGAAACTGAACAAGAATCTCGAACAAATACTGGGCTGGTAGACTCTATTTGAATACAAGAAAACCGCGCTGGCCGCGGTTTTTTTGTGCTTGTGAGCTTCTTCAATTCAACCAGATTCAATCGCACGGAGGCGGAGGAAGGCCGCCATCAAACATAAAATTTACAACGTAAGTTATGTCCGTTATATCTATCCCCCCGCTCCCATCGGTATCCCCTTCTTCGGTACAGACCGGCGCCGCCCCACCGGCAAAGAAATAATCGGCAAAATAAGTGAGGTCAGATATATCCACCGGTGTGGAACCCCCACTATGATTGGCGTCCCCGCGATACCGGCAGCATCCCGGCACCAACAATGTAATTTCGTCAACCAGCACATCCCCTTCGTAGTCATCGGTGTGCGGTTCCCCCAGGTACAGGTATTCGGTGCTGTCGTCCATCGCAAAAACCAGCGACAAATCAACCGGCGTGGTCTCCTGGATTATATTCTTGCTCTCATCGTAGAGACGGAGAATCAGAACGTTTTCTGTCTTCTCCAATTCCGCATAATACCAGGTGTTGTAGTCATAAGTATGGGCAACATTCCAGTTCCAGGGGGAAGTATCCCAGAATGTGCCCGTCCATGTGCGGAGCAAATTGCCGCCGGAGTTGATTTCCGGAGCCATATAGACCATGAAGACCGGATGAAACGTCTGCCCTCCGCCTCCGTCAAGATGATTGTCCACGTCAATTACCATCTTCCGGTGATAATGCCACCATAGTTCGGCGCACTCATTTCCAACGCACAACCCATCTGTGACCGTAAGAAAGTACATTCCGTTCTCGTAGAAACCGTTGTGAGTCTGGAAATTGGGGTCAACATAGTCCTCTGCCTCATAGTTGGTGAGATCGTAATTGATCCTCCCAATTTTGGTCCGAATCTTGTATTCCTGCGGAAGTATCTCGGTGCTGTGGATCAGGGCCGCATTCCAAAAATCCGGAGTTTTGATATGAGCAAAACCACTGTCTACTGTTATAGTCGCACCGTTTAGAATCTGGTAGACCAACCAACCCTCGGTCCCGAATACCTGACCATCCGAAGCTTCATACACGCTGTTGAAATCCTCACGGTACACCTCTGTCCAGCCACTGTCATCAAAGGCACGCGGACTTCTGGCCCGCGCGGTTGTCACAACCAGCACACAGAGAACAGCCGTATATAAGCAACAGACAAGACGTCCTTTTGGGCCTTCGTCAAAGGAGTCAGATTGTGGATAGATTCTAACCATAATATATGAATCTACCGTTTCAACCCCATCTGTCAAGGAGATCATAGCCTTGCAGAAATTGACATTGCCCGGTTCTATTCTATCACAGATGGGGGAACTTTTTTGTTTTTGACTCAAATCGAATTTCCCTATCTTGTCCCCGATGGAAAACAGTAACTCTTTTTGGGACATAACTATCCACTACCTGGCCCCGGTTGGGGCGGTGGTTCTTTTGGGACTTCTCGGCGGCAAGCTGGCTCGCATGGGAAGACTCCCAAAAGTAACCGGTTACCTTCTGACCGGTTTGGTGATTGGCCCGTCCGGGATGAGGCTGATCTCAATCGATCTGGTTCAAAGCCTCTCAATTGTCAATGATATCGCCCTGGGGTTGATCATGTTTGCGATTGGCGGAGTCTTTGAATTCCACCATATCAAATCAGTTGGCAAAAAGACACTCTGGCTAACTCTCGGTCAGTCGGTTGGGGCTGTTCTTTTTACCACTGTCGCCCTCTATTTTGCCGGCATCGGATTTTATCCGTCAATTCTATTAGGAACTCTCGGCATTGCAACCGCACCGGCCGCCACCATTCTGGTTATCCGTGAATTTGAAGCCAGGGGGGACTTTACCGACTCCCTCATAACGGTCGTGGCAACTTCGAATATCGTCTGCATCCTTGCTTTCCAACTCGTCTTTTCTCTGGGAGAACTGGGTGGCGATGTCTCCGCCTGGCAGGCAATACTCAGCCCGCTCTATGAATTGGGCGGTTCGCTGGTTATCGGCGGCACTGTTGGCTACCTGATCTCAAAATGGGAACCGAGAGTTGATGACCAGGCAGAACTACTGATGATAATTCTGGCCGGAGTAATGCTTACCACCGGACTGGCCTTCACGCTTAATTTGCAGCCGCTCTTTGCTACTCTGATTATGGGAGCCGTAACCACCAATCTCTCCCTGATGCATCGCCTGGTCTATATCGAACTGAGGCAGGTGGAGCAGCCCTTGTATATCGCTTTTTTTGTTCTGGCCGGAGCCTCCTTGCACCTTGATCTTCTGCCTGGTCTCGGTCTGGCCGGGTTTGCTTATCTCATAGCCAGAGTGGCGGGTAAAATCATCGGGGTCTATCTGGTCAGCAAATGGAAAAACCTGTCACATACCTGCCGTAACTATCTCGGGCTTGGCATGATGGTCCAGGCCGGCGTTGCTATTGGACTGATCGATTTGGTCAACCGGTCCGATCCGGATACCGGGGCAATTGTCACCCCCATTGTTCTGGCCACCGTCCTGATCTATGAGACAGTCGGACCGCCCGTAATCCGCTTCATTCTGTACAAAGCCAAAGAAATTCCTGAATAAAAAAAGATCGCCCGAGGGGAGGACGATCTCTTACAAAGGCAGGTAAAAAGCAAGCGGGCGTTAATTTTTATTTTTATCAACCCAATCCTGAAGAAACTCTTTTACCGATCGGGACCCGGCCGCATCCGGATAAGAGGCTACCTCAAGCGGCAAAAACTCTGATTTAGGAACATCGACACGATTCTCAAGATAACTCTTGATCAGTTCAGTCACACGCTTGACGACAATCTCGGCCCCCTGGCGTGAAGTCTCCGGTAAAAGAAGACCAACCAATTGATCACGAACCTGTGCCACATAGTCCACAGCCCTGACATTCTCTCTGATTAGTTTGGCAATCCTCTCAAGCTCTTTCGACATCTTGGAATTACCACCCCGGCCAATGATCGAGAGATCAAAGACAGTCAAAGAAAGGAAAATTGAATAGCGCTCCGCCCGCTGCAATTCCGTCTGAACTCGAGAGACAAAGGAATTGGTCGAAATGTGGGCCGGAGAAGTTTCCATAGCTGACAAAGCGCCTCTTAAAAAAATGCAAGTTTCTTCCATCTGTTAGACAGCAATAATCGTTCCAATCTTGCCGGCAGAGTGCGGATTGCGAACTATTTTCCGATAGATTGAAGTACTCTTTGACAGTTTTTCCGTAACTTGTTGCCAGCAACAGAACTCTTACCTACTCTGTAACTCAATGAGAGACACCACAATTCGGATTTCTAACTGGAGATGTGCATTACATTGCTCATTATTTGCACAATTGCCAAGAAACTGCGTGTCAGATATTGACGATAAGTAAGTGAGGGATTACTCGATCGAGTTGAGCTTGTAGTCTTTGATTTTATAAAGAAGTGACCGGTAGCTAATCTCAAGCAGTTCAGCTGCTCTCCGCCGATTCCAGTTTGTCTTCTGGAGAACTTCGCCAATCAGCGCTTTCTCTTCTCTGGCGACTATCTGCCCAATCCGCTCTTTAAGAGAATAGGTATCCGATACAAGGCCAGTATCCGTACTTCCGGCAACTCTGGAAATCTCGCCCGAACCTGCGGTTCTCTGAGGACTTCCTCCGGAAGCTGAGCGGATAAGATCCGCGATGATAGTCTCATCCCCTCTGACAACGACCTGCTTGATCATATTCTCTAGCTGTCGAACATTGCCGGGCCAGGAAAAGCGATTCAACTGATCAATCACTTCCGGTGAGAAACTGCTGAATTCTCTCTCGTACTGCTCGTTGTATTTCTCTACAAAATGATTTAGCAAAAGCGGAATATCCCCTTCTCGCTCACGGAGAGAGGGCAGCAGCAGCGTGATCTCATTCAGGCGGTAGAACAGGTCATCCCGGAAGACTTTCTCGCTAATCGCTTCTTCGAGATTCCGATTGGTGGCGCAGATAATCCTCACATCAACTTTGATATTCTGTATCCCGCCTACCCGCACAAATTCCTGCTGTTCCAACACCTGGAGTAGTTTGGACTGAAGTTCCAAGGGCATATCCCCGATTTCATCCAGGAACATGGTACCTTTGTCAGCAATTTCAAAACGCCCCTGTTTTGTCTTATGTGCCCCGGTAAAAGCGCCCTTCTCATATCCAAAAAGCTCTGCTTCAAGCAGATCACGCGGGATCGCCGCGCAATTGACTTTCACAAACTGCTTGCTCTTACGCGAAGACTGCTGATGCAGTGATCGAGCCACAATCTCTTTACCGGTGCCGGATTCTCCCCGAATCAGGACTGTTAATTCGGAATCCGCCACCTGCTCAATGATCTCTTTTACTTTGGTCATCGCCCCGGAATCGCCGATAAACCCGCTATGCGCGCTCTTAGACTCAAGTTCCCCTCTTAGCTGGGTAACTTCCTTGCGCAGCCGGGAGCGTTCCAGAACTCCATTGATATGTATTTCCACTTCCTGCACATCAAACGGCTTATTCACGAACTCAGCCGCGCCCAAACGGATGGAATCGACCACATATTTGGTGTCGCCGTGACCGGAGACCATAATAACTTCCGGTCGCTCTTCAAGCTTATTCAGCTTCTCAAGAACCTCAATACCGGTCATACCGTGCATTTTGATATCCAACAGGATAAGCTCGGGGCTTTCGGTGGTCACCATCTGAAGCCCTTCAATCCCATCCCGGGCCGTTACAAACTCGAACTTCTTGGAGAGCCCTTCAGAAAGTATCCAGCCGACCTTGGGGTCATCATCGATTATGAGAACTTTAGTCTTTGTTTTACTCATATTGTATCACCCATACTGCTTAGTATCGGCAACAGGATTCAATAATCAAGTCTGTTTTATTAGTTATTGCTCATTTCAGGCAATCAAATGCAATGTGCAGCGATTGTTACCTTTTCATAGGAAAGAACAATGTGAAAGTGGTCCCATTGTTCTCTTCCGATTTGACCGCCAATGTCCCGTCGTGAGCAGAAATGATCCGCTCAACCACGGCTAACCCCAGTCCGGTGCCGGTCTCCTTGGTGGTGAAGTAGCGATCAAAAATCCTGGATATCTGCTCCTTGCTAATCCCGCAGCCGGTATCGGTGATCTTCACCGCCAGATAGTCGACCTTTTTGTGATCTGGCCTTTCCACCAACCCGGTCACCGAGAGTTTTCCACCCTCTGGCATAGCATCTACCGCATTCAAAATCAGATTCAGCAGAGCTTCCAGGACCTGATTCTTATTGGCGAAAATCTCCCAGTCAGCATCCTCAAACTCAACGGAATATTCAATTTTGCTCTTTTTCAAATCAGGGGCTACCAGTTCAAGGGCCCGCGTCACCACATGCCTTAAATCAGATTTCTCAGTCTGGTATTTGTTCGGGTTTGAGAAATCTACCAGTTCCCGCACCAGCTCATTCATTCTGTGAACCTCATCTTCCACATTTTTGAAAAAATCGGACTGCTCCATAACATCCGGCCATCTATTCCGGATTACCTGGAGCCCACCTTTGATAGAGGTCAGCGGTTTGCGAAGGTCATGGGATATCTCGGAAATCATGTTCCCCATGGTCATAACTCGGGTAGCATTCAGCAGCGATTTCTCCCGCTCCATCATCAGGGCGGTTTGAGAAATCACCAATCTGGCCAGCGAGATATCATCATTTGAATACGGCCGCCCGGAATGAGCCCCAATACAGAAAATATGGGCCAGCTCTCCACGCCTGAGAATTGGAATCGCCATAAATGGCCGTTGCGGGGTCGGATATAATTGATTGGCACTGAGACAGTCGGCCATCACTTTTGACAACTGGGCGATATCGGAAAGATCGAGCTCGGAAGCTGAGAAATCCGTTATCGCCAACTCTTCGCGCGGCACTTTGTGTATATCTATTCCGCCGCTCTCAGTAAGTGGTATCTCATTGATTCCGGAGACGCCGTGCGGTGTGAGAATCTCTCGCGAGGAATTCCAGTCAAACCAGATAGTGAAATCAATGGGAAAGACCGAAGACAATTTGTTAACCAGCATCTGCCTGAAATCGTTCATCGTCTCAATATTGGACATCCGGGAATTGACATCATGAAGAATCTCAAACTCGGTCAGTCGGCGAAGATTCCGTTCAAACTGATTGGCATCATCGACTGCAATGGCCGCTTGCGAGGCAAAAGTGGACAGCAGGCGGAGTTCATTCTCAGTAAATGAACCGCCATCAATCTTGTTGGCGATATTGATGACCCCAATGACTTTGTTTTTGATCATTAAGGGAATACAGAGCAGCGAGGCCGCCCCATACCGCTCCTGGTTGTTACGTTCAAACTGCTTATGGCTCTCAACATCGTCAATCACAAGCGGCTCGCCAGTCTGGGCCACATGACCGGCAATAGACTCACCCACCGCCAGGCGGGTCTCCTCCATGATCTTTTTTTCCAGACCAATCGCAGCTTCAATAGTAAGGATCTGATCATCTTCATCCAGCAGCATAATGGAGCCAACCTGGGCGTCGGTGACATGGGCGGCCAGAGTAATAATCTGTTTGAGCAGTTCCTTTAGATTGGCCGTAGAACCAATCGACTTACCCGCTTCGTACAAGGCGTTTAGCTCGCCAATTCTCCGATTGAGAATGAGGTTTGAAATCTTCAACTCTTCCAGCAATTGCAGCCGATCCAGCTCATCCCGGCGCTTTTCCAAAGCGCGCTTCACTACCAGCTCAAACCGGGCAAACTCGACCGGCTTCATGAGGTAGTCATAAGCTCCATGGGAGATTGCCTCTACGGCGGACTCCATTGAAGCATACCCGGTCATCAGGATCACAGGTATCCCGTCATCAATTTTTTTAACTGCCTCCAGCACTTCCAGACCACTTACTTTGGGCATCTTAATGTCGGTTATGACCAGATCGATCCGCTTCTGAACCATCTTCTCCAGCGCCTCCGAAGAATCCTGGAAAGTCGTCACCTGGTAGCTATCGGATGAAAGCAGGGCGGACAGAGACTCACACATTCTCTGTTCATCATCGATTATGACAATATGTTCCGTATGCTTGCTCATACATGACTTCCGTGCATGGCGGGAATTGCTATCCGGAAACAGCCCCCTCCCTCAATATTCTTGTAGGTAATATTGCCGCCATGCCGCTTGATAATTCCATAACAGACTGAAAGCCCCAGTCCGGTCCCTTTGCCCGGGTCCTTGGTCGTAAAGAACGGCTCAAAAATATGCGGCACTATGGCCGATTCAATCCCCGGACCCGTGTCACAGACGCGCAGGATGGCCTTGCCATCTTCCTTCAATAAACCAACTCTGATCTGTCCCCCACCGGGAAGAACATCCAGAGCATTAATCAAAATATTCATCAGGACCTGCCTGATATTCTCGCTCAGCCCTTTGACAAGAATCTCCTCGTCCGGGAATTCCCTGATCACTTCTACTTTCTGTTTTGAAAACTGCGGGGACATGAGACTGAGCACCTCTTCGGCAAGCTCCTTAAGGTCGACCTCGGCAAAGTCAGAAGGTGTCGGACGGGTAAAATCGAGCAGTTCCTGGACAATTCTGGCTATTCTTGATATTTCGTGACCGACAACATCAATATAATTGGAAGCCTCTTTGTTTCCTTCGGTCGTTCGTCGCACCAGCAGGACATAGTTTTGAATTATCCCCAATGGATTGTTGATTTCGTGAGCTACTTTGGCCGACATCTCCCCCAGCGCTGCCAGTCGTTCAGTGTGGACCAGCTGTTCCTGCGCCTCTCGCAACTGGCGCGTGGCGGCCATCTCGGCGCGATACAATCTGGCGTTCTCAATGGCTACCGAAATCTGGCTGCCGAGAATAGACAAAAACTCAATGTCATCCATCTGGAAGTCCCGATTTGACATCTTATCTCCAATGATAAAAATGCCGGACAGACGGGCTTGATAGATCAGGGGGATGACCAAACCGGGGTGAAATTGCTCCAGCAATGCTATCTCTTTGGGGGTGGCCATATCCGCAATTAGTTCGCCGGTCGGCTCCGGTCGGCTCATGCGCGATAACATTTTTAATAGATCGGTATCCGCTTGAAACCAGGCATCCTTTTCCACCAGATCAGTAATTCCCTTGCTTTGCTGAAGAGCAAAGCAGTCCGGATATCGCTCCGGCGGC
>JARGFS010000229.1 GCA_029211095.1 bacterium | reverse complement strand
TGAGACCGAATACACAGGAAATCCGTGCGAGTAGTTTACCGTCCCATCGAGCGGATCAATAATCCAGCAAAACTCTGAGTCCAAGCGGTTACTTCCGGCCTCTTCGGACAAAACGGTATGATCACGAAATTCAGATTTAAGGCGACCAAGGATATACTTTTCTGACTTGAGATCAAACTCGGTGACCGGATCAATCCTCCCTTTGTAGGCAACCCGCTTTTTGCGCTGGAACCCTTCTTTGAGAATGGCACCCGCTCCGATGGCAATGGACTCCGCCGCTTTTTTTATCCGATTGATTTCAGTCTTACCGATCTTCATTCCTCACCAACAAATATCAGCTATTTGGTCACTGTTGCCTTCTCTGTCATCTTCTGATTCTTGAACTGCAGTTTGTACAGACGGGAGTAAATACCATTCTGGTCCAGCAATTCATTGTGCTTGCCTGACTCGCGTAATTCGCCGTGATGAAAGACCAGAATCTTGTCCGCCTTTTCAATGGTCGACAGCCGATGCGCGACTATTATCGAAGTCCTCTCTTTGAGGAGCTCGTTCAATGCCCTCTGGATCAACTGCTCGGTTTCGGTGTCGACGGAGCTGGTTGCTTCGTCAAGCATCAGAATGTCCGGATCAAAGGCGAGAGCCCGGGCAAATGACAAAAGCTGCTTCTGGCCGGTGGAGAGAGTTGCTCCCCGTTCACGAATCTTGGTATGAATACCCTGTTCAGAATCTATCAAAAAGCGATCATATCCAACCCTCTCCAAAGCCTCGTAAACACGCTTTTCGCTGATCTCCTGATCTCTAAGCCGGACATTTCCCACAATGTCTCCTTCAAAGAGAAAGACATCCTGCATGACCAGACCGAGATGCCCGCGCAATTTGTTCAGCCTGAGTTCCGGAATCGGTATGGAGTCCAGCTTGATTGATCCCTTTTGATAATCATAGAACCGATAGAGGAGCGAAACCAGGCTGGTCTTGCCCGCGCCGGTAGCGCCGACAATGGCAACTTTCTCTCCCGGCTCAACCGTAAAACTGACATCTTTGAGCACCCAGTCATCCCGGTTGTAGGCAAACCAGAGATTTTCAATCTCAAGCTTTCCCTGAAAGTTTGCAATACTCCTGGGCTTCTCAATCTCAGTGATCGCCGGTGGCGTATCAAGGAGATCAAATATCCGCTCCGATGAAGCCATGGAGGCCTGGAGTATATTATACTTCTCACTCAAGTCCCGTATTGGCCTCCAGAACATTTCCACCAGATACATGAAAGCGACCAACTCACCAAAAGTCAGTAAACTCTCAGTGACCCGCACGCCTCCGTAATAAAGAAGCAGGGCGACTGACAGGGCGCCGATAATTTCAATGGTCGGATAGAAGATGGCGTAGTAAAGCACCGAGCGGTGATGCTGCAGCTTGAGATCATCATTTATCTTATCAAAGTTCTCGAATGTCTTTTTCTCTCGTGTGAAAAGCTGCACCAGATTGATGCCGGTGATATGCTCCTGAACAAATGAATTGAGCCGCGCCAGTTTCAGCCGTACCAGCCGGTAGGCATCGCGCGCCCGCTCCCTGAACACCAGAGTCACCCAGATTAGAATAGGGAGAGTCACAAAGGTAATCAGCGCCAGCTGCCAGTTCAGGTAGAGTAGGGAGGAAACAATCAGCAGCAGCATGAAAATATCCCCCAGTACCGCCACGACTCCGGAAGAGAACAGTTCGTTAAGGGTGTTAATATCATTGGTAACGCGGGTGACCAGTCGGCCAACCGGATTGCGATCAAAATAGCCCAGATGCAGACGCTGTATGTGGCGGAACACTCTCATCCGGATATCGTGCTGGACCTTCTGACCCAGCCAGGCGGTCCAGTAAATCTGAACAAAACTGGTTCCAAAGACGATAGCAACGACAATCAGATACTTGATGATCACCATCCTGAAACCTTCGTAATCCGAAGTCAGAATATGATCATCAATCCCTTCTTTGGTCAGAAAGCCGACATAGATCTGAAAGAAAGAATTGATAAGCAGAGCCACAACCGACAGCGCGACTACCAGCCGATAAGGCTTGACAAATTTCATCAGCCGCTTCATCAGTCGGGAGTCATACGCTTTCCCTAACTGTTCTTCTTCATGAAATCCGGCTGACATTACAG
>JARGFS010000228.1 GCA_029211095.1 bacterium | reverse complement strand
AGGCCTGGTGTGGCGCAATCTATTCGACTCCGCTCATGGTGACTTAGGACGGGCATGGCGCAATCTATTCGACTCCGCTCAGGGTGACTTAGGACGGGCATGGCGCAATCTATTCGACTCCGCTCAGGGTGACATAGGCCTGGTGTGGCGCAATCTATTCGACTCCGCTCATGGTGACTTAGGACGGGCATGGCGCAATCTATTCGACTCCGTTCATAGTGATGTAAACCATGCATTACAGTTTTCCTTCATAGTTGAGTCAGCTGCACTTCTGAGTAATTGCCTTTCGACAGGCTCAGGGTGACTTAAGGACCTGATATGATTCCGTCTCTGGCCAACTTTCATCAGACCGGGGCGACAGCCAGCGTGAATTCAAGCAGTTTGATACAGCCCGCTTTTCCATTCGGGCCCACTTCCATCGAGGGTCCCACACAGGAAGGACAACCATCGGGACAGCCACAGCGACGGACATGATCCAGACAGGCCTTAAACAGATTGTCAGCTTCGGCATATAATTTTTGTGACAGGCCGACACCAGAGGGGATGTTTTCATATATATAGACGGTTGGACGTTCGGTGAATGGGGCGCGAACCTGCGAAATTGATCTGAGGTCCCGCGAGTCGCACATGACCCAGAAGGGGGCAATCTTCCCGAGAATATTGGCCAGGCCGCGGAGAGCTCCACCAAAGGCAGAACCATCCACATCAAGTATGCTTCGTATATTATCCGGGAAGGCGTACCAGAAGGAATCGGTATGCATCTCAAGTTCGGGAAGGCTCAAGTCACCAAAGCCGACATTCTCGTGTGTTTCAAATTTAATCTTTTTGTAAAGTACGGTCACGCAGGAGACAGAAACTTCGCCATGCCCGAGAATTGCATCATCGTTTAATTGTTCAGCATTGACAGCGAGTACTTTGAGAGCAGATTTTGTCTCAGCATCGGTGTAGTAGTCAACGCTGACTTCTTTTACGTATGCCTTGCGACCCTCCCAGTCCAGTTTAGTTACCTGAAACTGTTTGGCCCGATGCAGGTAGATTGCTTCCGGGTGCAGAAACATGGGGGCCGAGAAATAGTCGACTTCACCAATTACTTCGGAACTGTTACTCTCGTTCAAAATAACGAAATTCTCCGGCGAGGCTGATCGCAGGGATACTTCCTGGGCCGGGTATATTTCCGATGACCAGTGGTATCGTTCACCGGACTGACGCACGAGGTTGCTTTCGGCCAGATGATCAAGAATCTCCCTGGTGCCATCCTGTGAAGCCAGTTCCTCCCGGTCATAGGGGAGTTCGAAGGCCGCGCATTTCAGGTGGCTGGAGCGGATTATCAGGTTGTCAGGATCAATCACCCCGGACTCGACCGTTTCATCTATCAGGTACTTGGGTTCGCTGCAGAGGAACTGGTTGATGGCGCTTGAATTGGCGACCAGAATCGTAAGAGAAGTTCCATGTCTTCGCCCGGCCCGGCCCGACTGCTGACGCAGCGATGCGATTGATCCCGGGTAACCAACGATTATGGAAACATCCAACGACCCAATGTCAATCCCTAATTCAAGAGCATTGGTGGACACAACACCGCGTATGCTTCCATCCCGAAGTCCGGTTTCAATGCGTCGGCGCTCATTGGGGAGATAACCGCCCCGATAACCGGCAATTTCAATCCCCTGACCATAATCCCCTTTCAATTCGCGCTGGAGATAAGTCAGGAGAACTTCGACATACAATCGATAGTGGGCAAAGACAATCGTCTGAATGGAGTGGCGTAGGAATCGTTTGGCCAACTTGGAAGCTTCCTTGATCGCCGAGCGCCTGATTCCGAGCTGCTCATTCACGACCGGGGGGTTGTAGACAATGAAATGCTTTTTCCCCGAGGGGGCGCCATTGTTGTCTATCAAGGTTACATCACGTCCCACAATGCGGCGGGCCAGGTCATCCGGGTTGGCGATCGTGGCCGAACAGCAGATGAAAGTCGGATTGGAACCATAGAAATTGCAAATGCGGCGTAAGCGCTTGATAACATTGGCCAGATGCGATCCAAAAATGCCGCGATACTGGTGAACTTCATCAATAACGACATACTTGAGATTCTCAAATAACTTAATCCACTTGGTATGGTGTGGCAGAATACCGGCGTGGAGCATATCCGGATT
>JARGFS010000227.1 GCA_029211095.1 bacterium | reverse complement strand
GAGCTGGTTGGAGTGAACCTGGCCTGGATGCTGGCCCTGTCGGTTCCGATGTCGGTCCTGGTGGCGACCTTGATGGCCTTTGGTCGGTTATCTTCTGACTTTGAAATCACCGCCATTAAAGCCTCGGGGATCAACCTGGTCCGGGTCATGCTTCCGGTTCTGGCGGCCGGGATGGTGGTCACGTTTGGGATGGTGCAGTTTAATGATAAGGTTCTGCCCGATCTCAACAAGAAGGCGCGCGAACTATGGAGTTCCATCAGAGCGGTACGCCCGACCCTTGTTTTTAGGTCCGGGATTTTTGTCTCTGACATTCCGGGCTATCTGGTCCTGGTAGAAAAAGTTGACCACCGTAGCTCCCGGGTGGAAGGAGTCACGATCACCGATACCCGTAACCCGGCCAAACCGCGGATTGTGGTGGCGCAGTACGGGTTTTTGGAGATGACTGACCAGGGGCGCAATATGCAGTTTGCCCTGTTTAATGGCGAAATCTACTCGCTGGACATGGCCGACCCGGAGAACTACCGCGAAGTTGATTTTGACAGCCAGATTATAAACGTGAGTGCAAGTTCATCGGAACTCAATCGGACTTCGTCCGACATACGGACTGATAGAGAGATGAATATTAAATCGATGCGTGATACGGTGGAGGAACTGGCTGAATCTATCACCCCCAGCCGGATACGAATACAAGCCAACCTTCAGAAAAATTTCAACTCCCTCTTCAACGACAGTCTGCTTGGCGGATTGCGCGACAGTGTCAGTTATCCGGTAATGCTCAATAGTGTCAAACGAGAGGCGCGACTCTTGAGCCAGTATGTCAACCGAAACCAGAATAGCATCAAGCACCTCAAGAATCAGATCAACAAATACGAAATTGAAATATACAAAAAGTATTCCATCCCGGCAGCTTCGCTGGCTTTCATTCTGATCGGCGCCCCCCTGGCCATGATGGCGCGCAGAGGAGGAATGGGATACTCCATTGCCGTCTCTATCGGACTGTTTGTTGTCTACTGGGCGTTCCTGATTGGTGGCGAAGACCTTTCGGACCGGGGGATTCTTAACCCGTTCCTCTCCATGTGGGCGGCTAATTTCCTGGTGGGAGGGATCGGCCTCTACCTTGCCTTTGTGGTAACAAGTGAACGAACGATATTCGGCTTTTTCAGGCGCAAAGGAAAATCATAGTCATGATTAAGAAGCTTGACCGATATCTCCTCCGCCATTTCTTTTCATCGCTTATCGTAGTGTTGTTTTCGTTTGGCTCCACCTTTGTGGTTATCAATGCTATCGAAGAACTTCGTGATTTCATTGACCATGAAGTTCCAATCGCCCAGATACTTGAATACTACTTTTACTTCTCCGGCTGGATTGTCAAATCATTCCTTCCCATGTTCATTCTGCTGGCCGGTCTTTTCTCAATCTCAATTCTGGCGCGACGTAATGAGATACTGGCCATGAAAGCATCCGGTCGTTCGCTCTACCGAATTGCGCTGCCGCTCCTGGTGGTGGTGGCAATACTGGCGGCCGGACATTTTTACTACAACGAGTACATCTTCCCTCCCTGGAACAAGAAGCGGCTGGAGATAAAGAACTTCTCCATTGAGCAGAAATCCCGCACCAGTTTTACCAATATTGACAATATTTTCAGACAGATCAAGCCGGGCTATTTTTATACGCTCCAGTCATTCAATGTCGACCGCAGGGAGGGGATAGACCTAAAAATCTACCTCAAAGAAAACAACCGCCTCAAACAGATTACGACCGCAGCACAGTTGAACTACCATGACTACCACTGGCTGGCCACCGACGGTGTGACCAGAACGTTTGACTCTACCGTGAATACTACCTACACCGAATTTGACAGTCTTATTATCGAAGATATTGAAGAGGTCCCGGAAGATTTCAAAAAGAAAATGGGCAAGCCGGAAGATATGGGGATTGAAGAGTTAAAGGCATATATCAGTCTGATGAAAAGAACCGGGGGTCCCTATCACCGGGAGAAAATTGACCTGCAACTGAAATATGCCTACCCGATGGCATCGTTTATTGTCGTCCTTATCTGTATTCCGCTGGCCTCCAATCCACGTCGGGGGGGGATTGCCGTCTCCATTGCCACCGGTGCGATTATTTCGCTGCTCTATTTTGTTCTGTTCAGAATTCT
>JARGFS010000226.1 GCA_029211095.1 bacterium | reverse complement strand
TATCGTGGCCAACTACTACAGCTCGGATACCGCTTTCGCCAGCGGTGCTCAACTACAGCAACGTATATCCGGTCTTGTCTCAACCCAGGTCTCCAGCATTGGAACCCGCCAGTTGAATCAACTTGGGGTGGGAGTGGAGACGTTTGAGATTGAACCGGTATATGGAAATACCGGTGACGCCCTCTCGGCCCGAGTGACAGTCGGGTTTTATACCGCCCCAAACTTGTACGTTTATGGGAGGTCGCCTCTTTCCGGTCAGACCGGGCAGGAGGTCGGTTTTGAATATCGGTTTAACCGGGCCCTGTTGGTCGAAGGACAGCGGGACGAGGAAGAGTTATATCATCTTAACCTGAAACTGCATTGGGAATTTTGATGAAGTTCCCCCGGTTCATTGTGGCGACGGTATTCCTGTGTCTGCTCTTCTTTGGATTGGGAACGAGCGTTAGTTCGGCAAAAACAACCGACCGGGCCCATCTAAGATGGCTTCGTGACAAGCCCAAGATCGACTCGGTGGTAGTGGTGGGGAGCAGGTTCTTCTCGCCGGGCGATATTCGCAAGCGGATGTACTCTCGAAAATACACTATCTGGAGTGCCATCAAAGGGGATCGGCGAGCAAGGGTCCAGCGCGAGACGCTGGCACGAGATACAATGGAAATCAAATATCAATATCTGATCAATGGATTCCTCGGTGTCGGAATTCATGAATCGTTCGAGATGCTTCAGCCGGACTCAACCGCTCTTGTTCGTGTCAGGATTGACGAGGGACGGCAACTTCGGTACGGAGGAATAACTGTCTCCGGCGACTATCCGGCCGAGTTCAGGTTTGAGATTGAGAAGTCCACCAGAATCCTGAAAGAGAACAAGCCGGTAAATCTGTTTGAGCTGCGTCAAGTCGCTTTTGACATGAAGACTATTCTCGCTAACGGAGGCTACCCGTACGCCCAGATTGATTTCATGCTGGACTCGGTGGCGACAAGTGCGATTGCTCCCATCAGGTACAGGATTCAGTCGGATGCGCTGGTTCATTTTGGTGATCTCGCCGTTACTGGAACCAACGACTACCCGGAGTATGCCGCCGCCCGCGAAGTCAAAATAAAACCGGATCGGGTATATCGTCGCGAAGACATACTTGAGTCGCAGCGTCGGTTGTTTGAGAGCGGGTATTTTAGCACACTGCAGCTTTACCAATCGAAAGCGAGTCTGGATCGTCTGCGACCGGATTTCACCTTGCAGGTGCGCGAACGCAAACCACGTTTTGTTACTTTGAGAACCGGAGCCGGGCAGTCGGAGTTTAAGGACCTCATCTGGGACTTGTCCGGGACTTATGGTAAGCGGAATTTCTTTGGATCGCGGCGGTATGAGTTCATTTCCGATTATTCGTTCAGTCTGGGAGATGATATCAGGCTGGTTACCCACCGTTACCGCCTCAGATTCACCGAGCCCTGGTTACTGGGAATTCGGATGCCGTTGCAGCTGACCGGTCAATACGAGCCGAGACTGAAAGACCCGGTTCAGGACTACAAAATAGAGTCATGGTCGGCCTCGGCAGCTACGATAAAGAACTTCGGTCGACAGATCAGGACCGATCTCGGGATTGAATATGAGTCGGTCCAGATTCTGGGCGTCTCCGATGAATTGAAGCAGGAGATCAAGGATATTGAAGGGATTTCGGTGCGCCGAAAACTATATTTCAAATTCCGTCGGGACAGCCGCGACAATGTGTTTATCGCCCGGAGAGGAGTTTTGGCCGAGATAGGTGCCGAATATTACGGCGGCTTTTTGGGCGGCGATGCTCACTTCACCCGCTTCCAGGCGAGCTTTTCCCGCTATGAGAAGGTTTGGCCCGGCTGGATTATGGCTACTCGAATTATGTCCGGTTGGGTGGAACCGTTTGGAGAGTCAGAAGATGTACCTATCAATGACCGCCTCTACCTGGGCGGGGCTAACTCTATCCGGGGATTTCGCGAAAACAGTCTCGGTCCGTTGAGTGCCGATTCGGTCAATATCGGAGCCAATTTTACGTTTGTTTTCAACCATGAGTTCCGCTGGAAGACAATTCAGGTATTCAGTATTGTCCCGCTTCTCAAGGACTTTTTCGCGACCCTGCCGCTCTGGCAGTCCGCTTTTGTTGATATTGGCAACGGCTTTGAAAAGATGTCTGATTTCAGATATCGTGATCTGGCTCTCTCTTATGGTACCGGCATCCAGATTGTTTCGCCAGCCGGCCCCATTCGCCTGGACT
>JARGFS010000225.1 GCA_029211095.1 bacterium | reverse complement strand
GAAGGAACTACTTTCCTAGTCGAATTTCCCCTATACGGCAGTTCGGTCAGTCAGAATGGCGAAGTCCGATTTTCTGACGTCGTCTCAACTTGATTTCTTATCATAACTGTGCTATTTTCCAACTCTAATTGTATAATCATTCTGAGAAGAAAATTGCAACTGAGGAACCCATATGATCCGGTCTGCTAAAATTACTGCTACTTTTGCTTTCATCATCCTACTAAGTATCGCCGCATGCAGCCCCCAGCTGATAAGCGAGAAAAATCTTACCGAAAATGATTTCGTTCTGGTCGAAGCTACCCCGGATTATCGGATGACATTTCCGGAATTCTATAACCGGATTTACAATAGTGAATTGCTGGCGTCCGGTGGGATATTCAACTCCGAGCAACTGCAGCCTATCCTGGACAGTCTGGTTCTGGACACACTTATGGGGCTCAAAGCGACCACCCTTAACTTGTTAGACTATCCTGACGCATTCCGTCGCTACAATATCCGTTATGTCGATCTGATGATCCGCACCTATTTTGAACAGCATGTGAACGCTCAGATTAGTTTCGATTCTTCGGATGTGATTGAACATTATTTTGGAGATACGGCGAGATATTATATTGACGAGCAGGTCATGGCTTATAATCTTTTGATAAAGGAGAGTGGCCTGTTGGAGGGTCCGGATTCTCTATATTACAAGCCGATGTCTCCTGAACAGCTCAAGGAAGAGGCCCGTCTGTATATGGACTCGGTGCTGTCATTAATGGGTGAGGGGAAATCGTTCCAGTCGTTGGTTGAGGAATTCTCCCATGATGATTTTACGGCTCGGCAGCGGGGGGAAATGGGCTGGGTGAAGCGAGGGAAATACCGACATCCGTTTGATTCAATTGTCTTTTCCCTTAAAAACGGGGAGGTCTGCAGACCTTATTACGACTCCGAGGGCTGGCATGCGATAATGGTGGAAGACCACTTGTTTGAAGGCATTCCTGAAATGACCGATGAGATTTTTCGTTTCGCTGCCGGAAATCTGATGAATGAATTGATTGTCAGAAGGCGCGGCGTGGTCTCCGATTCGGTTCAAAGGGCAGAGAAACAATTGATTTACAATGATGAAGTGCTTAGTCAAAGCCCGCGTTCGGTTCCGGGAGAAACCTGGTGCGCGGTGCTGAACGGCCAGGACACGATTCGCGTGTTTGATCTGCAGACTCAGGAGCAAAAGTACCAAAAACGAACCGGGCGCCCAAGCCAGGATGTAGCCACGCGCAAGGAGTTCGTTCAGGCGTTGGCCACAAGCTACTCAGTAGTGCAGGAGGCGAGAAGGCTGGGATTTGAAAAGCTGCCCTGGGTAGACTCTATGCTTACGCTCTGGCACCATGAATACGGACGAAATCTTGTCCGCGCTCAGCAGTATGAAAAATCCTGGATGCCTTCTGACAGTATGATCAGGTCCTATTATAACAACCACATAGAGCTGTATCAGAGCAAGACACCTCTGAAAGTGCAGCGACTTGTTATGGAAGACTCTCTGATGGCCGATTATGTGAGAGGGTTGGCCGAAGGGGGAGCGGATTTCATGGACCTCGTTGCAGAACATTATAATGCCCCGGCGGAAGATCGACAAAAATTGGCGGATTTGGGCTGGATTGGGCCGGATTATGCAGATTCTGTGGTCTATCGGACGGCCAACGTAACGGCAGTGGGGAGGCATTCAAACTTAGTCCCTGTAGAAAACGGCTTTATGATTGTAAAGCTGGTAGATCGATTCCAGGATAAATCAGTTGACCAGGCCCGGACCAGGATTGGCAATATTCTCAAGCAGGAGCATGCCAATGAGGTTTATCGGGAGTTCAGGGACAGGATGTTCCAGGAGTTTTCTGTCACGCAACACAAGAAGTTAGATAACATACATATTCCCCCCCTTGATTTTCGCGAGTTGGAATGACGGACACCGAAGCCGCCCAGACTGATGTTGAGATTAGTTTTGCCAGCGAAGTAATCCGCAAAGCCACTCATATGGGCTCTTTGATAATTCCCGGCAGCTATTATTGGTTCAATCTAACTCGTTGGGAAATGCTAAGTTTTGTAATTCCGGCCGCCCTTTTTTTTCTAATCGTGGATACTGCCCGGCTTCGGCGATGGCCAATTTGGACCGTTTCGGCCCAGAAGCTTTTTGCCCCTATCATAAGGAAACATGAGCTCGATGGCGGTTTCACCGGGGCCTCGTACATCTTGAGCACTTTCTGCCTCTGTGTGGCCTTT
>JARGFS010000224.1 GCA_029211095.1 bacterium | reverse complement strand
TACAACCTGGAGAATAGTAGTAGTTCCGGTATCGACGGACTGCGAATTGGTTTGCTCGTTGACTTTGACCTCCCCGGTGGGAATGAACAACTGACTTATGATCCTTCGCTGAACCTTACCTACCAGTACAACAGTTCCGGCGAAGTTGTCGGGTTTATCGGTCTTAAGGGAGTCAATTCCTTTAGTTCCGTTTCAAATCCGTCCGGGTCCAAAGCAGGTCTGTCTATGGCTGAAAAATATGCGCTGATCTCCTCCGATGGGATCCAGGTTGATCAAGCCAATAGCGGGGATTACCTGTTGGTCGCCGGAAGCCATGCCTTGAATATAGCGGCCGGACGGGTAGAGGAAGTGGCCTATGCTATTATTGTCGCCCCTACCATTTCCGATCTGCTCCTGACCGCGCAGGAAGCGCGCAATAAATTTGATATCCTGACCAGTATTACTGCCTCCGGAACAGCCGGACTTCCGGTCGGGATTGAACTCCGCCAAAACTACCCGAATCCCTTTAATCCGACTACTACTATCTCTTTTCGCCTGACCAAAACCGAACAAGTTTCGTTGGATATCTACAATCTACTGGGGCAAAAAGTAACCACGCTGTTTGAGGGCAGACTGCCGACCGGTTTCCATTCCTTTGATTGGGACGCCAGTTCCGAGAGTGGACAGAGAGCGGCCAGCGGCATCTATTTCTACCGTCTCTCCTGGTCAAACGGGGTAGAATCCCGGAAGATGGTTCTCATAAAATAGATATGGTCGACTGCAAATCGGAACCGATGTATAATAATAGCGGTTATTGTTATAACAACGGTAGCAAAAGAGGACTTAGCGTGACTTATTATACGACAATATCAAGATGGCTCATACTTACTGTTCTGGCTCTTTTTCCACTGTCTGCATTTGCAGTTGGACCTTCGCCGGAAGCAAAACAGAAATACGGCTCTGAATCTTTTTTTCAGGAACGTCTACAAAGACATCGGGAATTCATAGAGCAGGGGGCCTGCTCCCCGGCAATTCATCCGGCCAACGCCGGTTGGAAAGAGAAAGGGCTCACAGCCGCAGCGGCCGCCCAGGATACTCTTCGTGTGGTTGTTCTCCTGCTCGATTTTTCTGACCACCCGTACAACGCAGGAACCCACGGTCAGGGATTTGCGGCTGAACCCTCAGACTTTGACTCCCTTCTTTTTTCCGTTCAAGGAGAGGACGCTATCTATAACAATAACGGATCAATGACCGAGTACTATCTTGAGAACTCCTATAACGGGGTCCACATGCTGGGTGAGGTAAGCGGTTGGATACGGATGCCGCAAACGTATTCTTACTATGTTATGGATTCCGCCGATGCAGGTGCGACCCGATCCCGTGAATTTGCCGCCGATGCCATCACAGCGGCCAACGACAGCGTTGATTTTAGCCGGTTCGATTACAATCAGGATGGCTACTGCGACGGGTTGATTCTGCTTCATGCCGGTAACGGTGGTGAGCAGGGCTATTTTGGCATCTGGTCCCACATGTTCAATCTCGGCGCGGATTCGGTCATGGATGGAATCACGATTCGGGATTATGTAATTGGCGCCGAAGAATTTTCCGGTGAGCTTTCGCCGATTGGCGTCATCACCCATGAATTTGGCCACTACTTTGGGCTTTACGATTTTTATGATCTCTACGAAGGGGATGCCGGGCATGAGGGCTCCGCGGGACTGGGGGACTGGTCACTGATGGCCTCCGGGAATTACAACAATATTGCCAAGTCTCCGGCCCATCTGGACCCCTGGTCCAAGATGTTTGTCGGTTTCCTGACACCGACCACAGTCCAGTTTACCGGAAATGTCTACAATGCTCAATTCCCACAAACGGAATCCGACCCGGTCGTTTATAAACTGAGTAACGCCTCTACTTCGGAATACTGGCTGGTTGAGAACAGGCAGAAGACCGGATTTGACTGGGCTCTGCCGGGGCATGGGCTCTGTATCTATCATGTTGATGAATCGGTCAGGGATGCCTTTGGACGGCCGACTAATAGCAGAAACGACCGCTACTTTATCTCTATAGAACAGGCCGATGGCAGCGATCAGCTCGCTCTGACCCCCGGGAACGGGGGGGACGCCGGAGACCTTTATCCCGGCCTGAGTGACAACCGGGAGTTTCATACTTTCTCAAACCCCAACAGCCGCACCTATCTCAATAATGTAACCCAGATTGGGGTTTGGAATATTTCCAACTCCGGGCCGAACATGACAGCCGACCTTGACATAGAATACTCCCGCCCCTGGAT
>JARGFS010000223.1 GCA_029211095.1 bacterium | reverse complement strand
GTCGAATAGATTGCGCCATGCCCGTCCTAAGTCACCCTGAGCGGAGTCGAAGGGTGATTACTCCAGATGGTTAAAGAAATGACTATTAAATGAAACCAGGTTTTGTTTATATCTTAAAGTGCTCAGAAGGAAGTCTCTATACTGGTTGTGCAGCCAACCTTGAACAAAGAGTGGCCAAACACAACACCGGTAAGGCCAGTAAGTATACCAGGAGCCGCCTGCCCGTAACACCTGTATTCTACCAGGAATTTCCGGATATTCGGGATGCCCTGAGTGCGGAGCGGCAAATCAAAAAGTGGTCGCGATCCAAAAAGCTCGCTCTCATTGCGGGAGAGTTCGCTCTGCTGCACGAGCTCTCCGCATGTCAGAATGATTCGCATTCTGACAATAAGCCGGAAAGAGGATAACATCAGAGAGCAAATAATGATGCTCTGCCATTGGAATATAAGAGAATTTCATGAAATGAAGCTCGGTAGCAGGTCGATGGACATCTCTCGACTCCGCTCGAGATGACTTGCTGAAGTATATTCTGACTATCGGGTTGACGGCTTGGATAGAGGGACCGGGATTCATTTTCACTCGTATCCACGTGTTTTGCACCACATGTTCTACAGCACCTTGAGCGGAGTCGGACGGAATTAAGCACACCAAGCCTAAGTCACACCTTGAGCGGAGTCGGACGGAATTCACCATACCGGGCCTAAGTCACCCTGAGCGGAGTCGAAGGGTGTTCTTCTTAGGACACCAGATGCCCACAGACTCAGCATGACCATTGACACTGACCAAGGCTTCCCCCCTAAAACACGCTGAACTTGAAATACTTGCGCGGGTCGTTCTGGATATCGGTCACAAGATTATTCACCCGCTCCAGCAGATTGACCGTCTCGCTATAGAAAGCGGTATCGCTGACAAACAGCCCTAAACTTCCATCAGCAGCATTGATAACCTGCATGATGCTGTCGAGGCGGGCCGATGAAGATTCCAAATTATCATATAGTTTCGGATCGTTGACCAGACGGCCGATTGTCCCCTGGTTGGCATCGACCTTCTCCGTCAAAGATGAAATCGAATTTGCCGTTGTTTCCAGAGAGGATACAATCCGCTCCTGATTTTTCTGCAGCGTGGCGGTGAGTTGCGTCAGTTTTGCCAGCAGATCGGTTAAGTCATGGTACAGGGTGTCGTTTGTGGCCAACTGTCCCAGGGTGCCTTCTCCCTTGTTGATTCCTCCCAGCAACTGGTCAACATTCTGGGCGATATTACCCGCCTTGGCCAGCGCTACTTCCCCTTTTTTGAACATAGCCTCAGCCGATCCGGCGTCCTTGGTACGAATGACCGCAAACTCTTCAATGGTGGGCATTCCCACCGTGCCCGGCAGAATCTCCACGTACTTGTCCCCCAGAAATCCGATAGTCCCCATCTGCACCCGGGCGTCATCGGTCAGGAACATCCAGACATCCCGCTTCACGCGACAGATAATCTCCACCTGACGGAGCGAGTCAAGGGCAACAAACTGGATCGACTTGACATTGCCAACTTCGACACCGGACAGCCAGACCGGCGCCCCCGGAACCAGCCCGTTCACGTTGGCGAAGTAGCAGGTGAATTTCCCTTTCGAGTCAAAAATCGAAGTTCCCCCGCCGGACAGCGAAGCCCAAAACATGACAGCAATCGCCAGCGCCAGGACTATCCCAACTTTCAGACTGCCCCATTTTACTTTTGTAGTTCTCTGCATATCTTAAATTCCATAAATATTCATTAGGTAACTACCTATATAATGACCCTCAGGTCGACTAACAATCTACAAATTTCTTGTCCATTACTAATCGGAATGATTCCCGAAACGGTTCCAGAAAATCCTTCAGCCGGTCATCTTTGACCGTCCTTAGCTCTTCAAGGCTGCCGTCAAACGCAACGCGTCCTTCGTGGATCACTACGTACTTGTCCGCGATCTCAATAGCATCGGCGATCTGGTGCGTCACCACTATAGTTGCAATCCCCTTTTCGCGGTTGACCTTGCTGATCAAAGCAAGAACATTGCGTGTGGCCTGCGGATCAAGTCCGGTTGTCGGTTCATCAAACAGCATCAGCTTGGGATCGGTTGAAAGCAGGGCGCGGGCAATGGCAACTCTTCGCTGCATCCCTCCGGAAAGCTGTTCCGGTAGCTTGTCGATCACATTATCTTTTCCCAGCCCGACAAACCCAAGCATCTCTTCGACTTTCCTGCTGATATCGTCAAACTCCATCCTGGTATGCTCAAGCAGGTAATACCCGACATTTTCACCCACGGTCAGCGAATCAAAGA
>JARGFS010000222.1 GCA_029211095.1 bacterium | reverse complement strand
GGGGTTGACGCTGCCAGGTATAATCCAGCCAATCTTGGTATTGGGGACTTCCGTGAAAAAGGGCTTGAGATTTTTGGCGCCGGAGTGAATATCTCCAATAACTCCTTCACACTCGATCAGTACAACAAGTACACGGGCGCATTTCTGACTGACCGGGACAAAGCGGATATACTCAATACAATCCCGGATGAAGGGCTCGCGTTTTCCGGTGCGGCCGATCTCTCGGCTCTTTCTTTCTCACTGGGTCAGTTCGTAGTTTCAGCCGAAGCCTACGGAGCAGCGGAAATCAATCTGAACAAAGATGTAATAGACTTGCTGTTGAATGGTAACTCTTTTGGTGACAGCATTCAGTTTAATGGCTCCTTCTCTGAGGCCGTCAGCTATTCATCTGTTGGCTTATCATATGCTCGCTCAATCTACTCAATGGGGACACGGGAAATTGCGGTCGGCCTGACGCTCAAATATCTGCACGGCTTTGGAGTCGAAGAGATTCTTGAGATGGAAGGTTTTGCCGCTACGCTCATGACCGGTTTCCAGGGGGAAGGTCGGATGATCGCCCGGACCGCTTCGGGTGGTTCCGGTTATGGTTTGGACATTGGATCCGCGGTTAAGCTGAATGACAGCTACACGGCGGGAATATCTATAAAGAATTTTCTGAGTAACATTTCCTGGAATGGCAGTCCGGAAGAGCATGGTTATCTCTTTAGTTTTGACACCGTGACGGTAGACAACAAGGATGAGGATTTTGTCGTCTCGGATGATTACACGCGAGGGATTGAAAGCTTTTCCACCACTCTTCCTTCGGTAATGACAGTTGGCGTTGCCCAGACCCAGGGCGCTTTTCTCTGGGCGATTGACTGGGAGCAGGGATTTCGTCGTGCCGCGGGAGCTTCAAGCAAACCACGAATTGCAGCCGGTATTGAATACTCACCGCTGCCGTTTTTCCCTTTGCGGACCGGGTTCTCGGCCGGAGGGAATCGGAGCGCGGGCTTTTCGTTTGGGGTGGGTTTGAACGCAACAGCTTTCTACCTGGACCTGGCCGCCGTCACCGGCAGCAGCGTGAGTCCGGGATCAAGCAAGGGTCTAAACGTGGCGGTCACTTCGGGATTAAGGTTTTAACGGGAGGTCTTAATGAAGTTAAACGGATTTACAAGAATGAGCCTGGCAGACGGCTGCTTACTATGCACCGCTCTGCTGGTTCTGCTGGCCGGAGCAGCTATGGCGGCACCGCCTCACCCCTCTGTGCTGGAGAAAGCCAGCCTGGAGAAATCGAACTTACCATATTATCTGGAGAATCTGGCTGAGCTGCGGAAGAATGGGATTGGTAAGCCTTCGGTAAACCTGCTGACAAAGGGAACCACTGAAGGGGCCGCTATGGCGCCATCAGCGACCGGAACGTTCAAGGCACTGGCTATCCTGGTTCAATTTTCTGATCAGGCCAGCTCGGTTCAGGCCGGTTATTTTGATTCTCTCCTGTTTGACAGTGTTGGCAACACGGTCCGGGATTATTACGATGAGATATCATATGGACAACTCGATATTGTAACAGTCAACCTGCCCACCGCTCTCGGTTGGCAGTTGGCTCCGCAGACCTATGCCTTCTATGTCAACAACCAGAATGGGGTTGGAAGTTATCCGCAGAACAGCCAGAAGCTGCTTGAAGACCTGGTTGACCAGATCGATGCCCAGGTTGATTTCTCGCAATACGACAATGATGGGGATGGCTACGTGGATGTAGTGACTATGATTCACAGTGGATCGGGCGCGGAGTATTCCGGTCTCAACAGCGACATCTGGTCACACAAGTGGGAGATATTTCCGCGCCTCAAGGATGGCGTGCTTGTCAAGGACTACACGATCCAGCCTGAGTACTGGACCACCCCCGGCGACATGACGATCGGCGTTTATGCTCATGAGTTGGGGCACGCCTTTGGACTGCCCGATCTGTACGACACGGACTATTCGTCCAACGGGATTGGTCGCTGGGGACTGATGGCCTTTGGAAGCTGGCTTGGTCCCGGACTGGACGGTTCTTCACCCGCTCATCCTTCGGCCTGGTGCCGAATCCAGATGGGCTTTGCGACCTCAGTCAATGTGGTAACAAACCGAAGTGGCGAAGTTATCAATCCGGTAGAAAATGGGGGTTCAATTTATCGCCTGTGGAATTCCGGCGCAGCCAGCAATGAATATTTCCTTATTGAGAATCGTCAAAAGACCGGCTATGACTCTTATCTTCCGGGGCATGGACTGCTGATCTGGCATATTGATAGAGCCAAGTCTGACAATACGGAAGAATGGTATACC
>JARGFS010000221.1 GCA_029211095.1 bacterium | reverse complement strand
CTATTGCCTCCCTTGCATTTATCATCGTTGGGGACACTTTTGCGGCTCTAATTGGCCGGCGCTTTGGTCGCCACCGCTTTGGCCGAAAGTCAATTGAGGGCTCTTTGGGCTGTCTGGCCGGTACCCTGATAGTGGCTGGCCTGACTCCGAATTTGCCCTTTTGGATAGCGGCTTTTGGGGCCGTAATCGCGACTATAACAGAGGCACTTTCGACCAGAATCGACGACAATGTGACCGTTCCCCTGGCCTCCGGCGCGGCTATGACGCTACTGATCAAAATCCTTGCATAAAAGTAGGTTAGAGTAGAATTAATTCTCGATTATTTTGTTGTCAGGAGCGTATAATATTTGTAGATTAGTTAAGAGAAGGGGAACTTCAAAACTCCATCGGAGGGTTTTAAATGTCCAAAGGCAAAGTCAAGTATTTCAACGATCTCAAGGGCTGGGGATTCATCCACAATGAGAAAGACAGCGAGGATGTCTATGTCCATTATACGGACATTCGGATGAACGGCTTTAAGACGTTGAAAGAAGGACAGAACGTTATTTTTGAAGTGGTTGATACCGGCAAAGGCTTCAAAGCCCAAAATGTAAATCTGGCCGAATGAACCACACGGAGATTTTGAAGAAAGCCGCCTAACTGTCAGGCGGCTTTTTTTTATGCTCCATTCTGCGAGAATCTTTGATATTCCGTTCCGCCTGCCTATATTGTCGCCATGAAAACAATAGACTTGCGTTCCGATACCGTAACCAGACCAACCCCTGAAATGCGCCAGATCATGGCCGAGGCCGTGGTTGGGGATGATGTCCTTGGGGATGACCCAACCGTTAAGCAGCTTGAATCGTATGTGGCTGACCTCTTTGAAAAAGAAGCTTCGCTGTACTGCCCCAGCGGGACGATGGCCAATCAGATCTCGCTCAAAGTCCATACTCTTGAACGGGGTTGGGAACTTCTCTGTGATCGGGAATGCCATGTGGTCAATTACGAAGTCGCCGGGCCGGTGGTGCATTCCGGCCTGCTGGTAAATCTGCTCACGACCGAGCGGGGGATGATTACCGCCGAGATGGTCCGGTCCAATATCAGACAGATCAACCTCCATTGCCCGCGCACTAAACTGGTGGCGCTGGAAAATACGCACAACCGCCACGGCGGGACGATTCTTCCGCAAGAGGAAGTTGTCAAGGTCCGCGAAGTCTGCGATGAGTTTGATCTCAAGCTGCATCTTGATGGCGCCCGTATCTGGAACGCCCACGCTGCAAACGGGATACCACTGCCGGAGTTGACGCGCCCGTTTCACTCGGTCTCGGTCTGTCTCTCGAAAGGGCTGGGAGCGCCAATCGGGTCGATGATTTTGGGGCCGGCCACGTTTATTGAAAAGTGCCGACGGGAGCGGAAGCTCTTTGGGGGTGGGATGCGCCAGGTGGGGATAATCGCGGCGGCCGGACTTCATGTGGTCCAGAACAATATCCCCAGGTTGGTGGAGGACCACGAGACCGCCCGGTACCTGGCCCACAGCCTGAACCAGTTTGAGACTTTTGAAGTCAATCTGGAGAGGGTTGAGACGAATATCGTGGTGGCCAATATTGTCGATGGCCGCAATTCGCAGGAGGTTGGGGATATCTTGAAGTCGGTCGATGTCTGGGCGCTCCCGTTTGACAAGACGACATTGCGCTTTGTGACACATTTGGATGTCAGCCAATCTGACTGCGAAGAGGCAATGGAGCGCCTGCATACTGTTTTGAAATAGGCCACATCGCGGCTTTGCTGTCTGTCTGGCGGATGTCAACCAGGCTATGTTGTGGTTGGCGGACGTTCCTTCGGCTACGCTCAGGACAGGCCCAGTCTGCCGACTCGCCTAACAAAAGGACTTGCCAGATCGTGATGAATTGAATAATATATAGCTCCTTAAGCGGGAGTAACTCAGTTGGTAGAGTCACAGCCTTCCAAGCTGTTGGTCGCGAGTTCGAACCTCGTCTCCCGCTCCATTTTTTGTTTATGCCCTTGCAATTGAATTATCCCCAGGCAGTTATGTGGGCGGCCAATCGTAAGCCTGTTCTGAATGTAATCACGCCCAAACGAGTTTGAGCGTGGCACCCGAGCGTCCCAATTGTCGGGACCCTTACGTCAGGCTCAGGACAGGCCGCAAGGGGATTTCGACCTACAGACACTCCAGTAGATCGGGTCGACGGCAGAGTCGAATAGCCCATCAGGGGGTCGCCCACCGCTTGCGGTGGGTACTAGAAATGATACCTGCCTTCACATCTCCAGAGCATCAATCTTCAATGGTACACCCCTAATGCCCATATACC
>JARGFS010000220.1 GCA_029211095.1 bacterium | reverse complement strand
TCAACATTGGCCACAACCGTCATGTTTGGATAGTAGTACAAGTCACCTGATGATGGGATGTATTCGATCGGGCTAAGTTTTAGGACAGCAAAGTTGTATCCGCGAAAAGTCTGGGTGCCTATATTTTCAAAACGTGTTGCTGGAAAAGGCTGGTCAGAGCCATAGATGGCCTGGTCCGGAGTAGTCACAACTATCTCGCCTGGATCTGCCGAAAGCGGGGCGGGTTGCTCTACCGGTTCTATCAGGAAGTTGCTGCCGACCAAAACCCGCTCGCCTGTTTCAATACTAACGCTGGTGAGTTCGGTGCCGTAGGGGAGCAGAATATGTGTTCCGCGAGCTGGCAAGGCAGGCTGGCCAATATTGCCGCCGTTCGGTGCGTTTGTCATCGTAATCTGGTGGTAGGATTCGCCATTGATAATCACCGAAGTTACTTGCGGTCGATCAAAGGAATATTCCATAACGATCTGTTCGGCTGAAACGACACTCGTGGACATCAGTAGCATAATCAGAACAAGTCCATGCACTAACAGGTTTGCAATGCCAGGTTTCTCTTTGATGTGGTTTTGGTCTGTCATTTTTTGTTTGTCACTCTTTTATTGAGGAAGTACTTAAATGTCAATTCCGGGCGCGGCGCTCTCATGCAATACCGTCTTTCGGTCCAAGTTGGTGGCCATCGGAAGTGCGAGGTAAACCAATGGGAACTGTTTATACAATACCAAGGTATCCATTTTTTGAAGATTGTCAATCTTTTACAATCTTGGTGTATAAACTGCGCTGAGGGACTGATCTGATGAGTCGGATTACGTGGCTATGGTTTTAGAGCTAAGTTAGATTTTAGATAGAGGAAGCACGAAATGGATGTCGAAGACTGAGACATGACGATCACAAAATCGGGGTGAGAGGATTTGAACCTCCGACATCATGCTCCCAAAGCATGCGCGCTGCCAGACTGCGCCACACCCCGTTTTCGGCCTCTATAATAGCCGCCCTACACGACTAAGTCAAGACAATACCGCCAAATTGCTATTTCATCACGTCAGGCCGCCCGTCTCGTCCCTTTGGCAAGAGCAAACAACCATTCTTACCCTTGCGCTATGGGATTATTACCATACATTGGGGCCATGAGAAAACCGAATCTTTTGGGACAATCCGAAAAACAGCTTCAGGAATTGATGAAATCTCTTGGTCAGAACTCTTTTCACGGCGGCCAATTGTTCAAGTGGCTGTATAAGATACGTGAAGAGGATTTCAACATGATGACCGATCTTTCCCTTAACCTGCGCAAACAGCTTGATTCTGATTATACCGTAGAACAGCTCAAAGAATCACAAACCGCGATCTCCACTGACGGGACTATCAAGTATGCCTTTACTCTCGAAGATGGCCTGCCGATTGAGACTGTCCTGATTCCGGTCCATGACTCGGAAAAGGCGGCCCTCTGCGTTTCTTCGCAGGCCGGTTGTGCTCTGGCTTGTAAATTCTGCGCTACCGGTACGATGGGGCTCAAACGGGACCTGACAGTCGGGGAGATAATCGGTCAGCTGATGCGTGTCCGTGATCTTAAAGGAGAGAATGCATTCT
This sequence comes from bacterium, assembly GCA_029211095.1. Lineage (GTDB taxonomy): Bacteria > Zixibacteria > MSB-5A5 > GN15 > FEB-12 > JARGFS01. The sequence goes on along the minus strand of JARGFS010000220.1, from coordinate 770 downwards.
CCAATGTTGTCTTTATGGGGATGGGGGAGCCGCTGAACAATTTTGACAATATGGTGGAGACGCTTAAAATAATCACGGCTCACAACGGGTTCAATATGGCCGGTCGGAGAGTAACCGTCTCAACTTCGGGAATCTCTCCCAAGATAAAGAAGCTGGCCGATGCCGGTCTGAAATGCCGCCTGGCGGTTTCGCTCCACGCGGCAACTCAGGAGAAAAGAGAGAAGATCATGCCGGTGGCCCAGACCTTTAAGTTGGACAAGTTGATGGAGGCGATAAAATACTACGGGGTCCAGACGGGGGAGCGGGTGACGCTGGAGTACATTCTTTTTGATGGCTTTAACGACAGCATGGAAGATGTCAAGGCGCTCGGAGCCTTAGTACGTGGAATACCTTGCATGATAAATATTCTTGCATATAATCCGGTTGATGGCCTTGATTTCAACCGGCCAACAGATGAAAAAGTAGACTGGTTCGGCAGGAAACTTCTGCCGCATGTACCGGCAGTGACGGTGCGCAAGAGCCGGGGACAAGATATTGACGCCGCCTGCGGACAGTTGGCAGCAAAACAGATTTTGGGGAGATAATCCTGATGACTTTACGAAAACTAATTTTGGCCGTTCTGGTAATGTTCTCGTTGGCAGCGTCTCTGGCTGCGCAGGGGATTGTGGTTGGTGATGCCCAGATGCCCCCTCTAAAATGGGGAGAGCAGAAACTGACCTATGAGCTGACCAACAATACCGAGTACCTGAAATTCATTGCTGTCACGGTCC